>JADLBN010000291.1 GCA_020847675.1 Burkholderiales bacterium | reverse complement strand
GGCGGAAGGGCCGAGCGCAGCGCGTGGTACGACGCGCTGTCCCAACCCCGGCGGCTCGTCCCCGCCGCCATGGGAGCGCGCATCGACGCCGGCGGCAAGGACGAGCGGAAGACGAGGCTCGCCCTGGCGCTCGATGCGATGTCGGCGTGGAGTTCGGACCTCGCGCGCGCGGCGGCCGGACTTGCACCCTCGCGGCTTCCCGGACGGGCGGCGGCGCTCGCCGCGCTCGCGCCCAAGGTGGCGACCATTGCCCTTTGCCGCTATCATCGCGCAGTCCTGTTCCAGCGTGCGTGGATCGCCCATCCGCTGCAGCCGCGACTCGTTGCGGAGGCGCTCCTCGCGGAGTACCGGACGCTGTTTCCCTGACCATGGCCGATCCGAAGTCGATTGCGGCAGGCAACGCGGGCGCGGCGGCGCGCCCCGGCGTGCTGTCGCTCAACATCCGCGAGAAGGCCGCGCTCTACGCGGCGTACATGCCGTTCCTGAAGGGCGGCGGCATCTTCATCCCGACCTCGCGCTCCTACGCGCTCGGCGAGGAGGTGTTCATGCTGCTCGCGCTCATGGACGACCCCAACCGCATCGCGGTGCAGGGCAAGGTCGTCTGGATCACGCCCGAGGGGGTGCAGGGCAGCCGGACGCAGGGCATCGGCGTCCAGTTCACGCAGGACGAGACCGGCGAGGCGGCGCGCGCCGCGATCGAGAAGATCCTGGGCGAATCGCTCGCGTCGTCGCGGGCGACGCACACGCTCTAGGGTTCAGGTAACAGGTAACAGGTAACAGGTAACAGGTAACAGGTAACAGGTAACAGGTAACAGGTAACAGAGCGTCGCGCTGCGCGCGACGCATCGACCCATGTGACGTTGCTGTTCCCTGTTCCCTGACGTGTTCGTCGACTCCCACTGCCACCTCGACTTCCCGGAATTCGCGGGCGCGGTGGGCTCGAAGCTCGAGGCGATGCGCGCCGCGCGCGTGACCCACGCGCTGTGCATCTCGGTCGACCTGCCGGACTGGCCGCGCGTGCACGCGCTCGCCGCCGCGCACGCGAACCTGTACGCGACCGTGGGCACGCACCCCGACTATCCGGACACCGTCGAGCCCGACGTCGCGACGCTGGTCGAACTCGCGTCGCGGCCCAAGGTGGTCGCGATCGGCGAGACCGGCCTCGACTACTACCGGCTCACCGGAGATCTCGCGTGGCAGCGCGAGCGCTTCCGCACCCACGTCCGCGCGGCGCGCGAGGCCGGCAGACCGCTGGTGGTGCACACGCGGAGCGCCGCCGACGACACGCTCGCGATCCTGCGGCAGGAGCGTGCGGACGAGGTGGGCGGCGTCATGCACTGTTTCACCGAGTCCTGGGAGGTCGCCTCCGCGGCGCTCGACCTCGGTTTCCACATCTCGTTCTCCGGCATCGTGTCGTTCCGGAACGCGCGCGAGTTGCACGACGTCGCGAAGCGGGTGCCGCTCGAGCGTATGCTGATCGAGACCGACAGCCCGTACCTCGCGCCGGTCCCGCATCGCGGCCGGACCAACGAGCCCGCGTGGGTGGTGCACGTCGCCGAGGCGATCGCGCGGCTGCGCGGCACCGGCGTCGAGGACATCGCCCGCGCGACGACCGCCAACTTCTTCCGCCTGTTCCGCATCGAACCCCATGGCAACTGACTTCCGGCGGCTCCTGGCCGCAGCCTTCCTGGCCTTCGCGACCGCGCTGCCCGCCCAAGCGCAGCAACTCCTCGACGATCTCTTCATCGCGGCCGTGAACGACCGCGGCGACCAGGTGAAATCCATCCTCGCGCGCGGCGTCGATCCCGACAGCGTCGACGCCAACGGCGACCCCGTGATCGTCGCCGCGGCGCGCGCCGGAAGCGCGGGCGCGGTCGATGCGCTGCTCGCGGCGAAGGCCGAGGTCGACAAGCGCAACCGCTGGGGCGACACCGCGCTGATGGTCGCCGTGCTGAACGGCCACGGCGCCATCGCGAAGGCGCTGCGCCAGAAGGGCGCCGCCGTGAACGCCAAGGGGTGGACGCCGCTCATCTACGCGGCGACCGGAGGGCACGACGATCTCGTGCGCTGGCTCCTGGGCGAGGGCAGCGACATCAACGCAGCGTCGCCCAACGGCACCACCGCGCTCATGATGGCGGTGCGGGAGAACCGCTACTCGACCTCGTTGCTGCTGATCGCGCGCGGTGCCGACGTCAACCGCCGCAACGAGAACGGCGCCTCCGCGCTCGACTGGGCGAAGCGCGGCGAGGACCAGCAACTGGTCGAGCGCTTAAAGCGCGCCGGCGCGCGCGACTGACGCGCCTACGGCGTGATGCTCGCGGCGAGCGCCGGGGGTGCGTCGCCGGCGGAGAGTTCCGGCAGCACGCCGACCAGGCGCCGCGCGCCGTTGTATCGCTTGCTCCAGTAGCCGTTGCCGAGGTCGGCGATCGCCACCGCGCTGCCGCGCGACGGTGCCTGGACGAAGCGTCCGTCGCCCAGGAAGATTCCGACGTGCGAGTAGGCGAAGCCGCGCGTGTTGAAGAACACGAGGTCGCCAGCGCGCAGGTCGGCGCGGACGACCGGCTCCCCGATCCTGGCGAGTTCCTTCGACGTGCGCGGGAGCGCGATGCCGGCCACCTGGCCGAACACGTGGCGCACGAGACCGCTGCAGTCGAGCCCGCCTTCGGGGGTTTCGCCGCCGTATCGGTAGCGCACGCCGACGAGGCCGAGCGCGTAGATGACGAGGTCCTGGGCCCCGCGCCACGCGACTTCGGCGACGCCGCCTCCGGATGCCGGGACGGGGCGGACGCCGTCGCCGCGCGCGGGCGCGGCCGCGAGCATCGCCGCGAGCGCGAGCACCGTGACGGCAGAGGCGGAGGGACGGGCCATGGGGCGCGCATTGTGGCCGATCGGCGGCCGCGACGCCAGCGGTGTCCGGCCTACGC
>JADLBN010000290.1 GCA_020847675.1 Burkholderiales bacterium | reverse complement strand
GTGAGCGGGAACCGGTAGGGGTCGCGCGAGACGGCATCGTAGAAGCGCTGGCTCGAGATCGTGATCCAGCTCGCCTCGTCGAGCCCCCGCGCGAGCGCCTCGCGCTTGACCTCGTCGTCGCGGCGGGCGATCGCGAGGTCCACGCTGCGGAAGTAGCGCTGGCCGAACGGATCGACGCCCTCGGCTTGCGACCCCGCGCGCACGAATCCCGGAAAACCGGGCTCGACCTTCGTTCCGGCCGGCAGTAGGCGCACGCTCATCGGCACCGGATCGTCCCACGCGCCCTCGGTGGCGATCGCGCTGCCTGCGATCTTGAACGGCTCGTCCCCGGTCGAAAGCCTGAGGGTGAGCTTCGCACCCTCGTCGACGGCAAAGGACGAGGGCAGCGTCGCGACGAGTACGCGGTCGCGCGGGTCGAAGCCGGGCGGCGCGTGCGCGGAGATCCGTGCAGGCAGCCGCGTGGACGGCATCAGCACGGTGCCGTCGTCGCGCTGCAGGCTCGCGACGACGACGAATGCTTCCGTGGCGGCAGGGGCGGACGCGAGACGAAGTTCCAGCCGATCGATCGCTCCCGCCACCTGGGCCACGGTCTGCGCGGACACCTCGCGCGGCGCCGAGGGTACTTCGGCGTCGATGGCCCAGTTGAGGCGGCGCGGCAGCGGCCCGGACTCTCCGGCGAGCGGTGCGGAAGCGCCGGCCGGCACGCGTTCGAGCATCCAGTGGCTCGCCCACAATCGGGTCGGCGCGGAGAGCGGCACCGAGAGCCACGCCGCCGACCAGACGGCAGCGATCGCGATCGCGACGGCGGGCAGGCGGCGTGCTGCCCCCACGCGTTGCCGCAGCGCGCGGCTTCCGGTCACGAGCGCCCATCCGGCAAGCGCAGCGAGAGGCGGATAGAGCGGGAGCCAGTAGCGCATCGAACTCACGAACTGGGTGCCGAGCCACGCCCCGTAGGCGAGAACCGCGGCAAGGAGCACGATCGACCTGCGCCGCCGGAACAGCGGGCCCGCTGCGGCGCGCCACGACGCGAGCGCGACGCCCGCGACTGCAGCGAGCGCCAGCGAAGGCCCGAGCCCGAACAGCAGCAGATTTCTCAACGGGTCGAGTCCCCGCGTCCGTCCGATCCACTGCCACGCTGGCGGCGCGTCAGCGGATCCGTCCATCATCGCGGCGAGCGAGCGAAACGTCTTTATCGCACCTGGCGCGGGCGCGAGGTCGGCGATGCCCGGTCCGGAGAACACGATGGGCTGGGCCACGCGGAAGATCGCGAACGCCGCGAGACCGGCGACGAGCGACGCGCCGAATGCCCGCAACAGGGCCGGCGCCCACGCGGGCGGTCCGGCGTGGCGAGCCGGCGCGAGGAACGCGACCGGGACCGCGAGCGCGAGCAAGGGGGCGAGCGAGAGCTTGCACGCGGCGGCGAGTCCCGACGCGAACCCGAAGGCGACCAGGTCCGCCACCTTGGCGTGCGCGACCGCGCGCACGGCGAAAACGAGCGCCAGCGCTGCGAACGCGTTGGCGAACGGATCGACCGTGAAGAAGCGCGCAAGCTGCAGCGGCAGGATCGCGAACGCGTAGAGCGCCGCCGCCGCCAGTCCTGCCCGCCGGCCACCGATCGCCCGGCCGAGCAGGAAAGCGCACCACAGCGCGACGAGGTCCGCCGCCGTTGCCGCGATCCTGCCGACCGTCGGAATGCCGGAGTAGCTGGCGGCGTCCGGCCATCCCGCGCGGGCAAGGGCCAGCGCCGCACCCTTGACGGCTGCGGGAGGCAGGATGCCGTAGGGGTAGAACGGAAAGCCGACGTTGGCGGGGGACCAATCGCTGCGGCCGGTGTCGAGCCACGGTCCGACGCCAGCTGGCGGGGGGACCCGCTTGCACTCTGCCAGCCGCTCGTTCGTGCGCGGCCCGGCGGGTTCGAGGCTCCCGCGGCCGAGGGCCTGCGTCACCATGGTGACGAATCGTTCGTCGGGGTGCAGGTGGGTCCCGTCGTCCCAGTGCACGCCCGCGAGGCGCAGGATGGCCGCTACGACGACGATGAGCGCCAGCGCGGCCCTGCCGCTCCCCGGGCTCAGGATGAAACCCGTCGGCGCACGACGGCTCAAGGCCGGTTCACCGCGCCGCGATCGCGATGCCCGCGAGGATGAAAGCGCTGCCGAGCCAGGTCCGGACGTGGGGCTCCTCGCCCAGCCACCACCACGCCAGCAGCGGGACGACGAAATAGGATGCCGCCATCACCGGGTAGATGACGACCAGACGCCCGCGTCCGAGCGCAAAGAGCCACAGGACGGTCGCAGCCGCGTAGAGCGCGATGGCTCCGACGAGCGCGGGCTGGAGCAGGCGGTCGGTCCAGCCCGCGGCGGGGTCGTTGAAGCCGGGGGCGGCTGCCTTGAACAGGATCTGCGCGAGGCTCACGCATAGGACACCGGCAACGGCGAGGGCGAGACTGGTCCAGGTCATGACGGCGGAACGGTCGAGAACCCGGCCGAGTGTAAGCGATCGTTGGCAAGACCGTGGGTCAGGGGATAAACTGCCGCAGGGAGACGATGACGATGACCGGAACGAATTGGCGGATCGGAGTGGCGGTGATGGCGCTGGTGCTGGTGCCGGTCCTCGCCTGGGCCCAGCCGACGACGACGGCGACGCCGACGGCGACGCCGACGAACACGCCGACGAACACGCCGACGAACACGCCGACGAACACGCCG
>JADLBN010000289.1 GCA_020847675.1 Burkholderiales bacterium | reverse complement strand
TGAAGCCGGAAACCCGACTCTGACTCCGAATGGGACCTACGCGAGCACCCGCGCGAGAAACCCGCCGACCGCACGGATCTCCTCGATCACGGCGGAGTGCTCCATGTCGTGCGCGTGCCACTCGACGCGCCAGCCGCCCGCCTCCAATGCGCGGCGCGACGCTTCCCCCAGCGCGAACGGCAGCACCGGATCGCGCCTGCCGTGTGCCATGAAGATCGGCACGTCGCGATTGGCGACCGACGCCTCCGCCGCGAACGTCGCCGGATCGACGACGTAGGTCGACAGCGCGACGATGCCGGCGAGCCGCTCGGCGTGGCGCAGGCCGGTGTAGAGCGCGATCACGCCGCCCTGCGAGAATCCCGCCAGAACGATGCGCGACGCAGGCACTCCGCGCGCGCGCTCGGCCGCAACCAGCGCCTCGATGCGCTCGCGCGAAGCGCGCACGCCGGCGAGGTCGGCGCGCGACTGGAAGTCGGCGGCCCGGACGTCGTACCAGGCCGGCATCACGTAGCCCTGATTCAAGGTCACCGGCATCGACGGCGCATGCGGGAACACGAAGCGCACCGCCAGCGTGGGCGGGAGGCCGAGTTCGGGCACGACCTGCGACCAACCGTGGCCGGTGTCGCCCAATCCGTGCATCCAGATCACGGAGGCGTGGGGCGCGGGTGCGGTGTCGACGACGACGGCGGAGAGCGGCGGGGCGTTCATGCGCTTGACTCGGCTGATGGGCGAGGGATTCTACCGCTCTGCCTCCGGGTCGGCAGGCACCGCAGGCGACCCTTCGGGCCGTATCGCTGAGGGGAGTCGCCCCGCGATGTTCGCTCGCGGTCCGCTTCGCTTCGGCCCATCGATCCGCGGCGGCGGCCGGATGGCCATGCGAACGTAACGGGATCGGTCCCGGGATCCGGCCATCGCGGTCGCGCCTGCAAATTGCCGGGCGAAGCCCACGCGCGTAGAATCCGGCTGCGTCGCGCGCGGGTCACGAGCCCGCGTTGCGCTTGCGTCGACGAAGCCCCATGTTCAGGCTTCGAAGCGTCCCAAGACACGATCTTCGCGGAGTTTCGGCCATGTCCCCCAACAGTAGCGGCGTCGCGCTCGCGAACGTCACCCTCGACGACAAGTACGCGCAGGACCACGGCCGCGTCTACCTGACCGGCATCCAGGCGTTCGTGCGCCTCCTGATCCTGCAGCAGCAGCGCGACAAGGCGGCCGGTCTCAACACCGGCGGGTTCGTCTCGGGCTACCGCGGGAGTCCCCTGGGCGGTCTCGACCAGGCGCTGTGGAGCGCGAAGCCGTTCCTCGAGCGCGCGAACGTCAAGTTCCAGCCGGGGCTGAACGAGGACCTCGCGGCGACCTCGATCTGGGGCACGCAGCAGGTGAACCTGCATCCGGGCGCGGCGGTCGATGGCGTCTACGCGATGTGGTACGGCAAGGGCCCCGGCGTCGACCGCTGCGGCGACGTGTTCAAGCACGCGAACTACGCGGGGACGAGCAAGCACGGCGGCGTGCTGGTGCTCGCCGGCGACGACCACGCGGCGAAGTCCTCGACGCTGCCGCACCAGTCGGACCACGCGTTCTCGGCCGCGATGATCCCGGTGCTCTACCCGTCCTCGGTGCAGGAGATCCTCGACCTCGGCCTCCACGGCTGGGCGATGAGCCGCTACTCGGGACTGTGGATCGGCTTCAAGTGCGTCGCCGACACGGTCGAGAGTTCGGCGTCGGTGTCGATCGATCCGGACCGCGTGAACATCGTCGTGCCGGACGACTTCCCGCTGCCCGCCGACGGCGTGTCGATCCGCTGGCCCGACGCCTTTCTCGCGACCGAGGCGCGCCTGCAGGACTACAAGATCTACGCGGCGCTCCACTACGCCCGCGCCAACAAGCTGAACCGCCTCGTCGTCGACAGCCCGAAGCCGCGGCTCGGCATCATCACCTCGGGCAAGAGCTACCTCGACGTGCGCCAGGCGCTCGACGACCTGGGACTCGACGAGCGCGACATGGCCGACCTAGGCATCCGCCTCTACAAGGTCGCGATGCCCTGGCCGCTCGAGCCGGAAGGCGTGCGCGAGTTCGCCGAAGGGCTGGACGAGATCCTCGTGGTCGAGGAGAAGCGCCAGATCGTCGAGTACCAGCTGAAGGAACAGCTCTACAACTGGCGCGACGACGTGCGCCCGCGCGTGGTCGGCAAGTTCGACGAGAAGGGCGAGTGGGTGCGTCCGCACGGCGACTGGCTGCTGCCCGCCGCGGGCGAGTTGACGCCCGCGATGATCGCGCGGGTGATCGCCGGGCGCATCGAGCGCCTCGGCCTGCACCCGAACCCGGGCGACCGCGAGCGCATCGCGAAGCGCGTGGCGTTCATCAACGCGAAGGAAGCCGCGCTCGCGAAGCCGCGCATCGGCATCGCTCGCATCCCCTACTTCTGCTCGGGCTGCCCGCACAACACCTCGACGCGCGTTCCCGAAGGCAGCCGCGCGACCGCCGGCATCGGCTGCCACGTGATGGCGATCTGGATGGACCGGTCGACCTCCGAGTTCAC
>JADLBN010000288.1 GCA_020847675.1 Burkholderiales bacterium | reverse complement strand
TGTCCGGCCGCTTGACCCGCCGCTTGTCCAGCGGCCTGTCCTTGCGCCGACGCCGCGGCCTGGCCCGCCGGCAGCGGCGGTTGCGCCATCGGACGCGGATTGGCGTTGGGCTGGAGGTCGACCGCCGTCGACTGCGGCGCGACATAGCGCTGCGCCGGCAGGATCGTGCCCTGGGTGTCGGTGGCGGGCTTGTCAAGCATGAAGCCGCCGACCGCGACGACCGCGACCGCCGCCACGCCCGCTCCTATCCAGATCTTGCGCCTGCTGGCCGGATCGTTCGTCTGTTCGCTCATGGTGAAGCCCCCCATGGATGCCATCGCCCGGGAACTCCGGAGGATGGGAGCCGGGATCGTCTCCCGGGTGGAATCGGAACCTACGCCAAGTACACGCTCTTGGGCAGGGAGTTGGCCGGCGGGGGCCGGGGTCTGCGGAATATTCGCCATCACCGCGGCGCAGAGCCCTTCGGGCGGGTGCGCCTTCGGCAGGTGAGCGAGAGCGTCGAACAACTCCCGCCACTCGGCGAACCCCGCGGCCAGGCCCGGATCGGCCACGAGCAGGCGCTTCAATTCGCCCGCCTCGGCCGGGGTCGCCTCGCCGTCGAGGACGGCGTGCATCAGTCGGGTCGCGTCGTTCGGTTTCATGATCTCGCGTCGCGGAGGTCGCCCAGCAGGGTCCGGAGCCGCTGCCGCGCCTCGAACAGGCGCGACTTGACGGTCTTCTCGTCCAGATCCAGGGCCTGCGCGATCTCCCGATAACTCAGTTCCGAAAAGTGTCGAAGCACCAGCACCGTCCGGTCCTGGATCGACAGCCTCGCCATCGCGGCCCTCAACCTGCCCGAAGTCCGCGCTTCGGAGAGCTTCCGTGCCGGATCGTCGCCGTCCGGCCCGGGCAACTCCACCGCGTCGTCCAGAGGTTCCTCGCGGCCGCGCTTCCGCAGGGCGTTGAGCGCCTCGTTGACCGTGATCCGGTAGATCCAGCTGAAGAACCGGTACTGCGGATCGAAATCCTCGATGCGCTCCGCGACCTTCAGAAACACGTCCTGGGCGATGTCGTTCGCATCCTCGGCGCTCTTCACCACCCACCACGCGGCGTTGAAGATCGGCCGCTGGTACCGCACCACCAGCGAAGCGAAAGCTTCGCGGTCACCGTGGCGGAACCGCTCGACCAGAACTTCGTCGGCCTCGTCGTCCACAATTACACCCGGCGAGCGCGAACGTTGGACCACCCGCGCGCGAGCGCCGGAGAGATCCCTCCGCGGTCCTCCGGTTCGGGCAACCGACAGGTCGCTGGCAGGGTCCGGGACGGCCGCGCCACGGCGCCGCGCGGAACCGGCGTATCGCCGCGGCTCATCCGCTCGCTTCGATCTCGAAGAGCTGGTCGAAGCCCGAGTACACGAAGATGTCGCGCAAGTGAGGACCTACTCCCGTCAGCCGGAGCCGGCCCGCGGCCCCGATCAGCCGCTTGTGGGTCTTGAGCAGCACGCCGAGGCCTGCGCTGGAGATGTACTCGAGCGAGCGGCAGTCGAGCGTCACGACGCCGCTGGTGCGGTCGAGGAATGCCTGCGCCGCGGCAGCCTGCGCCGCATCCAGGCGTCCGTTGAAGACGACAGCGCCGTCCGTTCCGTAGTCAATGCCCAGCATCCGCTTCCCCTGTGCCGGCGCCCACTGGCGTGTCCACGCGCCCGGCCCCGGTCTTCCGGAACGTCGTGCGGCTCTCCCGCGTCTCCCCGTCGTAACGGTATTCGAGGGCATCCACCATGCGCCGGATGAGGTGGAGACCCAGTCCACCCGGCCGCCGCCGCTCGAGCGGTGCGTGGACGTCCGCTTCAGGCGCACGGGTCACGTCGAACGGTTCCACGCCGCGGTCGGTCAGCACCGCCTCGACCCCGCCGGGAATCGCCCGCACCTCGAGTTCGACCGCCGACGCGCTCCCGGTCGCGTATTTGACCATGTTCGTGAACAGTTCCTCCACCACGAAATCGACCGTCGCGAGGTATGCGGTGTCGATGCCAAGCCGCTCGAACGCGTCGGCGGTGAACGCAACCATCGCCGCGATCGAGTCGAACGACCGCGAAAAGTGCCGGGACAGCGACGCAGGCGCCGGAGCGCGCTTGACCAGGACCGCGGTCATGTCGTCCTCCTGCGGCGCGCCGTTCGCGAATGCGCGGAGCGCGGCCTCGAGTTCGGCGAGGAGTTCCGCGGCCGGGAGTTCGTGGTGTTCGCGGATCAGCGCCTCGACGCGCGCCTCGCCGAACTGTCCGCCGTCGGGCCCGGCCTGCTCGTAGAATCCGTCCGACAGGAGCACGAGGACGTCGCCGGGCGCGAACGCGATCTCGACCGGCGCGCGGGCGCTGGCGAGCGGCATCGCGCCCAGCGGGAAGCTCGTGGGCTTGTGGCGATCGAAAACGCGCGCCGCCGCGCGGAAGTGGAAGATCGGCCCCTGGCCGCCGCTGTGGAAGGCGAGACGGTGCGACGCCGGGTCGAGCAGCCCGATGAACGCGGTGATGAAGCGGTCCTCGGCGAGCGTCTCGGCGAGCCGGTTGTTGACCTGCAGGTAGGCCTCGTCGAGGCTCGCGCCCAGGCGGAAAGCCATGCGCAGCATCGCGTGCATCTGCGTGACCGACAGGGCCGGCGCGATCCCGTGCCCGGTCGCGTCGCCGAGGACGACGAGAAGCCCCTGTTCGATCAGCGCGACGTCGTAGGTGTCGCCGCCGGTCAGTTCCGCGGGTCGGAAGGTGCCGCACACGTCGTAGCCCGGGACCCGCGGCATCGCGGAGGGCAGCGTGCTCATCTGGACGACGCGAGCCATCTCGAGGGCCTGCCGCATCTTCTCGCCCTCGATCACCGCCTCGGTCATTCGCACCCGCTGCAACGCGACCGCGCATTGCGCAGCGAGTGCCGTCGCGAGGCGCTCGTCGTCCGCGTCGAACGCGCCGCCGCGCTTGTTCAGCACCTGCATCACGCCGACCAGTACGTCCTTGTGGTCGACGAGCGGCAGCGTGAGCATGCAGCGCGTGCGGTAGCCGGACGCGCGGTCGATGCCCGGGTCGAAGCGCGGGTCCGCGTAGCAATCGGGCACGTTGATGATGCGCCGCTCGCGCGCACAGGCGCCCACCAGTCCGGAGCCGGAGCGAACACGGACCGGTGCGATGCCGGTCGCCACGCGCAGCACCAGTTCGTCGGTCGCGGGTTCGTGGAGCCACACCGACCCGCGCTCCGCGCGAAGCACCTGCTTCGCCGCGCTCACCACCTCGCCCAGCATCGTCATCAGGTCGAACGGCGCGGCGAGCGCGCTGGTGACGTCCAGGAGCGCTTCGAGATCCCCGGCGGGAAGCCTGCGGCGGTCGTGCGCGGGCATGGCAAGCGACTGTAGCGCAGAACCCGGACGGGCGAGCGCGAGCGCTGCTGCGGCGCGAGCCCTCTTGCGCTATGCTGCGCCTCCCGCGTCGCCCCCGCCCCGCCTCCGGCCCACGACGCCGCTTCGCGCGAAGGGCGACGCGCCCCGCCGGAGATCCCGCGTGCTGACGACGTTCGAACGCCTGGTCGATCCGTTTCCCGACGCGCCGCCGCAGCGGCCGCCGCACGGCTTCTTCGCCTTCCTCTGGGCGGCGACCCGCGGACTGCGCCGCTGGCTCGCCGTCCTGACGCTCCTGTCCGCGGGGATCGGCGTGTTCGAGGCGTGGCTCTTCGGCGTGCTGGGCGACGTGGTCGACTGGCTCGCGAAGGTCGAGCCGGCGAAGCTGTGGGAGACGGAGGGCACGCGCCTCGCGACCCTTGCCGCCGTGCTCGCCGGCAGCGTGCTCCTGATCGCGCTGCAGTCGGCGGTGAAGCAGCAGGCGATCGCCGGCAACTTCCCGATGCTGCTGCGCTGGAACTTCCACCGGCTGATGCTCGCGCAGAGCATGAGCTTCTACCAGGACGAGTTCGCCGGCCGCATCGCCACCAAGGTGATGCAGACCGCGCTCGCGGTGCGCGACACCTGGATCATCGTCACCGAACTCATCGTGTTCGTCGTCATCTACTTCGCGACGATGCTGGCGGTGCTCGGCCGCTTCGACCTCAAACTCATGCTGCCCTTCGTCGGATGGCTCGTGGTCTACGTGGCGGCGCTGCGCTATTTCGTGCCTCGCCTCGGCCGCATCGCGCGCGAGCAGGCCGACGCGCGCTCGCTCATGACCGGGCGCATGACCGACGCCTACACCAACATCGCGACGGTGAAGCTCTTCTCGCACGCCCGCCGCGAGGCCGGGTTCGCGAAGGGCGCCATGGGCGAGTTCCTCGCGACCGTGCACCGGCAGATGCGCCTGGTGACCGGCTTCGAGATCGCCAACCACGCGCTGTCGATGGCGCTCATCGGCGCGACCGCGGGCGCGACGCTCTGGCTGTGGTCGCGCGGCCAGGTGGGCGTCGGCGCGGTCGCGGCGGCGACCGCGATGGCACTGCGCCTCAATGGCATCTCGCACTGGGTGATGTGGGAGATGGCGTCGCTGTTCGAGAACATCGGGACGGTGCAGGACGGCATCAACACGCTCGCCCGTCCGCACGCGGTGGTCGACCGCCCCGACGCGAAGCCGCTCGTCGTCACCCGCGGCGACATCCGGTTCGAGCACGTCAGCTTCGCCTACGGCGGCAAGGGCGCGGTCATCGAGGACCTGAACCTCTCGATCAGGCCGGGCGAGAAGATCGGACTCGTCGGCCGCTCGGGCGCGGGCAAGTCGACCATCGTCAACCTGCTCCTGCGCTTCTACGACACCGAGCACGGGCGCATCCTGATCGACGGGCAGGACATCGCGTTCGCCACGCAGGAGTCGCTGCGCGCGCAGATCGGCATGGTCACGCAGGACACCTCGCTCCTGCACCGGTCGGTGCGCGAGAACATCGTCTACGGCCGGCCCGATGCGACCGAGGAAGGCATGCTCGCCGCGGCCCGGCGAGCCGAGGCGCACGACTTCGTCGTCGGACTCGCCGACCCGAAGGGCCGCCAGGCCTACGACGCGCACGTGGGCGAGCGCGGCGTCAAGCTGTCGGGCGGCCAGCGCCAGCGCATCGCGATCGCGCGCGTGATGCTGAAGGACGCGCCGATCCTGCTCCTCGACGAGGCGACCAGCGCGCTCGACTCGGAAGTCGAGGCCGCGATCCAGCAGAGCCTCTACCGGCTGATGGAAGGCAAGACCGTGGTCGCGATCGCGCACCGGCTCTCGACCATCGCCGCGATGGACCGGCTGGTCGTCCTCGAGCGCGGCAGGATCGTCGAGGAGGGCGACCACCGCACGCTGCTCGAGCGCGGCGGCCTCTACGCACGCCTGTGGTCGCACCAGAGCGGCGGCTTCCTCGCCGACGAACCCGACGACGAGACGGTGTCAGACACGGTGTCAGACACGGTGTC
>JADLBN010000287.1 GCA_020847675.1 Burkholderiales bacterium | reverse complement strand
GCTGACCGTGGTGCCGGAAACCCGACTCTGACCCCGAATCCAAAAAAAAAACGGGCCCGCCTGCCGGAGGACCCGCTCGGGGCACCCAACCCCAACGCCGCTCACCCGAGCGGTAAACCTTCGGTCGCGGGCCGGTTGGGCCCGCTAACCGCGTCAGCCCAGCGGCACCGGCACGAAGATGCGCGCGTCGTCACGCTGGATCAAGAGCGCGACCGCCTTGCCGGCCTTGTCGACGATGCCCTTGAGTTCGGCCACCGAAGTCACCGGCTTGCGGTTCGCGGACACGATCACGTCGCCCGCGCGCAGCCCGGCCTTCGCGGCCGCGCCGGCAACGTCCTCGACCACGAGACCGCTCGCGAGGTTGGTCGCGTCCTTCTCGTCTTTCGACAGTGGCCGCACGACCACGCCGAGCTTGCCTTCGCCGGCCTCGGCGCGCTTGGCGGTCGCCACCTTGCCGTCGCCGCGATCGCCCACGGTCGCACTGAGCTCCGTCGCCTTGCCGTCGCGCCAGACTTCCATCTTGACCGTCGATCCGGGCTTCATCGCCGCCACCATCGGCGGCAGGTCGCCCGACTTGGTCACCGTCTGTCCGTCGAACGAAACGATCACGTCGCCCGGTTCGAGGCCGGCCTTGTCTCCGGGGCCGTTCTTCTGCACCGAACCGACCAGCGCGCCACCCGGCTGCTTCATGCCGAAGCTCTCGGCGAGCGCCTGATTCACTTCCTGCACCGTGACGCCGAGCTTGCCGTGGCTCACCTTGCCGTTCCTGACGATCTGGTCCTTCACGTCGAGCGCGACGTTGATCGGCACCGCGAACGCGAGGCCCTGGAATCCGCCCGAGCGCGAGAAAATCTGCGAGTTGATGCCGATCACCTCGCCGTTCATGTTGTAGAGCGGGCCGCCCGAATTGCCGGGGTTCACCGCAGCGTCGGTCTGGATGAACGGCACCACCGTGTCGCCCGGCAGCGAGCGCGCCTTCGCGCTCACGATGCCTGCGGTGACCGAGTGCTCGAGGCCGTAGGGCGCGCCGATCGCGACCACCCACTCGCCGACGCGCGTCGCGCGCGCATCGCCGGTGCGCACCGCCGGCAGGTCCTTCGCGTCGATCTTGAGCACGGCGACGTCGGTCGCCTTGTCGGTGCCCAGCACCTTCGCCTTGAACTCGCGGCGGTCGGCGAGCTTCACCGTCACCTCGTCCGCACCGTCCACGACGTGGGCGTTGGTGAGGATGATGCCGTTGGGGTCGACGATGAAGCCCGAGCCCATGCCCTGCGCCGGCCCGCGCGGGGCGTCGTCGTCGCCGCCCATGCCGGGCATGCCGCGGAAGAACGGCGCGAGTTCCGGCGGCAGGCCGCGCGGGAGCTTCTGCTGCGGCGCGCGAGCCTCGTCGTCGCCGGAGGTCTTCGAGTAGCCGCGCGACATGCTGACCTCGACCACGGCGCCGCTCTCGCGGGTCACCAGGTCGGCGATGTCGGGCAGGGCGCTCCGCTGCGCCGCACTGGCGGCGGGTGCGGCCGTGGGGGCAGGGGTCGTCGCGGCGATGGCTTCGCCCGGGACGACGTGGCGCTGGGCCGCGATCGCGCCCAATCCGAACGCGCCCGCGACGGCGATCGCGATGGCAGTGCGCTTGAACACGTGCGATTGCATGGAGGTCTCCTGGCCACTTGGCCGGTCAACGGGGCGCGACGGCGCCCGCACGCGACCGAAGATAGGCGGCGAGGCTTAAGGGGGCCTTAAGGCCCGCGCCGGCCGGCGGCAGCGTTCGAGGGAGCCCGCGCCTCAGCGCGGGAAACGGACGGCGACTTCCAGCCCGCGGCCGTCCGGACCGTCGCCCAGCGCGACGGTGGCGCCGTGGCGTTCGGCGATGCGCCGGACGATAGCGAGCCCCAGTCCGCTGCCGGGCGCGTCGGCCTGCCCGCCGCGCGCGAAGCGCTCGAACATCGCGTCGCGCTCCGCGGCGGGGATGCCGGGGCCGTCGTCGCGAACGACCAGCGAGGGCGCCCCTTCTCGCCGCTCGACCGCGACGTCGACGTGACCGCCCGACGGGACATAGCGGATCGCGTTGTCGACGAGATTCGCCACCAGCGTGGCGAGGGCGTGGGCGTCGCCGTCCACCGTGAGAGACTCGAGAGGCTCCGCCCCGAGGTCGATGTCCTTCGCCGCGGCGAGGCCCGCGTGCTCGGCGACGGCGGTGCGCGCGACTTCCGCGAGGTCGACGCCGGTATGGGGGGTCGCCTGCGACGCGTGGTCCGCGCGAGCGAGTGCGAGGAGTTGCTCGACCACGCGCGTCGCGCGTCTCAACCCGCTTTTCAGCGTCGCGAGCGCCGCGGATCGCGCCTCGTCGCCGTTGGCGCGCTCGGCGAGCTCCGCCTGCAAGTGGACCGCCGCGAGCGGCGTGCGCAATTCGTGCGCGGCGTCGGCGACGAACGCCTTCTGGGCGTCCAGCGTCGCATCGAGGCGCGCGAGCAGGCCGTTGAGCGCCCCGACGAGCGGGGTCACCTCTCGCGGCCATCCGTCGGAAGGCAGCGGCCGGAGACCTCGCGGATGCTGCTCGCCGACCGCCGCGGCGAGGCGGTCGAGCGGGCGCATCGCGCGCGCGATCGCGAACCACAGGAGCAGCCCGATGAGCGGCGCCGCGACGAGCCACGGCAGGATGGTCGACCACGCGAGCGTGGCGGCGAGCTGGTCGCGCAGCGCCAGCGGCTGCGCGACCTGCACGAGTTCCCCCTGCGCGAGTACGCTGTAGACGCGCCATGGCCCGGTCGGCGTCGCCACGGTCGAGAATCCGGGCGTGCGGCGTTCGGGCGGATCGCCGGTGCCGCGCGAGCGGAACACCTGCACGCCGTCGCGGTTCCACACCTGCACCACCAGCGGAGCGTCGCCGCCACCGATCGACGGGCCGCCGGGCGCGACCGAAAGCGGCATTCCGGTGACCGACGCCGCGAGTTGCGAGAGTTGCACGTCGAAGAGCGCGCTCGCTTCGTCGCGCGCGCGAAGGTAGGTCGCGACGGTCGCCACCGCGAGTGCGACGGCGAGCCCGCCCGCGAGCGGTACGAGGAGCGCGGAGCGGATCGACCTCATGCGTCCTTCCGCGCGGCGATCATCCAGCCCAGGCCGCGAACGTTGCGGATGAAGCCCTCCGGGAGCTTCCGTCGCAGCGCCGACAGGTGGACTTCGACGGCGTTGCTCTCGACCGCGTCCTTCCAGCCGTAGAGGCGTTCCTCGAGCTGCGCACGCGACAGGATCGCGCCCGGACGGGTGCACAGCGCTTCGAGCAGCGCGTACTCGCGCGCCGAAAGCACGGCCGGCTCGCCGTTCACGCGCACTTCACGGGTCGATGGATCGATCGAGACGCCGGGCAGCTCGATCGTCGGCGCGGCACGGCCGGACGCTCGGCGCGCGATGGCGCGGAGCCTCGCCGCGAGTTCCGCGAGCTCGAACGGTTTCGCGAGATAGTCGTCGGCACCCGCGTCGAGGCCGGCGACGCGGTCGGCGAGCGCGTCGCGGGCGGTGAGCACGAGCACCGGTCGCTTGTCCCCGCGTCGGCGCATGGCGGAGAGCACGTCGAGGCCGTCCTTGCGCGGGAGTCCCAGGTCGAGCAGCACCGCCTCGTGCACGTTCTCGGCGAGCGCGAGTTCGGCCGCGGCGCCGTCCCGCACCCAGTCGACCGCGAAGCCTTCCTGCGCGAGACCCTGGCGCACGCCCGCGCCGATCATCGGATCGTCCTCGGCGAAGAGGAGGCGCATCAGGCCTTCGGCTTGAACCTGAGCGACGCCGAGTTCATGCAGTAGCGCTCGCCGGTCGGCTGCGGCCCGTCTTCGAACACGTGGCCGAGGTGCGCGTCGCAGGCCGAGCACAGCACCTCGGTGCGGTGCATGCCGTGCGAGTGGTCGGCCTCGGTGCGCACGCTCCCGGCGGCCGCCGGGGCGTAGAACGAAGGCCAGCCGCAGCCCGCGTCGAACTTGGTGTCGGAGGAGAAGAGCTTCGCCCCGCAGCAGACGCACGCGTATTCGCCGGGAGCGTCCAGGTTCCAGTATTCGCCGGTGAAAGCGCGTTCGGTGCCTTTCCGCCGCGTGACCTGGTACTGCTCGGGCGTCAGCTGGGCGCGCCACTCTGCATCGGTCTTCGATCTGGCATCGTTCATGGTCGTCTCCGTCGACGCGGCGGCAGCCGCGATGCGCTATCATTCAAGGCTTCCCGCCGCAACCTTACACCCGCACGCCTTGGAGCCCCGCAACGCCGAATCGTTCGCCAGCGACGCGAAAGTGATCGGGCTGGTGGGCGGCGCGCACGCGCTGTCGCACTTCTTCCAGCTCGCGCTGCCGCCGCTCTTTCCGCTCCTGCGCGACGAGTTCGGCGTCTCGTGGTCGCTGCTCGGCGCGCTGATGGGGGCGTTCTACGTCGCCTCGGGCGTGTCGCAGTTCGCCGCCGGATTCGCGGTCGACCGCTTCGGCGCCCGCCCGGTGCTCTACGGCGGACTCGCGCTCCTCGCCGGCGGAACCGTGCTCGCCGCGTTCGCGCCGGGCATCGGCTGGCTGTTCCCGGTCGTGATGATCATGGGAGTGGGCAACGGCGTCTTCCACCCGGTCGACTTCGCGATTCTGAACGCGAGCGTGGCGCCACGGCGCCTGGGTCACGCCTACTCGGTCCACGGCGTCGGCGGGGCGCTGGGCTATGCCGCCTCGCCGGTGGTGACCTTCGCGCTCGCGGTCGCGATCGGGTGGCGGCCGGCGCTGGCGTTGCTGGGCGCGGCCGGACTCGTCGCGCTCGGCTTCCTCGCGACCCAGCGCGCGAACCTCGTCTGTCACCTGGGACGCGGCGCGGCGTCGCACGCGGGATCCGCCGCGCTCCTGCGCCAGCCGGCGATTCTCGCCTGCTTCGCGTTCTTCACCATCTTCACGATCGGAACGATCGGCCTGCAGACGTTCTCGCCGGCGACGCTGAACGTCGCGTTCGGCTTCCCGCTCGCGCTCGCGACGACGGCGGTCACCGCCTACCTCCTCGGCAGCGCCGCGGGCATCGTCGCGGGCGGGTTCCTCGCGGCCCGCACCGACCGCCACGACAAGGTGGCCGCGACCGGGCTCGCGCTCGGGGCCGTTCTGCTCCTGTCGACGGCGATCGTCGCGCCTTCGGCCACGATGCTCCTGCCAATGTTCGTCGCGATCGGATTCGTGACCGGAATGATCGGGCCGTCGCGCGACATGATCGTGCGCAACGCGACGCCGGCGGGCGCCTCGGGCCGCGTCTACGGGTTCGTCTACTCGGGGCTCGACCTGGGTTCGATGATCGGCCCGGTCTGGTTCGGCTTCATGCTCGACCACGCGATGGGCGGAGCGGTGTTCGCGAGCGCCGCGGCTTGCTTCGTGGTCGCGATCGCGACCGTGCTCCAGGTGCGCCGGATCGGTCTGGCGCGCGCGGCGTAGCGCGATCGTGGACCTCGGGATCTCCGGGCGACGCGCGCTGGTCTGCGCGGCGAGCAGGGGCCTCGGACGCGGCTGCGCGCAGGCGCTGGCGCGCGAAGGCGTCGAGGTCACGATCTGCGCGCGCACCGAAGCCGACGTGAAGCGCGCAGCCGCCGAGATCGGCGCCGCGGCCGGGCGTCCGGTGCATTGGGTCGCCTGCGACATCACGACGCCGGAGGGGCGCGCCGCGGCGCTCGCCGCGTGCCCGTCGCCGGACATTCTGGTCAACAACGCGGGCGGTCCCCCGCCGGGTGACTTCCGCGACTTCGACCGCGCTGCGTGGATCCGCGCGATCGACGCGAACATGCTCACGCCGATCGAACTCATCCGCGCGACCGTCGACGCGATGATCGAACGGCGGTTCGGGCGCATCGTCAACATCACCTCGTCGGCGGTCAAGGCGCCGATCGACGTGCTGGCCCTGTCGAACGGTGCGCGCAGCGGGCTCACCGGCTTCGTCGCCGGCCTCGCGCGGAAGGTCGTGCGCCACGGCGTGACGATCAACAACCTGCTGCCCGGGCAGTTCGACACCGACCGCTTGCGCGTCACCTACGAAGGCCGGGCGAAGGCGACCGGAAGGCCGGTCGAGGAAGTGCTCGCCGCCGGCGCGGCGGCGGTGCCGGCGGGCCGCTTCGGTGACGCAGCGGAGTTCGGCGCCGTCTGCGCGTTCCTTTGCAGTGTGCACGCGAGTTACATCGCGGGCCAGAACGTGCTGGTCGACGGCGGCAACTACCCGGGCACGTTCTGAACCCATCGCTCATCGCCCATCGCTCATCGCCCATCGCTCATCGCCCATCGCCCATCGCCCATCGCCCGATGCTCGACCTCTACTACTGGACCACCCCCAACGGCCACAAGGTCACGATCTTCCTCGAGGAGACGGGCCTCCCGTACCGGCTGAAGCCGGTCGACATCGGGACCGGCGCGCAGTTCGAGCCTTCGTTCCTCGCGGTCTCCCCCAACAACCGGATCCCGGCGATCGTCGACCACGCGCCGCCCGACGGCGGCGGACCGTTGTCGCTGTTCGAGTCCGGCGCGATCCTGCTCTACCTCGCGGGCAAGACCGGCCGCTTCTACCCGGCGGATCTCCGCGGGCGCTGCGAGGTTTCGCAGTGGCTGTTCTGGCAGATGGCGGGCCTGGGACCCATGGCGGGGCAGAATCACCACTTCGCGAATTACGCGGTCGAGAAGATTCCCTACGCGATCGACCGCTACGTGCGCGAGACCGGACGCCTCTACGGCGTGCTCAACAAGCGCCTCGCGGACCGCGCGTTCGTCGCGGGCGACTACTCGATCGCCGACATGGCGTGCTATCCGTGGGTGCTGCCCGAGCGGCAGGGGCAGAACATCGACGACTTCCCGCATCTCAAGCGCTGGAAGGCCGAGATCGGCGCGCGTCCCGCGGTGACGCGCGCCTACGAGCTCGCGAAGACGGTCAACCGGAAGCCGGGAATCACCAGCGAGAAAGAACGCGCGGTCCTGTTCGGACAGAATAAGGATACGGTGAAGTAGGTCCGCGTCACCGCGGCGGTGCGCCTCAGCGAAACACCCAGAGCCGGTAGGCCGCGTAGTTGGCGAAGGTCATCAGCACGGTCACGCCCACCTGCGCCGGCCAGGTGGGGATGCCGGCCGCGAGCCCGGCGGAGAGCAGCGCCGCGTTGGCGAGCGCCTGCGCTCCCAGCGCGACCGCGAAGCGCAGCCCCGAGTGCACGACCGGGAGCGTCGGGTCGAACACGTGCCGGTATGCGAGCGCGAAGCGCACCAGCGCCCCGGCGACGAATCCCACCGACGATGCGCCCACCGGCGCGAGGCCTGCCGCGATCATCGCCGCCATCGTGCCGTAATGCGCGGCGACCGCGGCGAATCCGGTGAGGACGTGGAGCGTGAAGCGCCGGGCTTCGGCGGCGAGGGCGCGCGCGTTCACGGCGCAGCGCGGCGCGCGCGGAGGCCACGGAACCGTTTCGGAACGTGGAGGCCGCTCCGCGCGAGCGCTCCGTCGACCGAGACGCCGAGCACGCCGATGCCGTAGCGCAGCGAACGTGCGAAGCCGATCGAACTCGCCTCGGCGAAGTAGCGCGCCGGCACCGAGATCTCGCCGACCCGGTGTCCGCCGACGATCGCCTGCGCGAGGAGTTCGTTGTCGAACACGAAGTCGTCGGAGTTGTCCTTCCACGGCAGCGTCTCGAGAAGCTCGCGTGAATAGGCCCGGTAGCCGCTGTGGTACTCGGACATCTTTGCGCCGAGCAGCAGGTTCTGCGCGAATGTGAGCATCCGGTTCGCAGCATACTTCCACCAAGGCATGCCGCCTGCGAGCGCGCCGCCGCCCAGGATGCGCGAGCCCAGCACGAGGTCGTAGACGCCCGAGGTGACCATGCCCGCCATCGCGGTGACGAGTCGCGGGTCGTACTGGTAGTCGGGGTGGACCATCACGACCACTTCGGCGCGGCGGTCGAGCGCCTCGCGGTAGCAGGTCTTCTGGTTGGCCCCGTAGCCGCGGTTCCTCGGGTGCAGCAGCACCGTGAGCCCGAGCGATCGCGCGATCGCGACCGTGTCGTCGTCGCTCGCGTCGTCGACCAGCACGATGTCGTCGACGATGCCGGGCAGGTCGCGGACGGTCGCCTCCAGCGTGCGGCCGGCGCGGTACGCCGGCATGACGACGACGATGCGCTTACCGTCGAGCATCGGAACGGCCCGCAGAGAGGCGGAAAGCGATGAGCTGCCCGTCTTCGTAGGCCGGGGGGCCGAACGCAGACCGCAGCGCGGCCTCGCATTGGGCGACGTGGTCGCCGCCGCGCTCCAGCCGGTCCTCGGCGAGCGGCACCCACGGCTTCTGCCACACCACGTAGTCGACGCCGCGCGCCGCCAGGGCGGCCCGGTCGGAGAGGCGCACCGCGTTGGCGAACGCGAGACCGTCGCGCGCGGGAAGCTCGCCCGGCCGATGCTCGACGCACAGGCCGGTGAGCCAGCCCGGAAACACTCGCTGACGCGACTTCCTCTCCCAGCGCGGGCCGTCCCAGTCGTAGCTCTCGAAGCGGAACGGCGCCGCCGCAACGAGCAGCGAATCCGGCGGCCGGTCGGCGAGCGAGTGCCAGAACGGCGACATCGGAATCTTCGCCACGCCGCGCCGTGCGGCGTTCGACTCGTCGCGGAAGTCGTAGAGCTGGTAGATGCCGAGCCGGTACGACGTCGGGTGCCGCGTCCAGTCGCGCAGCGGGCTCGACGCCGCGAGCGCCCCCGCACTCGCGAGCGTGAGCGCGAACGCCGCGGCGGCGCGGTACCGGCCGCGCCCCGCCAGCGCGTGACCGGCCGTTACCGCGCCGCACGCGACCGCGCAAAGCAGGAGCGGAACGGCCGGCAGCAGGTAGCGCGCGAAGACGAACGGCGTCTTGCCCCACTCCGGGCGGGAGACGGCGAGCACGGCGACGGTCGCCGCGAGGCCGAGGACACCGGTGCGCGCTTCCGGCAGCGCGAACCAAACGCGGCGCAGGCCGATCGCGGCGAGCACCAGCGCGAGAATGAGCGCGACCGCGGAGCGGGTGCCGAACCACCAGAACAGCGCGCCGCCTACGGTGGTCCCGTCGAAGCCCTCGAATCCGGTCTTGGCGCCGAGTGCCGACGGCCGCGCGGCGATCGGCGGACCGAGGAGCGCGGCGAGCGCGAGCGCCGACCCGATGCCGAGACGGACCGTGCGTGCGAGCTGCGCGCGGCGCAGCGACGGGTTCCTCGCGAGCTGCCACATCGCCCAGACGAACGGGGCGAGCACGAACGGAGCGACGACGAGGTGCATCCAGCAGGCGAACGCCGTCGCCGCGACGTAGCCCGCGCCATCCGCGCGGCTTCCGAGCCACCAGCGCCGGAACGCCCAGTGCGCGTACCAGCCGAGGACGAGGTCGAGCGCGTAGGGACGCGCGATCTGGCTGTAGGCGACGAGCGGCGGAGACAGCGCAAGCAGGAGCGCGAACCCCAGCGCCGCTTCGCGTCCGATCCGCCGCGCGACCGCGAGCGGCAGCAGCACGAAGGTGGCGAGACCCGCGAGCATCATCGGCACGCGCATGGCGGTCTCGGAGAGGCCGATCGAATGCACCAGCGCCCAGTCGTAGAGCCCGAGCGGGATGCCGTAGTCGGCGTGGCCGAGGTCGACGACGAACTGCGCCGGGCCGTGCGCCAGCACCTGGTGCACCGCGTGCCACTCGTCGTCGAGCAGCACCTGCTGCGTGAACTGGTCGAGGCGCAGCCACGCGCCGAGCGCCGCGATCGCGGCGCAGGCGAGGGCGAGCCGCCAGCCGGAAGGGAAGTCCGCGCCGCGCGCGCCGCCGAGGGCCGCTCCGCCCGAGCCCGCGCGCATCGCCGGTTCCGTCAGCCGGGACGGCGCGGCGCGATCGGCATCACGCCCGGCCCGCCCGCCGCCATGCGTTCGATCGCCGCTTCGAGCGGCGCGTCGACGTCGAAGCCGATGTCGCCCTCGCCGGGGGCGACACCGTCCGCGCCAAGCGACGCGAAGTCGAACAGCCTGCGGTCGAGCAGGTGGGACGGCGTCGCCTTCGCGAGTGCGCCGAAGATCGATTCGAGACGGCCGGGATGCTGCCGCTCCCAGGTGCGCAGCATTTCGCCCACCTGCCGGCGCTGCAGGTGCTCCTGCGAGCCGCACAGCGTACAGGGAATGATCGGGAACTCGCGCAGCTTCGCGTAGGCGGCGAGGTCGCGCTCGCGGACGTAGGCGAGCGGCCGGATCACCACGTGCTTGCCGTCGTCGGACACGAGCTTCGGCGGCATCGTCTTCAGCTTTCCGCCGAAGAAGAGATTGAGGAAGAACGTCGCGAGGAGATCGTCGCGGTGGTGGCCGAGCGCGATCTTCGTGGCGCCGAGTTCCGAGGCCACGCGGTAGAGGACGCCGCGCCGCAGGCGCGAGCACAGCGAGCACATCGTGCCGCCCTCGGGGATCACGCGCTTCACCACGCTGAACGTGTCCTGCTCGACGATCCGGAACGGGATGCCGCGCGCGCCGAGGTAGCCGGGGAGGACTTCCGCCGGGAAGCCGGGCTGCTTCTGGTCGAGATTGACCGCAATCACCTCGAAGCGGACCGGCGCGCGGTGCTTGAGCATCCACAGCACGTCGAGGAGGCCGTAGCTGTCCTTGCCGCCGGACAGGCACACCATCACGCGATCGCCGTCCGCGATCATGCCGAAGTCGGCGATGGCTTCGCCGGCGAGGCGACACAGGCGCTTGCGGAGCTTGTTGGCCTCGAACGCCGCGCGACGGCCGTCGCGCGGGCGCGAGGGCGTCGCGTCGTGGGTGTCGGGTGCGAGGTCGGCGGGCGAATCCACGGAGCGCGATTCTACCGCGCGGCCTCGCCCTCACTCGCGATGGAATGCGACCTCGACCTCGCTGCTGCGGCCCGGCTCCCCGGGCGCGTAGGTCCAACGCGACAGTGCGCTGACGACCGCGCGGTCGAACACCCGGCGCGGCTCGGCGGCGAGGACTTCGACACCGGACACCTTGCCGGAGGCGTCGATTGCGAGGCGCACGCGCACGACGCCGCGCGAGACGCCCTGCGAGAGCGCCTCGCGCGGGAAAGCGGGCTCCTCCCGCGTGAGCGGAACGAGCCGCTGACGGGACGGGACGGCCGCCGGCGGCGTGGGGGAGAGCGAAGCGAGCCGAACCGGGACCGCTGCGGGGGGCGCGGATGGCGCCGCAATCGCGGGAACCGGAGTTTCCGCAGCGGGACCCGGTGGCGTCGCAGGCGCGGGTACCGCCGCAGGGGCTGCAGCCGGCGCCGCGGACGCAAGCGCGGAAGGCAGCGTCGCCGCTGGAGCCTGTACCGCGGGCCCTGGCGGCGGGGCGACCGCCGTGGCCGGCGACGGCGCGGCTCCCTGGGTGGGAGCAGTCGGTATCGCGGGAGGCAGCGACACGATGGCCCTGGCGGATGGCGCAGGCGCGGGCGGCGCAGGCGCAGCACCGGCCGTGGGCGAATCCGGCAGGGCGGGTCTCGCTGCAGGCGGAATGGCGGACGCCCCTGTCGAGGGAGAGGGTTGCGCGGGCTGACGCAGCGTCGCGGCGGCCTCGGTCGATGTCCTTGCCGCGAGCGAAGGCCTGGAACCGAGGGCTTCGGTCGGGCGCTCATCGCGGGGAGCGGCCGAAACGGTGGAAGGCGCGGCTGCTGGCGCCGGGGCGGCGGCACCGGCTGCACGAAGGGTCTCGGGCGGCTCGGTGCGATTCGGGGCCGGGGTCGACGCCACGGCCGGGGCCCCGGCAGCGACGACGACCCCTTCGGCCGCTGCGGGAGGCGGGGACGACGTTCGAGAGGGCGGGGATCCCGCGGGCGAAAACGCGGGTGCAGCAAGCCACCAGACTGCCGCCCCGATGGCGACCAGGGTAAGGAACCCCAGGAGCAGCGCGCGCCCGTGACGCACGCGCTTGCCCGCGGCGACTCGCGATTCCGGAGCGGTCGATCCGATCGATGCGGCGAGCCCGGGCTGCGCTGGCGTCCATGGTCGCGGAGTCGCCTCGGCGGACCCGGAAGCGGCCTGCCGGGCAGCGCCAGCCGCCATGGGCCGCGGGGCGGCCGGAGGCTGGGCGTCGTGACGCGGACCGGTGCGCGAAGCTGGCGCGTGCAGCGCGACCAGTCCGTGTTCGGCCAGGCGCGCGAGGTCCCGCTCGAGACGTTCCGGCAAGACGCCGGGCCGGCCCAGGAGTTCGTCGAGCGGTGCCGGGCGGTCGAGGAGCGACAGGAGGCGACGCTGGGCGATCGCGAGGCCGTGACGCGGCGCGGCGAGTTCGGCATCGCCGGCAGCGGTTCGCGCGCAGAGGGTGGCGGGATCGAGAGGCACGGACATCCGACGGGAGCGGGTTCCGAGTCAGCTTGCAATCGACGTGCCACGCGGGCGGAGAGGTTCCGGTACCATCCCCTGGACCGGGTTCCGGAACCAGCAGGGGACCGGTGAGGCGCTGTGGCCGGGCGTCCGGGCGGGGTTCGCGCCGGGGCGGATGCCGCGACACGGACTCGTCCGGCGCGCGCCGGGCATCGAGGGAGGAGGCGGCGTCTTGCAGACCATCGTCATCGCGAATCCCAAGGGCGGGAGCGGCAAGACCACGCTCGCCACCAACGTGGCCGGCTGGCTCGCGGGCAAGCGCCAGCGCGTCGCCATCGACGACCGCGATCCGCAGCAGTCGGCGAGCGGATGGCTTGGGCGTCGGCCCGCGCTGTTTCCCCCGATCGCCGCGCTCGGTCCCGAAGCGCGCCGCAAGGACGCGAAGGTGCTGGACCTGCAGTGGCGGGTCGTCGACACGCCTGCAGGACTGCACGGCGAGGAGTTGCGGGAGGCCGCGCGCGAAGCCGACCAGATGCTCGTGCCGCTGACGCCGTCGGCCTACGACATGGTCGCCGCCGAGCGATTCCTCGCGACCGTCGCCGAGTCGAAGGCGGTGCGCCAGCGCGCGCTTCCGGTCGGCATCGTCGCGATGCGCGTGGATGCGCGGACCCATAGCGCGACCGAACTCGACGAGTTCCTCGCCGGTTTCGATTTCCCCGTGATCGCGCACCTGCGCCAGACGCAGGTCTACGTGTGGTGCGCGCGCGTCGGCGCGTCGGTGTTCGACCTGCCACGCTCGCGCGCCGAGCAGGACTGGGAGCAGTGGAAACCGCTGACGCGCTGGGTGGCGAAGCACGCCGATGTCAGGGAACAGAGGACAGGCAACAGGTGACAGAGGCGTCGGCGATTCCGGTGGCGGCGCAACGAGCGCCGATGTCAGGGATCAGCGATCAGGAATCGGGGGCGGCAGCGCGTCGAGTCCCGGCGCGCGGCTGCAAACGGGGCGCCGCGCGGCGACCGTGACGTCGGGATGCGCGAACGCGCGGGCGGTCGTTCGCGGTACGCCGGATCGGATCGCTGAAACGCAACGGCCGGCGCGCGTCGCCGCGGCCGGCCGTCGGTTCGAAACGGATTCGCTTACTTCTTCGCGGCGTCCTTCGCCGCCTGCACCGCAGCGTCGGCAGCGGCCTTCGCGTCGGTCGCGGCCTGCGACGTCGCCTGCGCAGCGTCCTTCGCCGCGCCGGCGGTCGCGTCGACGGCCTTGCCGGCCTGCTCCTGCGCCTTGGCGGCGGCTTCCTGGGTGGCCTTCGCAGCAGCGTCGGCAGCGGACTTCGCTGCGGCGGCGGTGGCTTCGGCCGCCTTGGCGGCTTCCGCCTTGGCCTTCTCGGCGGCCTGCTGCGAGCTCTCACCGCACGCGGCCAGCGAAGCCGCCATTGCCAGCGCGGTCAGCGTGGCCATCGTACGAAGTTTCATGTTCGTCTCCTTGGGTTGGTCGGGGTGGATCGCCGCTGCGGGCTCCTCGCCGCAGTCCGGCGAAGCCATTGTACGCCTACGGATGTTGCGCTGCAGCAGGGGTATTTACGAGTCGCCCGGATACCTCAGGACGCCGAATCGCGCGACCGCGAGCGCGGCGAGTCCGGCGCAGGCGAGCGTGATCGTGAGAGGCACGGGCGTGCCGTCGAACGAAGCGCCGACCCAGGTGCCGATGAGGACCGCGATCAGCATCACCAGCGCGCCGAAGAGGCCTGCCGCCGCGCCCGCGCGCTCGGCGAACGAGGAGGTCGCGCCCGACTGGGCGCAGGGGAATACGATGCCGTGACCGAAGAAGTAGCCGAACGTCGGCACGAGCAGGGCTGCGACGTGGTGGACGACTGCGAGCGCGAGCGCGGCGCCGACGGTCGCGCTCGCCGCGGCGAGGGATCCGCCAGCCACGATCGTCCGGGGCAGGCCGACGCGCGCGAGGAGCCTGCGGCAGGCGATCGTGCCGCAGAGATACCCGGCGACCACGAAGGCGAAGCACGCGCCGAACCAGCCAGCGGGCACGCCAAGCACCTCGATCAGCACGAACGACGAGCCGGAGATGAACGCGAACAGCCCGCCGTAGCTCGCGGACCCGGCGGCTGTGTAGGCGAGAAACACCGGCGAGCGCAGGATCGCCGCGTAGCCGTAGAACATGCGGCGCGGCTCGAGTGCGGTGACGTCGCGTCGATCGAGAGTCTCCGGCAGCAGGCGCGCGGTGACGCCGAGGAGGGCGAAGCCGATCGCGGCGATGAACACGAACGCGCCCCGGAATCCGAATGCCACCTCGAGGAGGCTCCCGATGACCGGACCGGCCATCGCGAATCCGGCGAGGATCGACGACGCGTGCGCGAGCACGCGCGCTCCCGCCGCCGGAGCGAACGCGTCGCGGACGATCGCGCGCCCGACCACGACGACGGTGCAGCAGCCGATCGCCTGCGCGAAACGGGCGGCGATCAGCACGCCGATCGTCGGCGCCGCGGCGCAGGCGAGGCTCGCGACGACGTAGAGCGCGAGCCCGCCCAGCATGACCGGACGGCGCCCATAGCGGTCCGCCATCGGTCCGCTCACGAGCTGCATGGCGCCGAAGCCCGCCATGAACAGCGACAGCGTGAGCTGGACGGTCGAGGCGGGGACGTCGAAGCGGGCCGAGAGGCCGGGGAGCGACGCGAGATAGAGGTCGGTCGAGATCGGCTGCAGCGTCAGGAACAGGCCCACGAGCACCGTGAGGCCGAGTTCGCCCGGCGGCGCGCCGCTTCGCCCCGTCGTCACGTCGCGCGCGCCGCGGCCCTGGCGCGGCGGCGTTCCTGCCACGCGAGCGCGACGCCCGATGCGGCGATCACCGCCATCCCGGCGAGCGACCAGGCGTCGGGGAACTGGTCGAAGACGAGAAGGCCGTAGACCGTCGCCCAGAGCACCTGCAGGTAGGCGAACGGAGCGAGGAGCGAGGCGGGCGCGCGCAGGAACGCCCGCGTCAGGAGTCCGTGGCCCACACCGGCGAAGACGCCGAGCAGCACGAACAGGCCCGCGTTCTTCCAGGTCCAGACGTGGGGGATCACCGCGAACGGGAGCATCGGCGTCAGAACGAGCGTCCCTACCAGCGCGCTGTAGAACAGCGTCGTGTACGGGCTGTCGCCGGGAAGCCTGCGCGTGAGGAGCGCATAGAGCGCGTTGCTGACCGCGGTCACGAACAGCAGGAGCGCGGCGGGATGGAACACCGCGGAACCGGGGCGAACGAGCAGGAGCACGCCCGCGAATCCGGCGAGCGCAGCGCCGATGCGCGCGCGTCCCGGCCGCTCGCCCAGGATCCACGGCGACAGCAGCACGACGACCACCGGGGTGAGCGACGAGATCGCCGAGCCCTCGGCGAGCGGCAGGTAGCGCAGTGCGCCGAAGAAGGACAGCGTGGCGACGACGAGCATCGCCGAGCGGACGAGCTGCATGCGCGGATGGCGCGTGCGCCAGAAATCCGGGCCGGCCCGGTGGAGGGCGTACGGCGTCACCGCCGCCATCTGCCCAGCGTAGCGGGCCCACACGACCACGATGAGCGCGTGGTCGCGGACCAGGAACTTCGCGACCGCGTCGAGCGAGGTGAAGCAGAGGCCGGCGACGAGGTAGAGCGGCAGTGCGCGGGCTAGCGCGTCGTGGGTGGACGTCAGTTCGGGTTCCTCGCGGGCCTTGCTCCGGTCGGGCAGCGCCCGGCAACAGCCGCCGGGCCGGCCCGGTCGACACGATTCGACGCCGCCACGTTCGCGCTCGATCGGCGCTGCGTGGTTCGTTCGCGCCGGACGGGGTCAGCCGGGCCGGGCGAGACCGCGGCGGCTCCCGCGATCCCGACCGCGCGCGACGGGACCACGCAGGCCCTGTCGCGCTGTCCGGTTCACCGGGTTCACGCCGCCTTGGCGACGAGCTCCCGGAGCACGAACGGCAGGATGCCGCCGTGCAGGAAGTAGTCGACCTCGATCGGCGTGTCGATCCGGCACAGCAGCGCGACCTCCTGCCTCGTGCCGTCGGCGCGGTGGACCGTGAGCTTCACGTCCTGCTGCGGGCGGATGTTCGCGAGCCCGGAGATGTCGAAGGTCTCGGCGCCGGTGAGCGAGAGCGACGCCGCGCTGTCGCCGTCCTTGAACTGCAGCGGCAGCACGCCCATGCCCACGAGGTTGCTGCGATGGATGCGCTCGAAGCTCTTCGCCACGACCGCCTTGACGCCGAGGAGCTGCGTGCCCTTCGCCGCCCAGTCGCGCGAGCTGCCGGTGCCGTACTCCTCGCCGCCGAACACGATCGTCGGCGTGCCCGCGGCGATGTACTTCATCGCGGCGTCGTAGATCGGCATCCTCGCGCCGTCGGGCTGGTGCAGCGTCACGCCGCCTTCCTCACGCGTGCCGTCGGCCTTCGGCGGCAGCATCAGGTTCTTGATGCGCACGTTGGCGAAGGTGCCGCGCATCATGACCTCGTGGTTGCCGCGGCGCGAGCCGTAGCTGTTGAAGTCGGGGACCGCGACGTCGTGCTCCTGCAGGTAGAGGCCGGCGGGCGAGGTCGCCTTGATCGAGCCGGCGGGCGAGATGTGGTCGGTCGTGACCGAGTCGCCGAAGATGCCGAGCGCGCGCGCGCCGCGG
>JADLBN010000286.1 GCA_020847675.1 Burkholderiales bacterium | reverse complement strand
TGGGTCACCTGTTCGGGCGGCTCCAGCGCTACGTCAACGAGGTCAAGTCGGACATCAGCCGCGAGATGGAGCTGGAGGAGTTGCGCAAGGTCCAGCAGGAGGTTACGTCGGCGGCGCGCGATCTCGAGCAGTCGGTCTCGAACGCGGCGAGGGACGTGGAGAGCGGGGTGCGCGACGTGGAGACGCAGCTCAACTCCGCCGGCCAGGAGAATCCCGAGCCGGCGAAGCTCCCTGAGCTGACCGAGACACAGCCGTCGCCCGCACCCGCGGGCACCACGCCCGAGCCCGCGCGCCAGCCGAGCCTGCCCGGGTTCGAGGCGCAGTAGCGCGCCATGGCAAACCTCGCGTCCCGCGGATGTCCCTCGGTTCGTCATGCCGAGCCGGGGGACGCCCGAGGGACGCGGGGTGGAACTGCAGCATGAGTGAAGCCGAAAGCGCCGCGCAGGAAACCTTCATCTCGCACCTGGTCGAACTGCGCGACCGGCTGCTGCGCGCGATCATCGCCGTCGTCGTCGTGATGGTCGCGCTATTCCCCTGGGCCAAGGACATCTACGCGCTGCTCGCGCGACCGCTCCTCGCGGTGCTGCCGCATGGCGCGACGATGATTGCGACCGACGTGACCGGCACGTTCCTCGTGCCGCTCAAGGTGACCGCGATGGCGGCGTTCGTGATCGCGCTGCCCTACGTGCTCTGGCAGGCGTGGGCCTTCGTCGCGCCGGGCCTGTACCACCACGAACGAAGGCTCGCGCTGCCGGTCATCGTGTCGTCGGTGGTGTTCTTCGCGATCGGGATGGCGTTCGCCTACTTCTTCGTCTTCCCGGTGGCGTTCGGCTTCTTCGCCGGCTACGCACCGGCCGGCGTGCAGATGATGACCGACATCGACAAGTACCTGTCGTTCGTGCTGACGATGTTCATCGCCTTCGGGCTCACGTTCGAGACGCCGGTCGTCGTCATCGTGCTCGTGCGCCTGCGCATCGTTTCGCTCGAGAAGCTCAGGGCGGCCCGTCCCTACGTGATCGTGGGGGCGTTCGTGATCGGCGCGATCTTCACGCCGCCGGACGTCGTCTCGCAGCTGATGCTCGCCATTCCGCTGTGGGTGCTGTTCGAGCTGGGGCTCGTGCTGGCGCGCTTCGTCGGAACCGGGCCGCCGAGGCCGGAAGCGGAAGAACCCGCATAGTCCCCGACCCGGTGTCAGACACGGTGTCTGACACGGTGTCTGACACCGGGTCGGATCAGGTAGCCTTCGGCCGCTTCCCGATCACGACGTCGACGCTCACCGTCTCTCTCGAGCGGACGACGACGATCTTCACGCTGGACCCCGGCTTCAGTTCGGCGACGTGCGTCAGCAGCGCGGCGGCGTCGTGCGTCGGCTTCCCCTCGATCTCGATCACGACGTCGCTCGGCCTCAATCCGGCCCTGGCGGCCGGGCTGTCGCGCACGACGGCGCGCACGACGACGCCGCTCGCGCGGTCGAGCGCGAGCGCACGCTGCACGTCGGCGTCGATGTCCTGGGGCTCGACGCCGAGCCAGCCGCGGGTGACCTCGCCGTCGCGGATGATCTGCTCGAGCACCGATCGCGCAAGCGTCACGGGGATGGCGAACGCGATGCCCAATGAGCCGCCGGAGGGCGAGAAGATCGCGCTGTTGATGCCGATCAGGTTGCCGTTCGAGTCGACCAGTGCGCCGCCCGAGTTGCCGGGATTGATGGACGCGTCGGTCTGGATGAAATCCTCGAACCGGTTGATGCCGAGCGACCTGCGCCCGAGCGCGGAGACGATGCCGGAGGTCACGGTGTGGCCGAGGCCGAACGCGTTGCCGATCGCGAGGACGGGATCGCCGACCTCGACATGGTCGAGCGAGCCGAAGGTGATCGACGGCAGCGCGCTCGCCTCGACCTTGAGGACCGCGAGGTCGCTTTCCGGATCGCTGCCGGTGACTCGCGCGGAGAGCGAGCGGCCATCGGCGAGGGCGAGCTGGATGTCGTCGGCGCCGGCGACCACGTGGTGGTTGGTCAGGACGTAGCCGTCCGGCGAAACGATCACGCCGGAGCCGAGCGAGGTGAGCTTCTGCGGCGCGAACTGCCGCGCGAGTTCGGGAAAGAATCGGCGCAGGATCTCGTCGTCGAGGAGCGGATTGGCGCGCGCCCGCGTCTCCTTGCTCGTCTTGATGCTCACGACCGCGGGAGTCGCCTTGCGCGCCGCGACCGCCATCGGCGTCGATGCCGCGGGCCGAGGCTCGGCGACAGGCGCTTCCCGGGTGAGCACGACCGGTCCGGCGCGGCCGGCGACGCGCGGCAGCAGGTCCGGACGCAGGGTCGCGACGACGAACAGCGCCGCGACACACACGGTGCAGGCCTGGGCGAACAGGAGCCAGAATCGACGCAGCAACGGGACGCTCGAAGGGAACGGAGCGATGAATTATAGCGCCGCGCATCGGAAAACCCTTCGGAAGCCGGTCGCGGGAGTCCTCGCAAACGGCTGATACAAAAGGCGTTTCCCGCAGGCGCTTCCGGCGCGGGCGCGATTTCCCGTATAATCGGCGGGTTTTTGCGGGTCCCCAAGGGGCGGCCGGGCGGAACCTGCCCGGCGCGGCCGTTGCAAGCCTGGACGTCGAACGCCCCCGGACTCCCCGAGAAGCCTCCTCCTCGCAAGGCGATCATGGACGAAGCACTGGTGGACAAGGGGAAGCGCCGTTTCCTCGTCGGCGCGACGGGCGTCGTCGGCGGAGTCGGCGCCGTGGCCGCGGCGGTTCCGTTCGTGATGTCGCTCTTTCCGAGCGAGCGCGCGAAGGCCGCCGGCGCACCGGTCGAGGTCGACATCTCGAAGATCGAGCCGGGCCAGAAGATCGACGTCGAGTGGCGCGGCAAGGTGTGCTGGCTGGTGTCGCGCACGCCCGATATGCTCGCGTCGCTCCCCAAGCTCACCGACAAGCTCGCCGACCCGAAGTCCGAGCAGGACCAGCAGCCTCCCTACGCGAAGAACGAATACCGCGCGATCAAGGCGCCGCTGTGGATCGCGGTGGGCATCTGCACGCACCTCGGCTGCTCGCCGACCTTCCGCAAGGACGTTGCACCGGCCGACCTCGGGCCCGACTGGCTCGGCGGGTTCTTCTGCCCCTGCCACCAGTCGAAGTTCGACCTCGCCGGGCGCGTCTACAAGGGCATGCCCGCCCCGCTCAACCTCGTCGTCCCGCCGCACAAGTATCTGTCAGACACGCGCGTGGTGATCGGCGACGACAAGGCCTGACCGCGAGGACGTCATGCAGAAAGTGATGAACTGGATCGACGCGCGGTTCCCGCTGACCGCCCTGTGGGAGTCGCAGTGGGGCAAGTACGTCGCGCCGAAGAACTTCAACTTCTGGTACTACTTCGGCTCGCTCGCGGCGTTCGTGCTGGTGCTGCAGATCGTCACCGGCATCTTCCTCACGATGAACTACAAGCCCGACGCGCAGAAGGCGTTCGAGTCGGTCGAGTACATCATGCGGGACGTGTCGTGGGGCTGGCTCATCCGCTACATGCACTCGACCGGCGCGTCGATGTTCTTCGTCGTCGTGTACCTGCACATGTACCGCGGGCTGATCTACGGCAGCTACCGCAACCCGCGCGAGCTCACCTGGATCTTCGGCTGCCTGATCTACCTGGCGCTGATGGCCGAGGCGTTCTTCGGCTACCTGCTCCCCTGGGGCCAGATGTCGTTCTGGGGTGCGCAGGTGATCGTCAACCTGTTCGCCTCGATCCCGGTGATCGGCGAGGACCTCGCGGTCTGGATCCGCGGCGACTACACGATCTCCGACATCACGCTCAACCGCTTCTTCGCGTTCCACGTGATCGCGCTGCCGCTCGTGCTGATCGGGCTCGTGGCCGCGCACCTGATGGCGCTGCACGAGACCGGCTCGAACAATCCCGACGGAGTCGACGTCAAGCACCAGCCCAAGGATCCGAAGACCGGCCTTCCGCTCGACGGGATCTACTCGCACCCGTACTACACGATCAAGGACCTGGTGGGCGTGATCGCCTTCCTGATCGTGTTCTCGGTGATCATGTTCTTCATGCCGGAGATGGGCGGCTACTTCCTCGAGGCCAACAACTTCATCCCGGCCGATCCGCTGAAGACGCCCGAGCACATCGCGCCGGTCTGGTACTTCACGCCCTACTACGCGATGCTGCGCGCGATCCCGTCGTTCCTCGGCACGCAGGTCTGGGGCGTGATCGTGATGGGCCTCGCGGTGCTGATCTTCTTCGCGATGCCGTGGCTCGACCGCGGCGCGGTGCGGTCGATCCGCTACCGCGGCACGCTCTACAAGACGTGGATCGCGATCTTCGTGGTGAGCTTCCTGGTCCTGGGCTATCTCGGCGTGGTCCCGGTGACGGTGTGGGGCCAGTTCGGCGACGGCGTACCGCTGCTCGGCGGCGCCGACCGGGCGACCGTCGTGGCCCGGATCTTCACCGCCCTGTATTTCGCGTTCTTCGTGCTGATGCCGTGGTACACGAAGATCGACAAGACCAAGCCGGTACCGACGCGGGTGACCAGTTGAAGCCGATGACGACCAGCAAGACATCGCGCGCCGCGATGGCGCTTTTCGCCGCTGCGGCACTCGCCCTCGCGGCGCCGGCCATGGCGTCGGGCGGCGCCGACCTGCGGATGGAGCGCGCGCCGGCCAGCCGGCTCGACGACGCGTCGCTGCAGCGGGGCGCGCGCACCTTCGTCAACTACTGTCTCAACTGCCACAGCGCGAAATACATGCGCTACAACCGGCTCACCGACCTCGGCCTGACCGAGGACCAGATCCGCGACAACCTGATCCTCGGCGACGCGAAGATCGGCGACGTGATGACGGTCGCGATGCGACCGGCCGATGCGAAGGCGTGGTTCGGCGTCCAGCCACCCGACCTCACGGTGATCTCGCGGGTGCGCGGCGCGGACTGGCTCTACAGCTATTTCCTCGGGTTCTACCGCGACGAGGGCGCCCCGACCGGCTGGAACAACCTCGTGTTCCCGAACGTCGGCATGCCGCACGTGCTGTGGGCGTATTCGGGACAGAACAAGCTCGTCACGACCGAGTTCGAGAATCACGAGAAGGCGGTAGGCGCGGCGATCGCGACCAAGGCGCTCGCGCTGGTGGAGCCCGCCCCGGGCGGGAAGTACCTGCTGCGCACGCTGGCGGTCGACCAGCCGGGCTCGATGGCCCCGGTGCAGTACCGCGCGATGGTCGCGGACCTCGTGAACTACCTCGAGTACATGGGCGAGCCTTCGCGCAACAAGCGGATCACGCTTGGGATCGCCGTGCTGATGTTCCTCGGCGTCCTGTTCTTCTTCGCCTACTGGCTGAAGCGCGAGTACTGGAAGGACGTGCACTGACGCGACCGACGCAGGAGGCGTTCGTGCGGCTGCGGGGGTCCGAACGATCTGCGTTGCGCCTCTTGCGTCGGGTTGAATTCAGGCGGGGCGCCTAGGGACGGCCCGTCGGCGCCCGCCGACAACGGCAGGAAACCCCGAGCGCATACCGAAACCTCGGCGCTTGGCCGGGGCCAAGGGAGAAGAACCAGATGATGACCCTCTATTCCGGGACGACCGACCCGTTCTCGCAGCGCTGCCGCATCGTGCTGCACGAGAAGGGGATGGACTTCCAGATCATCGACGTCGACCTCGACCACAAGCCCGAGGATCTCGCGGTGATGAACCCGTACAACCAGGTGCCTGTGCTGGTCGAGCGGGACCTGGTGCTGCACGAGGCCAACATCATCAACGAGTACATCGACGAACGCTTCCCGCACCCGCAGCTCATGCCGGCGGACCCGGTGATGCGCGCACGCGCGCGGCTCTTCCTGCACCGCTTCGAGAAGGAACTGTTCGCGCACATCGACGCGCTCGAGGGCAACAACCAGAAGAACGCCGAGAAGGCGCGCAACCTCGCCCGCGACGCGCTCCTGCAGATCGCGCCGGTTTTCACAAAGCACAAGTACATGCTGGGCGAGGAGTACTCGATGCTCGACGTGGCGATCACGCCGCTCCTGTGGCGTCTCGACTACTACGGCATCTCGATGCCCAAGACCGCCGCGCCGCTCCTCAAGTACGCGGAGCGCCTGTTCTCGAGGCCCGCGTTCTCCGAGGCGCTGACCAGCGCGGAGCGGGGGATGCGCAAGTAGCACTCAGGGATCAGGAATCAGGGGACGGGGATCAGAAGCGACGGCGATTCCGGTGGCGGCGCATCGAGCGCCGGATGGGTCGGCGCCTGTGAAGCGGGGAGCAGGGTGGCGATGCCGCCGGACTCCGGCCCGTGCCCGCCGGTCCGCCGATCGGCACCCGGATTGCCCCCCCGGCCCGAATCCTGCTAGCCTCCCTCGAAGGACACGGCAGTCCGGAATGGCGAGGCCTGCCAGCGGCGCTCGATGCGCCGCCACCGGAATCGCCGACGCATCTGATCCCTGTCCTCTGACTCCTGACTCCTGAAATGTCCGAACAATCCGCCAAGCCCTACCTGGTCCGCGCGATCTGCGAATGGTGCGCGGACAACGGCTTGACGCCCTACCTCGCCGTGAAGGTCAACGAGCAGACGCGCGTCCCCGCGGCCTACGTGAAGAACGGCGAGATCGTGTTGAACGTGAGCCACGCGGCGACGCGCAAGCTCACGATCGACAACGACTGGATCCAGTTCACCGCCCGCTTCAACGGCCAGTCGCAGGAGATCGCGGTGCCGGTCGCGAGCGTCGCCGGGATCTTCGCGAAGGAGACCGGCTACGGTTTCGCGTTCACCGTCGCCCAGGAGCCGGTCGCGGCCAGCGCGAATACCGCTGCCCCTGCCGTCGCCGCGGGCGACGACAGCGCCGACCGCAAGCCGCGGGGCAAGCCCCCACACCTGCAGGTCATCAAGTAGCGCCGCCTGGATCGCCTGCCGCTGCCCGGAACGCGGCAGGTGTTCGACGGCCGCTAGAATGTCCGACGGGCCGGCATAGCTCAGTTGGCAGAGCAGCGGTTTTGTAAACCGAAGGTCCCGGGTTCGACCCCTGGTGCCGGCACCCTCCCGTCGCTTCGCCTCACGCAGCGATGAATCCCTTCGCGGCAGTTCCCTGCGGTATCGCGGCGGGGCCGGGGACGACGCCGATCGCGCGAGCGATGCGTCGGACGCAACGCCCGTGCCGATGCGTCCGCGAATCCCGAACATAACCATGACGCGGATCCGGTCAATCCGGTGGAGCTATCATTGTCCACCGACCGATCGCGCACCCGCATCGACCGCCGGCGATGCCGCGTTCGCGCGGTTGCGCCATCGCCTCATCGGCTGTCCCGGGGAATCGCGACGATGAAGACCGAGTACTACAACGACCACGTCGTGCGGCTGTTCCTGTTCGCGTCCGCGGTGTGGGGCATCGTCGGCATGCTGCTCGGCATGTACGCCGCCGCCGAACTCGCGTGGCCGGGACTCAACCTCGGCATCTCGTGGATGACGTTCAGCCGGATCCGGCCGGCCCACACGTTCGGCGTCATCTTCGCGTTCGGCGGCTCGGCGCTGATGGGCACCTGCTACTACGTCGTGCAGCGCACCGGCCACGTCCGGCTCGCGTGGGGACGGCTCGCCGAGTGGACGTTCTGGGGCTGGCAGCTCGCCTGCGTGCTGGCGATGACGACGATGCCTTTCGGCATCACCCAGAGCAAGGAGTACGCGGAGCCCGAGTGGTTCATCGACATCCTGATCGCCGTCGTGTGGGTCGCGTTCGGCGCGGTGTTCTTCGCGACGCTGGGGCGCCGCCGCATCCACCACATCTACGTCGCCAACTGGTACTACGCGGCGTTCATCATCGCGGTCGCGCTGCTGCACATCGTCAACAACCTCGCGCTCCCGGTGTCGCTCACCAAGTCCTACCCGATCTACTCGGGCGTCGCGGACGCGATGGCGCAGTGGTGGTACGGCCACAACGCGGTGGCGTTCTTCCTGACCGCCGGCTTCCTCGGGATGATGTACTACTTCGTGCCGCGGCAGGCGCAGCAGCCGCTGTGGAGCTACCGCTTCTCGATCGTGAACTTCTGGGCGCTGATCTCGATCTACATGTGGGCCGGTTCGCACCACCTGATGTACACGGCGCTGCCGGACTGGGTGCAGTCCGTCGGCATGGCGTTCTCGCTCGTGCTGCTGATGCCGAGCTGGGGCTCCGCCGCGAACGGGCTGCTGACGTTCAACGGTTCGTGGCACCGCCTGAGGACCGATCCGGCGGCGAAGTTCATGGTGATCTCGCTGGTGTTCTACGCCGCGTCGACCTTCGAGGGCTCGATGATGGCGATCAAGACGGTCAATTCGCTGTCGCACTACACCGACTGGACCATCGCGCACGTGCACGCGGGCTCGCTCGGCTGGGTCGCGATGATCACGATCGGCTCGCTGTACGCGATGGCGCCCCGCGCGCTCGGCCGCCCCGAGATGCACTCGCGCAGGGCGATGGAGCTGCACTTCTGGCTGCACACCGCGGGCACGCTGCTCTACGTCGTCGCGATGTGGATCGCGGGCGTCACCGCGGGCCTGATGTGGCGCGCCACCGAAGCCGACGGGTCGCTCACCTACGCCTTCATCGACAGCCTGCTCGCGATCAAGCCGTACTACGCGGTGCGCTGGTTCGGCGGCGTCCTGATCTGGCTCGGCATGTGGGTGATGGCGTGGAACCTCTGGTACACGGCCGCCGACGCGCGCAAGAAGCTGATCACGCCGATTCCGGTGCCGGTGCCCGAGCCGGTCCTGCAGCAGACCCCGCCGCCGCTGCCGGCCGCCGGTTGAGGAGCGACCATGGCCTATCGCCACTTCGAGTTCGTCGAGAAGCACGTCTGGCTCCTCGGCATCCTGACTGCGGTGATGGTGTCGCTCGGCGGCCTCGCCGAGGTGCTGCCGCTGTTCGTCGAGGCGCGCAGCGTCAAGCCTCCCGAGAACGTCAAGCCCTACGATCCGCTGCGGCTCGCCGGCCGCGACGTCTACGTGCGCGAGGGCTGCTACCTCTGCCACTCGCAGATGATCCGCACGCTGCGCTTCGAGACCCAGCGCTACGGCCGCTTCTCCACCGCGGAGGAGTCGGCCTACGACCGGCCGTTCCAGTGGGGCTCCAAGCGCACCGGGCCGGACCTCGCCCGCGTCGGCGGCAAGTATTCCGACGACTGGCAGCGCAAGCACCTGCTGGCGCCGCAGGCGCTCGTGCCCGAGTCGAACATGCCGGCGTACCCGTGGCTCGCGTCGGCGGCGATCGACGGCAACGACATCGCGGCCCGGATGCGCACGCTTCGCAAGCTCGGCGACCCGTACACCGACGCGGACATCGCCGGCGCAGCGGCCGCGGTCGAAGGCAGGACCGAACTCGACGCACTGGTCGCCTATCTCCAGGGCCTGGGCATCGCCAACGAGCCGCAGCCGGTGCGGACGAGCGCGCTGGCGCCTTCGGCCGACGGGAGGCAGCCGTGAGTCCGCTCTGGGGTCACCTGGCCGGTGTCTTCACCGTGCTCCTGATGGCGGCGTTCCTCGGCGTCTGGATCTGGGCGTGGCTGCCCCGCCACCGTCGCCCGTTCGGCCGTCTCGCGCGGCTGCCGATGGAAGACGGCGCAGCCGGTCCGGATGGTGTCATTCCACAGGCCGGGGAGGAACGGCGATGACCGGCGCCTGGTCGTGGTGGATCGTCGGCCTGATCGTCTTCAACCTCGGGCTCACGTTCTTCCTGTTCCTGTGGGCGCCGCGCGCCAAGGTGCCGGTGCTGCCCGACGGCACCACCGGCCACGTCTGGGCCCACGGCGTGATCCGCGAGGGGATGCACCGGCTGCCGGCGTGGTGGATCGCCGTCTCGCTGGCGATGTACATCGCCGCTTTCGCCTACTTCATCCTGTATCCCGGCTTCGGCGACCGGGAAGGCACGCTCCGCTGGACATCGGCGAAGGAGCACGCGGAGGCCACCGCGGCCAACGCTCAGCGGCTCGATCCGGTGCTCGCGCGGCTTGCGGCGAAGGACGTCGACGCGGTCGGCGGCGACGCCCAGGCGCGACGGCTGGGCGAGCGCCTGTTCGTCGACAACTGCGCGGCCTGCCACGGCCGGGAAGGGCGCGGCAATCCACTGGTCGGGGCGCCCGATCTCGCGGACGGCGTCTGGCTCCACGGCGGCAGCGCGAAGGACATCACCGCCTCGATCCGGGACGGGCGGACCGGCGTGATGCCGCCGTGGAGCGCGCTCGGCAACACCGCCGTGAAGGAACTCGCCCAGTACGTGCTGAGCCTCTCCGGGCGCCCGCACCAGGGGACTGCCGCGGCGCTCGGCGCAGCGACGTTCAAGGCGAACTGCGTCGCCTGCCACGGCGCCGACGGCAAGGGCAACCCGCAGCTCGGCGCGCCGAACCTCACCGACGACGTCTGGCTGTGGGGCGGCACGCAGGCCGCGATCGAGACCACGATTCGCGACGGGCGCCAGGGCCACATGCCGGCGTGGAGCCCGCGCCTGTCGGACGCCGACATCCACATCCTCGCCGGCTACGTCCATCACCTGCCGCAGCGTGGCGCACTCGCCGCGCGATGATCACCCGCGCGGCGGGAGCTGGCGCGCCCAGCCGGTCGTGTGGCTCGGCATCGCGGTGCTCGCCGCCACGATCGCAGCCTGCGTCTGGCTGATCGTCGTCAGCGCGGGCGACGACGACGCCGCGATCCGCACCGACCGCCGCATCTTCGGCGTGCCGACGCAGCAGCCTTCGCCGGCGCCGCCGCGCTGAGGCGCCCTGCGACGCTCACTTCGACGGCTTGCCGGCCGGTTTTCCGAGGAGTTCGTCCACCGCGCGACGCCCCTGGTCGATCGCGGCGTGGGCGTAGGGCTCCCAGTTCGCGTCGGCGTTGGCGAACGCGACACGGCCCGCGCGCTTCCGCGCGAGCGCCGGGATCTTCTCGTCGTCGCCTTCCTTGTCGTCGAGCGTGGAGCCCGAGTACGAGTAGCCGTGGCCCCAGCGGTTGACGGTGATCGCGACGATGTCGCGGTTCGCGTCGAATCCACCCGGCCCCAGGATGCGCGTCAACTCGTCGCGCGCGTTGCGCTCGAAGGTCTCGAACGGCATCGCGTAGAGCTGCGCACGCGCGGCGCGCAGCCGGGTGCGGAGGTCGATCCCCGATCCCCTCACGACCGGCACGTGGACCATGTGGATCACGATCGGCTCGTCCGGGCCGCGCGCGAACCGGTAGCCGCCCATGCTCACCGGGTAATCGAGCTTGATGCGCGAGTGGAACCCCATCGGGTTGCTGATTTCGTGCACGCCGCGCGCGACCCAGGGCTTCCAGTTGCGCACCGCGACCTTCACGTAGACGAGCGGAGCCTTGACGTTCGCCGCCTGCGCATCCCGCTGGCGCTTCGGGAGGCTCGGCATGATGTACGGGACCATCATGTGGTAGCCCGCGAGGATCGCGGCGCCCGAACGCACGCGGACGAGCTTGCCGTCGCGCACGTAGCCCAGGTCGACGCCGCCGTCGCGGTTGCGCGCGGCGACCACGGTGCTGTCGAGCCGGATCCGCACGCCGCTGCCGGCGCGGTCGAGCCGGTCGTAGTCGAAGGTCGAGGTGACGATGTCCTCCATCGTCGAGCCCGGGCCGACACCGGGGACGAGCTTTCGCACCATCAGCCGCGCGAGCGACGCGTTGCCGTCGGGAAAGTGGTGGATGTAGGGCTCGTCCATCTCCTTCTCGGCTTCCTCGCTCCTCGCGATGCCTGCTCCGAGGAAGCCCGGATAGCCGGTGTCGAAGGCGTCGCGCGCGGACACCGCGTCGGTGCCCACCGCGAAGAAGTCGAGCGTGCGGCCGTAGAACACGTCGGCCGCCGTCTCGTCGAGTCCCCAGTGCCGGATCAGCCAGTCGCGGTAGCTGATGCGCTCGAGATAGGCGTCCTTCTCCTCGATCGTCTTTCCGGCGAGCGGGTCGCGCTTCGAGGTCCACATCGCGACCAGCTTCGCGCGCGAGGCCTCGGGAAGGGGAAAGTCGGCGACGAACGCCTCGACGGAGCGCGCGTTCATGCGATCCGGCGGAATGTCGTCGGCGACCATGCGCATCGGGTCGCCGGTCACGAGTTTGTCGACGCCGAACGCCTCGCGCGCGAAGAAGATCCCGCGCGAGAGTCCGAGCGAGGGGTAGAGCTTGCGGTCGAAGGCGGACTCGAAGCGCGCGAGGTCGACGCCGAGGCCGGCGATGAACGCCTTGGCATTCTCGCTCCAGAGTGTCTCCGGAGACTGGAGCGACTCGCTGCCGCCGTAGGAGAGCAGCAGGCGGTCGTCGACGCGGAATTCGTTCCGGAGCGCGTGGCCGCCGAAGTCCGGGTGGTTGTCGAGGATCAGGATGCGCGCACGCGGGCGCCGGGCGTGCCAGTAGCTCGCGGCGGCCAATCCCGAGAGGCCGGCGCCCGCGACGACCAGGTCGAACGTCTCGGTCGCCCGGATCCTGCCGATGTCGTAGCGGGTGCCGTCGCGCATGCCGTGAGCGACGTCGTAGGACCCCGGCTGGCTGCCGCGGAAGCCCGTGTCGGCCGGCGGGTAGGCTGCAGCGGCCTCGCGCGAGGCGAAGAGCGAGACCGGCGCGACGCCCGCGACGATCGCGATGGCGACGCCGTTCAGGAAGTCGCGTCGCGTGACGCCGTCGTTTCCGATAGGCATCGGCGGATGGTACTTCGAACGGGATGCGGCCGGTGCCGCCGCAAGAAATGCCCCCGCGCTGGCGGGGGCGAGGGTGGGGTTTCCGTCGGCCGGATCGAGGAGAGCCATCCGGCCGGGATCATGATGGCCCGCACGCGACCGGCAGGCAACGCGAATAATCGCCCAAACTTCCGATCCGGCGTCAGTTCGCGACGCACCAGTCGTTCGTGTCCTCCGGCACGAAGCCCTGGCCGATCATCTGCTCGCGGATCGCGGGGCTCGTCGTGTAGCGGTGGTTGGGCGCTCCGGTCTGGCCGTTGTTGTAGAGGCGATAGAGCCTGACCCCGGTCGGGCAATGCCCGGCGGCGTCGGGAAGCGCAACGCGGAACGGGAGGCCCTCGTCGATCCAGATCGGGTTCCTGCGCAGCCAGGCGCACTCGGCGCCGGTGGCCGTGTAGAAGTGGGAGACCTTCGGTGCGAACGCCGGGGTGAAGAAGCGGCACACGTCGACCAGCCCCGCGCCTCCGGTCCAGACGGTGAACGACTCGCCGGTGCGCCTCCAGCCGGGGATCGTCCCGTTGTCGAGGGCCGCGATCTCGTCGACCTTCGACGTGAAGAAATAGTGACCGAACGTCGCGTCGATGTACTCGACCGCGGTCGCGCGCGCGCCCGGCTGCGGCGGTCCCCCGGGCACGATCCCGTGCGCGGCGACGAAGGCCACGGAGTCCACCAGCGGGTCGGCGACGTCGGCGACGGCGAGCTTCACATGGTTGGGGACGCCGGGCGTCACCTGCGCCGTGCAGGTCAGGTCGACCGTGAGGCCGTCCATCTCGATCTCTCGCACCGAACCCGTGTTGTCGACGAAGAGCGGGAGGTTGCTGTCGAGGTTGATCGTATCGACCGACACCGGCTTCGCCCCGACGAGCGCGCAGTTCACGCCGTTGACGAAGATCGCGAACACGTCGTTGTAGGCCCAGCCGACCCACTCGTTGAACTCCTCCGACGAGAACACGTAGCGAATTCCGATCGTCGTGGCATCGGTGGTGACATCGAACTCCAGAACCGCCGCATCGAACGTGGCGTAAGGCGCGCTCATCGAGTCGAGATCGGGGTCGCCCAGCGCATCCGCGCCCTGGTGGACACCGGTCGTCTCGAAGTAGAGGTTCGGCCGGAAGATCGTGTCGCGGAATCCGCTCGTCAGCAGCGCGCCGGCGTCGAAGCCGACTTCGGCCTGTGCACCGGAGAACCCGCCGATTCCGACGTCGCCCCTCCAGGCGGCATTGCTGACGGTGACGCCCGGCCCGGCGAGGAACCGCGCGGCCTCGAGCGGCGACGAGAAAGCGCTGACGACGGGGGTCTGTGCTTCCGTCGCTCCGCGCGACGGTCCGGCGAGGACGGAAGGCGCCACCATCAGTGAGCCGAAGGCGCAGGCGGCGATCGCGGCGAGCCGGGTTCGTGCCATCGGATGCTCGGGGGCGTTGCGGATGGTTTGCCCATGCTAGACGCACCGGGCGGCAAACGGCAAGCCTCAGACCGCGGCCGTGCGCCGCGGCCCGCTGGTACCATCGGATTCAAGGAGGGAACGGGACATGAACCGACTGGATTTCGAGGGACGCACCGCCGTCGTCACGGGAGGTGCGGCGGGCATCGGCTTCGCGGTGGCGAAGCGGCTGGCGAGTTCGGGTGCGCGCGTGGCGCTGTGGGACCTCGACGGGCAGGCGCTCGCCTCCGCCGCCGCGACGCTCGGGCACGGCACGCTGACCCATGCGCTCGACGTCGCCGATGCCCATGCAGTCGAGCACGCGACCGCGGCCACGGCGAAGGCGTTCGGCCGCATCGACGCGCTCGTCTGCTCGGCCGGGATCGCGGGCCCCAACCACACGACCTGGGAGTTCCCGGTCGACGCGTGGAAGCGCGTGTTCGACATCAACGTGCACGGGTTGTTCTACTGCAACCGCGCGGTCGTGCCGGTGATGAAGCAGCACGACTACGGCCGCATCGTGAACATCGCCTCGATCGCGGGCAAGGAAGGCAATCCGAATGCGTCGGCCTACAGCGCGTCGAAGGCGGCGGTGATCGGGCTCACCAAGTCGATCGGAAAAGAACTCGCGAAGACCGGGATCCGCGCGAACTGCGTGACGCCGGCCGCCGTGCGCACCGCGATCTTCGACCAGATCACGCAGCAGCACATCGACTTCATGCTGTCGAAGATCCCGATGGGCCGCTTCGGCACCGTCGACGAGATCGCCTCGATGGTGTGCTGGCTGGCGAGCGAAGACTGCTCGTTCTCGACCGGCGCCGTGTTCGACCTGTCGGGCGGCCGGGCGACGTACTGACGATGGGCGTCGTGCCGGCCTCGCCGCGTCGCCCGGGACCGGGCGCGTTCGACCGGGAGGCCGGTGCGCAGCCGCCGCGGTGCGGACGGCGGGCCGAAAGCGCATGATCGCCGGCCGCGCAGCCAACGTCGTGTCGCTGCTCGACCGCACGGCGAACCTGTGGCCGTCGCTCCCCGCCGTCGCGCAGGGCGACGGCGTCCTGCTCGACTACCGCGCGTTCGCCACCGGTGTGGCGCGGCAGGCGGCGGCGATGCGGGCCGCGGGGCTCGACGCCGGCGACCGTGTCGCGCTGGTCGCGCGCAACCATCCGGCCACGCTGATCGCGATGTTCGCGTGCTGGTGGGCGGGGCTCGTCGCGGTGCCGGTCAATGCGAAGCTGCACGCGAAGGAACTGGCATGGGTGCTGGAGGACAGCGGCGCACGCTGGGCCTTCGTGGATGAAGACTGGCACGCGGCACTTGGCGGCCTGCGCGTCGCCACGCTCGAGCGCGCGGTCGTGGTCGGCGGGCGCGAGCACGATCTGCTCGCGGAGGATACGACGAGCAAGCCCGCAGCAGTCGCGTCCGACGACCCCGCGTGGCTCTTCTACACGAGCGGCACGACCGGCCGGCCCAAGGGCGTCGAGATCACGCATGCGAACCTCGCCGCGATGACCCGCTGTTTCCTCGCCGACGTCGAGGCGATTGCCCCGGGCGACGCGATCCTGCACGTCGCTCCGCTGTCGCACGGCTCGGGCCTGTACGCGGTGCCTCACGTCGCGCGCGCGGCGGTCAACGTGGTGCCGGAGTCCGGCGGGTTCGACGCCGCCGAACTCGTCGGGCTGGTCGGCCGTTGGGAGCGTTCGCTGTTCTTCGCGGCGCCGACGATGGTCAAGCGTTTCGTCGAGGCACCTGCGCTCGCGGGGGCACGCCTCGGGCATCTGAAGACGATCGTCTACGGGGGCGGACCGATGTACGTGCAGGATGCGAAGGCGGCGTACGCGGCGCTGGGACCGAGGCTCGCGCAGATCTACGGGCAGGGCGAGTCGCCGATGACCATCACGGCGATGGACCGCCACGCGATCGCCGACGCGGTCGCGCGCGGCGACGACGCGCGGCTGGGTTCGGTCGGCGTGGCGCAGACCGGCATCGAGGTGCGGGTGGCGAATGCAGTGTCGAATGTAGGGTCAGACTCGACTTTCCCAGCTTCTGGGAATGTCGAGTATGACCCTACATTCGCTTGCGGCGAAGTGCTGGTGCGCGGTGCGACGGTCATGCGCGGATACTGGCGCAACCCGGAAGCGACGGCGAAGACGCTCGCCGGCGGGTGGCTCCACACCGGCGACGTCGGTGTGCTCGACGCGCGAGGCTTCCTCACGCTCAAGGACCGCAGCAAGGACCTCATCATCAGCGGCGGCTCGAACATCTATCCGCGTGAAGTCGAGGAAGCGCTGCTGCGCCACCCGGACGTGCTCGAGGTCGCGGTGATCGGCCGCCCGCACCGCGAGTGGGGCGAGGAGGTCGTCGCCTGCGTGGTTCCGCGCGCGGAGCTGCCCGACGCCGCCGCGCGATCGCGCTTCGAGGCGTCCCTCGACGCGCTGTGTCTCGGAGAGATCGCGCGCTTCAAGCGGCCGCGCGCCTACGAGATCGTCGCCGACCTGCCGAAGAACAGCGCCGGCAAGGTGCTGAAGACCGAACTGCGCGAGTCGTACGCCTCAGCGGCGCAACCGGACCGCGAGCGCTGACGCGAGCGCCGCCGCCGCCGCGCTCATCGCGAAGGCGCTGCCGAGGCCGACACGCTCGATGAGCGCCCCGGCGGCAGCCATGCCCGCACCGATGCCGGTCACGATCGCGGTCACCGACCAGGTGAAGGCCTCGGTCGCGTACTTCGGCGGCGCGATCTCGGCGACCAGCAGCGAAACCATCGTCATCGCGGGGGCGATCAGCAAGCCCGCGAGTGCGGCCACGGGCGCCAGCAGCCAGGGATCCGAAATCGGCACGTGCGCGGCGAGACCGAGGGCGATCAGCGCCATCGCGACCGGAACCTGCCGCGCGAGCGGCGCGGCGAGGTGCAGGCCGCCATAGGCGACACCGCCGAGCGCGCTGCCGATCGAGCAGATGGCGAGGAGCGCCGGTCCCCAGGCATCGGCGCCTGCTGCCCGACCGAACGCCGGATAGGCGACCTCGATCACGCCGAACGCCAGCGCGAGCGCGAACGTGGTCGCGTAGAGCCGGATGAGCCGGGCGTCGCGCAAAGGGCCGAGCAGGTGGCGCTCCGAAGGTTCCGACGGAACCCACCAGTCGAGCCCTCCGGAGGCGAACATGATCGGCACCGCCGAAGCGGTGAACGCGAGCGCGAGGGCGAGCGGCGCCCCCGGCGGCCCGAGCGCCACCGCGAGCGCGATCAGGGCCGGGCCGACCGTGTAGGCGAGTTCGAGGGCGACCGCATCGGTAGCGAAGGCGGTCTGGCGCAGCGCCGGGTCCGACAGCCGCATCCGCCACAGCGTCCGGACCAGCACCGTGAGCGGAGGCGTGAACGCGCCGGCGACCACGGCAACGGCGAAGACGACTCCTCCGGACATCCCGAGGGGTCCCGCCGCGAGCAGCATGGCGAGTGCGATCGGGCACACGAGTCCGCAGGCGACGAGCACGCCGCGCGGACCCCGCCGGTCGACGATCCGCCCCAGGAGCGGCGCGGCCGCGGCCATCGCGACGAGTTGCGCACCGACGACGCTGCCGGCGAACGCGATCGATCCGGTGAGATCGCGCAGGTGCAGGAGCGTGCCCAGTCCCACCGTCCCGATCGGCAGGCGCATCGGCAGCGACAGCGCGAGGAACCGCAGCGCGCCGGGTTGCGCGGCGAGCGCGGCGTAGCGCGTGCGCAGGTTCGCCGAGATCATCGCGGGGCGAGTCCTTGCGGCGCCCGCTGGCACGCGGGCGCGCCGGCGCTGCGGCGATTCAATACTGGACCGTCACGTTCGCGGGCGCAAGCCAGTCGGCGAGGCGGGCGATGAGCGCCTCGTCGGGCGTCACCTTCCACTCGTCCGACAGTTCGAGGTCGCCCTCGCAGGCGCCATTCGCGTAGTGCACGACGACCGGGAGGCCGTCGGACCGGAACGGCGCGAGGATGCCGGCGAGGTGCTCGACGGTCGCGTTCCCGTTGCAGGAGAGCCGCAGGCTGCGGCCCCACTTCCTCCGCACCGTGGCGAGGTCGTGGACCTGCTCGGCGAGGATGCGCAGTCCGGTGACTTCGCCATCCTCGCTCATGCGCTGCGTCACCTTGACCTCGACGACCACCAGCGTGTCCTCCCGCAGCACCGCGCGCGCCTGCTCGTAGGCCTCGTTGAACACGACGATCTCCTGCGAGCCCCTGCCGTCGTCGAGGGTGACGAACGCGATCCGGCCCTTGCGTCCGGTCTGCACGCGCTGCGCGGTGACGATGCCCGCGATCAGGTAGCGCTCGGCGCGCGGCTGGACCTCGGAGAGCGCCGTGCGCACGAGCGGAGCGAGTTCCGCCGCGTGCGCCGCGTACGGGTGGCCCGACAGGTAGAACCCCAGCGCCGCCTTCTCGTGCTGCAGCCGCTCGGCCTCGGACCACTCGCGCGTCTCGACGAGTACCGGGGCCGGGGCCGCGACGTCGCCGCCGAAGAGCGACGTCTGCGCCGCCTGCGCCTGCGCGCGCTCGGCCTCGTTCATCGCGTTCGCGATCGAGGCGAGCAGCGTCGCGCGACGCCGGTCGATCGAATCGAACGCGCCGCCCTTGACCAGCGCTTCGATCACGCGCCGGTTGACCAGCCGCTTGTCGACGCGGGCGACGAGGTCGGCGAGGTCGCGGAACGGCCCGCCCGACGCGCGCGCGGCGACGATCGAGGCGACCGCCTGCTCGCCGGTGCCCTTGATGCCGCCCAGCCCGTAGCGGATGCGCTTCGCGTCGACCGGCTCGAAGCGCCAGCCCGACGCGTTGACGTCGGGCGGCAGCACGTCGAGTCCCATCGCGAGCGCGTCGTCGCGCAGGGCCCTCACCTTGTCGGTGTCGTCCATCACGAGCGACAGGTTCGCAGCCATGAACGCCGCCGGGTGGTGCACCTTGAGCCACGCGGTCTGGTAGGCGACGAGCGCATACGCCGCGGAGTGCGACTTGTTGAATCCGTAGCCGGCGAACTTCTCCATCAGGTCGAAGAGCTGGACCGCACGGCCCTTCGCGAGGCCGTTCTTCTCGGCGCCGGCGACGAACACGTCGCGGTGCTTCGCCATCTCCTCGGGCTTCTTCTTGCCCATCGCGCGGCGCAGCAGGTCGGCGCCGCCCAGCGTGTAGCCGCCGATCACCTGCGCGATCTGCATCACCTGTTCCTGGTACACCATGACGCCGTAGCTCGGCCTGAGGATCGGCTCGAGCCGCGGGTCGAGGTAGTCGACGCGCGCGCGGCCGTGCCTGCGCTCGACGTAGTCGGGAATCAGGTCCATCGGCCCCGGCCGGTAGAGCGCGTTGAGCGCGATCAGGTCGTCGAAGCGGTCGGGCTTCGCCTGCTTGAGCAGGTCGCGCATGCCGCGCGATTCGAACTGGAACACCGCCGAGGTCTGCGCCTGCTGGAAGAGCTTGTAGGTGGCCGGGTCGTCGAGCGGGATGTCGTCAAGCGAGAGCGTCGAGGCGGGGTCGAGCTTGCGCACGTACTCGAGCGTGCGGGCGAGGATCGTGAGCGTCGTGAGGCCGAGGAAATCGAACTTGACCAGCCCGATCGCCTCGACGTCGTCCTTGTCGAACTGCGAGACCGCCGCGTCCGCGCCCGAGGGTGCGTAGAGCGGGCAGAAATCGGTGAGTTTCCCGGGCGCGATCAGCACGCCCCCCGCGTGCATGCCGACGTTGCGCGTCAGGCCCTCCAGCGACTCGGCCAGCGCGAGGAGTTCGCGCACCTCCTCCTCGCTGCGCTCGCGCTCGGCGAGCAGCGGCTCCATCTGGCGCGCCTGCTTCAGCGTGATGAGCTTGCCGGGCTGGAACGGGATCAGCTTCGCGATGCCGTCGCAGAACGAATAGGGGAGGTCGAGCACGCGGCCGACGTCGCGGACCGCGGCTTTCGCGGCCATCGTGCCGAAGGTCGCGATCTGCGAGACCGAGTCGGCGCCGTACTTGCCGCGCACGTACTCGATCACCCGGTCGCGTCCGTCCTGGCAGAAGTCGATGTCGAAGTCCGGCATCGACACGCGCTCGGGGTTGAGGAAGCGCTCGAACAGGAGCTGGTAGCGCAGCGGATCGAGGTCGGTGATGCCGAGGCTGTAGGCGACGAGCGATCCGGCACCGGATCCGCGTCCGGGGCCTACCGGCACGCCGTTCGTCTTCGCCCAGGCGATGAAGTCGGCCACGATCAGGAAGTAGCCCGCGAAGCCCATCTGCACGATGGTTCTCGCCTCGAACGCGAGGCGCTCGGCGTAGTCGGGCCGCGCCTTCTCGCGGGCGGTTTCATCCGGGTAGAGCTGCGCGAGCCTGCGCTCGAGTCCTGCGGCGGCCTCCCGCTCGAGGTGCTGTTCGAGCGTCACGTCCGGCGGCGTCGGGAACAGCGGCAGGTGCGGCTTGCCGAGCGGTATCGTGAGGTTGCACCGCTGCGCGATCGCGATGCTGTTGGCGAGCGCCTCGGGCAGGTCGGCGAACTGCTCGGCCATCTCGCGCTGTGTGCGGAACGACTGCGCGGGGGTGAAGGCGCGCGGCCGGCGCGGGTCGGAGAGCACGTGGCCTTCCGCGATGCACACGCGAGCCTCGTGCGCGCGGAAGTCACCGGGCTCGAGGAACTGCACCGGATGGGTCGCCACCACCGGCAGTCCGAGCGAGGCCGCGAGCGCGACGGTGGCGTCGACCAGCGCGTCGTCGTCGGCGTGGCCGGCGCGCTGCACCTCGAGGTAGCAGCGGCCCGGGAACCGGCGCTGCCACGTCTGTGCCGCGGTCCGGGCCACCGAGGCGTTCCCCTGCAGCAGCGCCGCGCCGACGTCGCTCTCCCGCGCGCCGGCGAGCACGATCAGTCCGTCCGTGCCCTCGTCGAACCAGGACGGGTCGATCTCGGCGCGGCCGCGGTGCGCGTTGGAGAGATAGGCGCGCGTCAGCCAGTCGCACAGCCGAAGGTAGCCGCCGCGGTCGGCGACGAGGAAGAGCGCGCGGTGCGGTGCGTCGCGCTCGGCGCGCCGGGTGATCCACGCGTCGCAACCGGCGATCGGCTTCAAGCCGGCTTCGCGCGCCGCGGTGTAGAACTTGACCAGACCGAACAGGTTCGCGAGGTCGGTCAGCGCCAGCGCCGGCATCCGGTCGGCCGCCGCGGCGCGCACCGCGTCGTCGATGCGTACCGTGCCGTCGGCGATCGAGAATTCGCCGTGAAGCCGGAGGTGGACGAAGGCGGGAGCGGGCATGGGGCAAAGTGTACCGAGGGCGCGGAAGCTCGGATCGCGCGTGCGGAACCGCGGCGACCTTCAAAGCGCGCCGCCGATTCGGTACACTCGAATTTTACTGCGCCGACCGCCGGCCGCGACCCTCGTTCGTCGCCCGCCGCCGCCGGATTCCCGCCATGTCGCGTTTCCTCGCCGGCGTCGCCGCCGCTGTCCTCGTCGCCGGGTGCGCGTCGACGGGACCTGCGACCGGGCCGGCCACGCCGGCCCCCGCGCCCGCGTTGCCCAGCGCGCCGCCGCTGCCGCGCACGGCCGAGCCGCCGCCGCCGCCGGTCAACCTGTCGGGATTCCCGCTGCCCTACCGGCAGGGTTACGCCGACGGCTGCGCGAGCGCGACCGGGCCGCAGCGACGCGATGCGCAGCGCTACGCGCAGGACGGCAACTACCGCACCGGCTGGACCGACGGCGCGAGCCTGTGCAGGAAGCGCTGACTTCGTCGTGCCGGGCATGAAGCCCGCGCGCGCACGCCGCATCGAACTGCGCGGCCTCGGGCACCGGGTGCTCGAGTGGGGCGAGGCCGGCTCGCCGAAGCTCTTCCTCGTGCACGGCTGGATGGACGTGGCCGCGTCGTTCCAGTTCCTGGTCGACGCGTTCGCGGGCGAGCGCCACGTGATTGCGCCCGACCTGCGCGGGTACGGCGGCAGCGACTGGCAGCCGCAGGGCTACTGGTTCGCCGACTACGTCGCCGACCTCGACGCGCTGGTCGAGGCGTTCGCGCCCGGCGAGACGATCGACCTCGCCGGGCACAGCCTCGGCGGCAACGTCGCGATGATCTACGCCGGCGTTCGGACCGCGCGCGTGCGCCGCGCGATTTCGCTCGACGGTTTCGGCATTCCCGCGGAAGCCGACGACGCCGCGCCGCGCAAGTACGAGGCCTGGCTCGATGCGCTGCGCGATCCGCCCGGTTTCACGCCGTACGCGAATCTCTCCGCGGTAGCCGACCGCCTGCAGAAGAACAACCCGCGCCTGCCGCGCGAGCGCGCCGAGTTCCTCGCCTCGTGGTGGGCGCGGGTGCGCGAGGACGGCAGCGCGGAACTCGCGTCCGACCCGCGGCACAAGCTGCCGTTCCCGTCGGTCTACCGGCTCTCCGAGATGGTCGCCATCTGGAGGCGGATCGCCGCGCCGGTGCTGTGGGTCGCGGGCGCGGAGTCGCGCATCCCGCACTGGCTCGCGGGCCACCCCGAGGGCGAGATGCCGGGCAACGGTCTGGACCTCGTGCGCGGGCGCATGAGCGAGATCCGCGACGCGCGACTCGTGGTCGTCCCGGACGCGGGGCACATGCTGCACCACGACCAGCCCGAGGCGGTGGCGCGCGCGGTCGAGCGCTTCCTCGACGCGACGTGAACGCGGGAGGGGTCGCCGGATCGCAGCGCGCGGCCTGGGCCGCGCTGGCGTTGCTGGTCGCGATCTGGGGCTTCAACTGGCTGGTGATGAAGCTCGCGCTGGCGCAGGCCGACGCGATCGTGTTCACGGTCCAGCGCATCTGGCTCGCGGTTGCGGTGCTGTTCGTCGCGATGGCCGCGATGCGCGTCCCGCTCGCGCCGCAGTCGACCTGGACCGCGATCGTCGTCACCGCGTTCTTCCAGGTGACGATCAACTTCGGCACCACGACCATCGCGCTCGCCGGAGGCGGCGCCGGGCGCACCGCGGTGCTCGTGTTCACGATGCCGTTCTGGACGCTCGTGATCGCGCGCATCGTGCTCGGCGAGCGGCTGAGAGGCGCGCAGTGGCTCGCCGTGGCGCTGGCGTTCGCCGGACTGGTCCTCGTCGTTGCGCCCTGGGACTGGCACGGCGACCTGCGGCCCAAGCTTTGGGCGACGCTCTCCGGGCTGGGCTGGGCGGCCGGTACCGTCTCCACCAAGTATTTCCAGGAGCGTCGCCCGGCGGACCCTCTCAACTTCGCGGCGTGGCAGATGCTGGTCGGCGTCGTGCCGCTCTCGATGCTGCCGCTCCTGTTCGACCTGCCGCCGACGCACTGGAGCTTCGTTCAAGCCGCGCTTCTGTTCTACGTCGGCGCGATCTCGACCGCCCTGGGCTTTCTCCTCTGGATCGTGGTCCTGAGGCGCCTTCCCGCAGGGACGGCGTCGCTCAACATCTTCGCGATTCCGCCGATCGCGCTCCTGACGTCGATGATTGCGCTGGGTGAGCGTCTCGAGGCGAACGAGTGGGCCGGCATCGCGTTCATCGGCGCCGGCCTCGCGACTCTCGTGGCGATTGCCGTCCGGCGCGGGTCGGTCGTCCTGCCCGCGCGCGGCGACGGCGGCTGACCCGGCATCCCGAGCCGCGGGTTCTCGCGCTTCGGTCCGACGCGACGGGGCGGGGCACCCGCGCCGGTCTGCGGCCTACGACGCTTCCTTGAGTCCGGAGATCGCGGACTGCAGGTAGTTCTGCATTCCCAGCTTCTCGATCAGCTCGAGCTGGGTCTCGAGGAAGTCGATGTGCTCCTCCGCGCTCTCGAGGATCTCCTCGAATACCTCGCGCGACACGTAGTCCTTGACCGACTCGCAGTGCGCGATCGCGGCCTTGAGCGCCGGGTGCGCTTCCATCTCGAGTGCGAGGTCGCACTCGAGCGCCTCCTTGACGTTCTCGCCGATCCGGACCTTGTGCAGGTCCTGGACGTTGGGCAGCCCCTCGAGGAACAGGATCCGCTCGATCAGCCGGTCGGCGTGTTTCATCTCGTCGATCGACTCGTGCCGCTCGAGTTCGGCGAGGCGCGCGAGGCCCCAGTTCGAGAACATCCGCGCGTGAAGGAAGTACTGGTTGATCGCGGTGAGCTCGTTGGTGAGCACCGCGTTGAGATGCTTGATGACCTGGCGATCGCCTTTCATGCCCCGCTCCGCTGACCGGAAGAATCCGCCGCCATGCTAGCGGCGCCCGGCGGTCGCCGCCGGAATGATTCTCAGTCGTCGCCGCCGGCGCAGGCCGGAAGCGCGCCCGCGGCGCTCGCGAGCACGCCGCGCGCGCAGTCGGTGCAGCGCCCGCAGCAGGTGCCGACGCCGAGCGAGACCTTGAGGTCGTCCAGGGTGCGCGCACCCAGGTCCGCCGCCGCGCGGATCTCGCGGTCGGTGACGGCGTTGCAGACGCAGACGTACATGGCGCGCAGGGCGGGGAATCGACGTGCCGATCATCCTAGCGCAACGATCTGGCAAACGCAAATCATTACTATTTACAGACGCATCCCGCCGGACTAGACTGGGCGCCTGAACCTGCCCGTGGGGCGCTGGACAAATCATGGAAAAACAGCAAGTTACGTCAACGGCGGCGGCCCGGTGCCGACGCGCGGCCGGGACGGCGGCCGTGGGAGCCCTCCTGCTGCTGTCCGCCGGGCCGGCGCTGGCGCTCGAGTACCCGATCGGCAAGCCGCAGATCCGCGACGGCATGGAGGTCGCCGCGGTCTACCTGCAGCCGATCGCGATGGAGCCGCCGGGCATGATGCGCGACGCGAAGGCCTCCGACATCCACCTCGAAGCGGATATCAAGGCCACCGACACGAATGCCAACGGCTTCGCCGACGGCAGCTGGATCCCGTTCCTGACCGTCGCCTACGAACTGCGCAAGCAGGGTTCGGGCGAGGTGATCAAGGGCCCGATGATGCCGATGGTCGCGAGCGACGGCCCGCACTACGGCGACAACGTGAAACTCGCCGGCCCCGGCCGCTACACGCTGAAGCTCACGGTGTCGCCGCCGGGGAGCGATCCGCACGCACACTTCGGCCGCCACACCGACAAGGAGACCGGGGTCGGGCCGTGGTTCAAGCCGTTCACGCTCGACTACGAGTTCGTCTACGCCGGCGTGGGCAAGAAGGGCGGCTACTGAGCCGATGAAGGTCCCGCTGCTGCTCGCCACGCTCGCCGCCTTCCTCGCGGCGGCGCCGACGGCCGCGCTCGCCGCCGACGATCCGGTGCTCTTCCGGCTGGTGGCGAAGGACGGGCGCTTCGCGCCGCCCAACCTCGAAGTCCCGGCGGGCCGCAGGATCAAGATCGAGATCGTGAACGACGGCACGACGCCGATCGAGTTCGAGAGCCTGCCGCTCAAGCAGGAGAAGGTGCTCGGTCCGGGCGCGCGCTCGTCGGTGGTGATCCACCCGCTCAAGCCCGGCAGCTACCCGTTCTTCGACGAGTTCCACCCCGACACGTCCAGGGGCGTGATCGTCGCGAAGTAACCGGAGGCCGGCCGTGGGCAATGCGCTTTTCATCGTCTGGCGCGAGTCGGCCGAGGCGCTGCTCGTGGTCGGCATCGTCTACGCCTGGCTGAAGCGCCAGCCTGACGCGCGCGTCGGCATGCGCTACCTGTGGGGAGGCGTCGCCGCGGGGCTCGGTCTCGCGGCCGTGCTCGCGCTCGCGATGCTCGGCATCGCCCGTTTCCTCGACGGCGACGCGCTCGAGATGTTCACCGTCGCAGCAATGCTGGTGGCGGCCGCGTTGATCGTGCAGATGGTGTTCTGGATGCGCCGCCACGGCAGGACGATGAAGCGCGACCTCGAGACCCGGCTGGGCGCCGAGGCTCAGGCCGCGAACTGGTGGGGGATGCTCGTGGTGATCGCGCTGGCGATCGCGCGCGAGACCTCGGAGACCGTCGTGTTCCTCTACGGCGTCGGGCTCGCGCAGATGAGCGCGGGCGAGTTCGCGCTCGTGCTCGCCGGGGGCTTCGCGCTCGCGTGGCTCACGTTCTGGCTCCTGCAGCAGGGCGGCAGGGTGCTGTCGTGGCGGGTGTTCTTCCGGGTGAGCGAGATCCTGCTCCTGCTCCTCGCCGGCGCGCTGCTGGTCTCCGGCGTCGAGAAGCTCATCTCGCTCGGCGTGCTGCCGCCGCTCGCCGACCAGCTCTGGGACACCACCGCCTTCCTCGACGACTCGACGCGCCTGGGCGGGTTCGTCGCCGCGTTCACCGGCTACCGCTCGCAGCCGGCGCTCACGCCGCTCCTGTGCCTCGCGGCCTACTGGGTTGCCATGGCGTGGCTGCTGCTTCGCGGCCGGCCCGCATCGACATCTGGCGCGGGCACGGGCGCCCCTGCGCGATGAACGCTCTCGCACCGGTCGCATCGCGCGCCTCGGGCCTGCTTGCCGCGTACGGCGACTGGCTGCGCGACCACGCGGGCATCGTGCGCACCGTGCAGTGGATGGTGGTCGCCGTCTATGCGTTCCTGATCGTCGTTCCCGCGTTCCTGCCGTTGCCGGACGGCGATGCGCACGCGCTCGACAACCTCACGGTGTTCGCGCAGTGGGCATTCTGGGGGCTGTGGTGGCCGTTCGTGATTCTTTCGATGCTCGTCGCGGGACGTTCGTGGTGCGGCCTGTTCTGTCCGGAAGGAACGCTGACCGAGGCCGCGAGCAGGGTGGGTCTGCACCGCGCGGTTCCCCGCTGGCTTCGCTGGGGCGGATGGCCGTTCGTCGCGTTCCTCGCGACCACGATCTTCGGCCAGCTCGTTAGCGTCTATCAGTACGCGCCTGCCGCGCTGGTCGTGCTGGGCGGCTCGACCGTAGCGGCCATCGCGGTCGGCCTGGTCTACGGCAAGGAGAAGCGGGTCTGGTGCCGCCACCTGTGTCCGGTGAGCGGCGTGTTCTCGGTGCTCTCGCGCGTCGCACCGGTCCACTTCCGCGTCGATCGCGAGACGTGGTCGCGCAACGCGGGCCACGTCCCGGTGCATCCGGTGAACTGCGCGCCGCTCGTTCGCATCCGCCGGATGACCGGGCCCTCGGAGTGCCAGATGTGCGGGCGGTGCAGCGGGCACCTCGACGCGATCGCGCTCTCGTTCCGGCCGCCGAACCGCGAGGTCGCGGCGCTTCCGGCCACCGAAGCCTCCGGCTGGGATGCGGCGCTGATCGTCGTCGGGATGATCGGCGTCGCGATCGGCGCGTTCCACTGGTCGGCGAGTCCGTGGTTCGTCGAATGGAAGCTCGCGGCGGCGGCGCTGGTCGTCGACCACGGTCCGGCGTGGCTCCTCTCCGACCACGCGCCCTGGTGGCTGCTCACGCACTACCCGGACGCGAACGACGTGTTCACCTGGCTCGACGGGCTCCTGATCGCCGGCTACATCCTCGCGACCGCGCTCGTCGTGTCGTCGCTGGTGTGGGGCGCGCTCCTCGTCGCGGCCGGCGCCTGCGGGAAGGCGCGGGTTGCGCAAGCGGTGCGGCTCGCCTACGCGCTGATCCCGCTGGCGGGATTGGGTGTGTTCCTCGGCCTGTCGAGCCTCACCGTCACGCTCGCGAAGGCGGAGGGCTGGCCGCTCGGCGCGGTGCCGGCGATCCGGGTTGCCGTGCTCGGCGCGGGCGCGGCGTGGAGTCTTTCGCTCGCGTGGCGGCAACTCGCGGACGTCGCGGACCGCGCATCCCGTCTGCGTGCGTTCGCGGCCTGTGCAATCGCGGTCGCTGTGGTCGTCGCAGCCTGGGCGCTCCTGTTCTTCGGCTGGAGCTGACCGCGGTCGCAGCGAGTCGGGACGGTACAATGGCCGCCCCGTGAGCACTCCCGACCTGTCGAAGCTGCGCATCGACCGCAGTCTCGCGCCGATCCGGCGGCGCCGCACCCGCCGCTGGGCGGCACTCGGGGGGCTGGCCGTGCTGGTTGCGGCCGTCGCCGCGTGGCTCGCGCTTCGACCGCGCGTCGCCGACGTGCAGACCGTCGCGGTCGTGACCTCGTACCCGTCGCAGCAGTTCGTGGTGCTCAACGCGACCGGGTACGTCGTCGCCCAGCGCAAGGCGGCGATCGCCTCGAAGGCCACCGGCCGCCTCGAGTGGCTGGGCGTCGCCGAGGGATCGCGCGTCAAGGCGGGCGATGTCATCGCCCGGCTCGAGAACCGCGACGTCGTCGCCCAGGCCCAGATGGCGGACGCCCAGGTCGTCGCCGCGCGTGCGGGGCTCGCGCAGGCGGAGGCCGAGGAGCGCGACGCCGACGCGCAGCATCGGCGCAACGTCGAACTGGTCGGCAAGGGTTTCGTGTCGCGGTCCGCGCTCGACGCGTCGCGGGCGCGGGCCGAGCGCGCGGTCGCGGGCGTGGGGAGCGCAAGGGCGGCGCTTGCCGCCGCGGAGGCGGGCGCGCGCAACGCGCACGTGGCGGTCGACTACACGATGATCCGCGCGCCGTTCGACGGCGTGATCCTGTCGAAGAGCGCGAACGTCGGCGACATGGTGACGCCGTTCTCGAGCGCGACCGATTCCAAGGGCGCCGTCGTCACGATGGCCGACATGGGGACGCTCGAGGTCGAGGCCGACGTGTCCGAGTCGAGCCTCGCCAAGGTGAAGGTCGGGCAGCCCGCCGAGATCCTGCTGGACGCGTTGCCCGACGCGCGGTTCACCGGCCGCATCAACCGCATGGTGCCGACCGTCGATCGCGCGAAGGCGACGGTGATGACCAAGGTGCGCTTCGACCACATCGACCCTCGCGTGCTGCCGGAGATGAGCGCGAAGGTGTCGTTTCTCTCGCGGGAAGTCACGCCGGAGCAGCAGAGGCCGCTCACCGCGGTCGCGGCCGATGCCGTCGCGCAGCGCGACGGCCGCGACGTGGTGTTCGTGGTGCGAGACGACGTCGCGACGCAGGTGCCGGTGAGCGTCGGGGCGAGGCTCGGCGACCTCGTGGCGGCGACCGGCGACGTGAAGTCCGGCGACCGCGTGGTGCAGCGCCCGTCAGCCGACCTCGCGTCCGGTGCGCGAGTGCGCGCGGCGACCAGGTGAGCGACCGCCGCACCCCCGCCAACCCCGGTGTCAGACACCGTGTCTGACACCGTGTCTGACACCGCCCTGGTTTCGGTCCGCGCGCTGTCGAAATTCTACGTTCGCGGCGACCAGGTGATCCCGGTCCTCGTCGACCTCGACCTCGACGTCGCCGAGGGCGATTACGTGGCGCTGATGGGGCCGTCGGGTTCGGGCAAGTCGACGCTGCTCAACCTCGTCGCCGGCATCGACAAGCCGTCGTCGGGAACGATCCTCGTGGCGGGGGTCGACATCGCGCAACTCTCCGAGGGCGACCTCGCCGCCTGGCGTTCGGCGCACGTCGGTTTCGTGTTCCAGTTCTACAACCTGATGCCGGTGCTGTCGGCGGCCGCCAACGTCGAGTTGCCGCTCCTGCTCACGTCGATGTCGCGCCGCGAGCGGGCGGAGCGGGTCGAGGTCGCGCTCGCGCTGGTCGGCCTTGGAGACCGCGCCGAGCACCTTCCGAACGAACTCTCGGGCGGGCAGCAGCAGCGCGTGGCGATCGCGCGCGCCCTCATCACCGATCCGACGCTGATCGTGGCCGACGAGCCGACCGGCGACCTCGACCGCGTGACGGCGGGCGAGATCCTCGACCTGCTCGAGCGCCTGAACCGCGAACTCGGGAAGACCATCCTGATGGTGACCCACGACCCGAAGGCCGCCGCGCGCGCCCACCGGATCGTGCATCTCGAGAAGGGCATCCTCGCGGCCTGACCGCGGGCGCGGCACACCGTGTTCGTCACGCTCTTCGTCCTTCGCAACCTGTTCCGGCACAAGCTCCGCACGCTGCTGACCGCGTTCGGCATCGTGATCGCGATCGCCTCGTTCGGCCTGCTGCGCACCGTGGTCGACGCCTGGTACGCGGGCGCGAACGCGAGCAACTCGGCCAGGCTGGTGACGCGGAGCTCGGTGTCGCTGGTCTTTCCTCTGCCCCTGAGCTACGCGCAGAAGCTGCGCCAGGTGGGCGGCGTCGAGTCGGTCGCGGCGGTCAACTGGTTCGGCGGCGTCTACGTCACCGAGCGCAACTTCTTTCCGCAGTTCGCCATCCAGGCGCCGGCCTACCTCGCGATGTATCCGGAGCTCACGCTCACGGACGCGGAGCGCAGGGCGTTCCTCTCCGATCGCCAGGGGGCCATCGCCGGACGCAAGCTCGCGAACCAGTACGGATGGAAGGTCGGCGACACGATCCCGCTGCGCGGCACGATCTTCCCGGGCAACTGGTCGTTCACACTGCGTGGCGTCTACGACGGCGCCGACCGGACGGTCGACGAGTCGACCTTCTTCTTCCACTGGGACTACCTGAACGAGAGCGTCCGCAGACTGGCGCCGGGGCGCAGCGACCAGGCCGGCCTGTTCGTGGTGAAGATCCGCGACCCGGGAGAGGCGGCCGAGGTGTCGCAGGCGATTGACGCCCGGTTCGCGAACTCGCTCGCCGAGACCCTCACCGAGACCGAGAAGGCGTTCCAGCTGTCGTTCGTGTCGATGACCGAGGCGATCCTCGCGGCGATCCAGGCGGTGTCCTACGTCGTGATCCTCATCATCATGGCGGTGATGGCGAACACGATGGCGATGACCGCGCGCGAGCGCTACGGCGAGTATGCGACGTTCAAGGCCCTCGGATTCTCCGGCGGGTTCGTCGCCGGGCTGATCGTGGCGGAGTCGTTCGGGCTCGCGCTTCTCGGAGGGCTCGCCGGCATCGCGCTTACCTATCCGCTCGCGGGGATCTTCGCCGACGCGATGGGCACGCTGTTCCCGGTGTTCTTCGTTTCCGACCGGACGGTGGTGCTCCAGCTCGCCGCTGCGCTCGTGGTCGGGCTCTGCGCCGCCGCCGTTCCGGCGTGGAGGGCGGCGCGCATACGCATCGTCGACGGCCTGCGCGCCGTCGCGTGAACCGGTGGCCATCCCGCTCGCCTACGTCGCCCGCAACCTCGCCGCGCGCAGGCTCACGACCGCGCTCACGGCCGGGGGCATGGCGCTCGTCGTGTACGTGTTCGCGACGGTGCTGATGCTGGCCGCCGGCCTCGAGCGCACGCTGGTCGCCACCGGCAGCGACGACAATGTGGTGGTGATCCGGCGCGGCTCCCAGACCGAAGTCCAGAGCGGCATCGACCGCACGCAGGCCGCCATCGTCGATTCGCTGCCCGGTATCGCGACCGGGGCCGACGGGCGGGCCCTGGTCTCGAAGGAGCCGGTCGTGCTGATCACGCTGCCGAAACGCGAATCGGGGAAGCCGGCCAACGTCGTGATCCGCGGCGTCACGCCGGAGGGCTATGCGCTTCGGCCGCAGGCTCGCATCGTCGAAGGCCGCCTGCCCCGGCCGGGCACCGCCGAGGTGGTTGCGGGACGCGCGATCGCCGAGGGCTTCCGCGGCGCCGGACTCGACGAGTCGGTGCGCTTCGCCTCGCGCGACTGGACCGTCGTCGGCGTGTTCGACGCGGGGCGCACCGGCTTCGACTCAGAGATCTGGGGCGACGCCGAGCAGATGCTGCAGGCGTTTCGCCGGCCGGGCTATTCGTCGCTGATCTTCCGGCTCGCCGACGGCTCGCGCTTCGACCAGGTTCGCGACGCGATCGCGAGCGACCCCCGCCTCACGCTCGAGGCCAAGCGCGAGACGCGCTTCTACGCCGACCAGTCCGAGGCGCTGGCCAAGTTCATCACCTATCTCGGGACGTCGATCTCGGTCATCTTCTCGCTCGGCGCGATCATCGGCGCGATGATCACGATGTACGCGTCGGTCGCCTCGCGCACAGGCGAGATCGGCACGCTGCGGGCGCTCGGGTTCTCGCGCGGCGCGGTCCTCGCCGCGTTCCTGGTCGAGTCGCTGCTGCTCGGCCTCGCCGGGGGCCTGGCCGGACTCCTGGGCGCCGCGCTGATGCAGTCGGTGTCGATCTCCACGATGAACTTCCAGACCTTCGCCGAGATCGCGTTCTCGTTCGCGCTTACCCCCGGCATCGCTGCCGCGTCGCTCGGGTTCGCCGTCGCAATGGGCTTCGTCGGCGGCTTCCTGCCCGCGGCGCGCGCGGCGCGCATGAAGATCGTCGACGCGCTGAGGGCGGCGTGAAGCTCGACGCCGGCACGCTGCGGCGCTACGCGGTCGCGCGAACGTTCTTCCGCGCACCCGACGCGGTCGCCGCCGTGGATCGGATGGGCTTCGTGCAGTACGACCCGATCCGCGCGCCCGCTTGCGCGCAGGACCTCATCCTGCGGCAGCGTGTCGAAGGCTATCGCGACGGCGACCTCGACCACGCCTACCCCGGATCGGCGCTGGAGGAGGGCTATCTGCACGTGTACGGCGTGATGCCCGCCGTGCGCCTCCACGCCCTGCACCCGCGCGGCGACGAGGGCGCCTGGCACGTGGAACGCGAGCATCCGGCGCTCGCGCGGCGCGTGCTTCGTTTCGCCAACGCCCGCGAGGCGACGCACCCGCGCGCCCTTGCCGAGGCGCTCGGTCCGATCGCGACCATCGGGGCCTGGGGCGGCGAGCAGTCGGCGACCACGCGCGTGCTCGACATGCTGCACCACCGCGGGCGCCTGCGCGTCGTGCGCCGAGACGCCGGCATCCGCGTCTACGCGCCTGCGCGCGCCCGACCGAGGGCAACCGGCGCCGCCTCGCGCGCGAAGCAGTTGCTCGACCTGCTGCTGCATTTGTACGCGCCGCTGCCCGCTTCGTCGCTTCTGCGGCTCGCGCGCATGGTCGGCGGCGATGCGCTGGGCAACGAGCGGCGTGCGGAGGCGGTGTCGAAGTTCGCGCGCTCGCGTGCGGTCGCGGGCGCCGTCGTCGACGGCGTGCGCTATCTGTGGCCCGCGGACGAGGACCCGCTCGCGGCCGCGGTCGAGGAGCGTGCGCGCGTGCTCGCCCCGTTCGATCCTCTCACCTGGGACCGGACCCGCTTCGAGCACCTGTGGGGCTGGGGCTACCGCTTCGAGGCCTACACGCCGCCCTCGAAGCGCGTCTATGGCTACTACGCGCTGCCGGTCCTGTGGCGCGACGGCGTCGTCGGATGGGCCAACGCCCGTGCGACGCAGCGCGGCGTCACGTTCACCGCCCGGTTCGTGGACGGCAGGCCGCGCGACGCCGGCTTCGCGCGCGCCCTCGACGAAGAACTCGACGCGCTCGCGCGCTTCGCCCGGGCAGGACGCGGACGCGCGGAATCCGCTTGAGCGTTCCGGCTCTCTTCGTCCTCGCCACGGCCATCTGGGGCTCGACCTGGTACGTCATCACGTTCCAGCTCGGCCCGGTGCCGCCGGAAGTCTCGGTCGTCTACCGGTTCGCGCTCGCTTCCGCGCTGCTCGCCGCGTGGTGCGCCGCGACCGGGCGCCCGCTCGCGTTTCGCCCAGCGACCCACGCCTGGCTCGCGTTCTGGGGGGCGATGATGTTCGGGCTCTCCTACGTCGCGGTGTACTACGCCGAGGCCCACGTCGCGTCCGGCCTGGTCGCGGTGGTGTTCGCGACGATGGCGTTCACCTGTCCGATCGGCATGCGCCTGTTCTTCGGGGATCCGCTGCCGGCGCGGATCGTCGTTGCCGCGACGCTGGGCGTGGCCGGTGTCGCGCTCCTGTTCCTGCCGGAACTCCGCGTCGTGGGCGACGGAGGGTCGTTGGCCCGCGGGATCGCATGGGCTCTCGCGGGCACGCTGATCTCGACCGGGGGAACGCTCGCTGCCGTGCGCAATGGCGCGATGGGTCTTCCGATGCTGCCGGCGACCGCCTGGGGAATGTTCTACGGCGCCCTGTCCGCTGCGGTGGTCGCGTTCGCCCGGGGGTCGGCCTGGACGTTCGACCAGCGCGCGAGCTATGGGCTGTCGCTCGTCTACCTGGCCGTGCCCGGCAGCGTCATCGCGTTCGCGGCCTATCTCACGCTGATCCGGCGCGTCGGCGCGGGGCCGGCCGCGTACGTCAGCGTGTCGACGCCGGTGGTCGCGATGCTGCTCTCGACGCTCTACGAGGGCTACCGCTGGAGCGCCCTCGCGCTGCTGGGGGCACTGCTCGCTTTCGTTGGAGGCGTGCTGGCGCTCCGTCCGCCGAAGTCCGATTGACGGGAGAGCGGGCTCGCGCGTTCGATCGCCGTCCGGAGAAGGAGCCCGCTCTCTGCATCGGGGGCGACCGCAGGCCGCGCCCTCCGCAAGGCGCGTCGCGATCATGCTTCAGCGGCCGCGGGCAGCCGCAATTCGAGGCGCGCGCCGCCGAGCGGTGACGCTTCCGCCCTCACGCTGCCGCCGTAGGTCTGGGCGAGGCCGCGCACGATGTCGAGCCCCAGTCCCGATCCGGGACGCTCTTCGTCGAGCTGCACGCCGCGCTCGAACATGCGCTCGCGCTCTTCGGCGGGGATGCCGGGGCCGTCGTCGTCGACGGTGATGCGCAGTTCGTCGCCCTGCTGCCTCACGTCGACCAGCACGCGCGTGCGCGCCCACTTGCCGGCATTGTCGATCAGGTTGCCCATGAGTTCGTAGAGGTCCTGCTCCTCGCCGCGGAAGGCCGTGTCCGTCGCGCCGGCGGCGATTTCGAACGACAGGCCGCGGGCCGAGTGCAGCCGCTGCATCGTGCGCACCAGGGCGCGAAGCGGCGGCAGCACCGGGGTCGCGAGTCCGGTGGCACGAACCGCGGCGGCTGCGCGCGCACGGGCGAGGTGGTAGTCGACCTGCCGGCGGGCGCGCGCCACCTGTTCGGTGACGAGTTGCGCCAGCGGGCTTCCGTCCTGCGCCGCGGCGTTGGCGAGGATCGACAGCGGCGTGTGCACCGCGTGCGCCAGGTTGCCGGCCTGGGTTCGGGCGCGCTGCACCATGTCGGCGTTCTCCTGCAGCACGTGGTTGAACTCGTGGACCAGCGGCTGCAACTCCTGCGGGAAGCGCCCTTCGAGCCGTGCGGCGGTGCCGCCGCGCACGGCAGCCAGGTGCGCGCGAAGGCGCTCGAGCGGCCGAAGCGTGAGATGCAGCTGCACCACCACGGCCACCGCCAGGCCGGCCGCCAGGATGCCCAGTGCGATCAGCAGGAGGCGGGTGAAGCGCTGCAACGGCTCGGCCAGGAGCGCCGGGTCGCCCGCCACCACCAGCCGCAGCGGCGGCGCGTCCTCCTCGGGCAACTGCACGACGCGCGCCACGGCCTTGAGCGCGCGGCCCTGCGCATCGTGCAGGTCCAGCACGCGGTAACCGTCAGCAGGGTAGGTCACCGGAGGCGGCGGCAGCGCGAGCACCTGGTCCCACAGCGAGCGCGAGCGCGCGATGCCCGCCGCCGGTGCGGCGCCCAGCCGGTCGACCTGCCAGTACAGGCCCGACAGCGGCTCGTCGAGTCTCGGGTCGGCGGGCGCGGAACCGATCGCGACACCCACGCCGCTCTTCCAGTCGACCGCGGCGCTCAGGTGGTCGAGCTGCAGGACGAGCTGCGATTGCAGCTGGAGCGTGATGTGTTCCTGGAACAGCGCGCGCAGACCCCAGCCGGCGAGCGCGATGACGGCCAGCACCCAGGCGAGCGTGCCTGCGAGGAGCCGCAGTCGCAGCGATCCGCCGTTCAAGCGCCGGCGCCCGCTTCCACGAGCCGGTAGCCCATGCCGCGCACCGTTTCGATGCTGCCCGGCGGCAGCTTCCTGCGCAGGCGCCCGACGAAGACCTCGATGGTGTTGGAGTCGCGGTCGCTGTCGTAGGCGTAGATGTGCTCGGACAGCTCGGTGCGCGACAGCACTTCGCCCTTGCGCTGCATCAGGAGCGACAGCAGCTTGAACTCGTGGCTCGTGAGCTGCAGCGGCCGGCCGTCGACCTGCACGCGCGCCTGGCGCGTGTCGAGCACGATCGGGCCGCAGCGCCACTCGGCGCTGGCGTGCTCGCCCACGCGGCGCAGCAGCGCCCGCAGGCGCGCGAGCAGTTCCTCCATGTGGAACGGCTTGGCGAGGTAGTCGTCGGCGCCCGCGTCGATGCCCGCCACCTTCTCGTGCCAGGCGCTGCGCGCAGTGAGGATCAGCACCGGCATGTTGCGCCCGGCCCCGCGCCAGCGGCGCAGCACCGACAGGCCGTCGAGCCTGGGCAGCCCGAGGTCCAGCACCACGGCGTCGAAGTCCTCCGCTTCTCCCAGGTAGTGGCCGGAGACGCCGTCCCCGGCGCTCTCCACCGTGTGGCCTGCCGCGGAGATCGCCTCCACCAGCTGCGCGCAGAGCGCGGGTTCGTCCTCAACGACGAGAATGCGCATCGCTCCTGCTTCCGTGTTCCCTGCGCTGGACTTCGAGCACGCGGCCGTCGACCGCGTCGATCTTGAGTTTGGCCATGCGGCCGTCGTTCTGCAACAGGCGGATCTCGTAGACGAAGCGCCCGTCGTCGCGCTCGAACTCGATCTTCAGCACCTTGCCGCCGTAGTCGCGCTCCACCTTGTCGAGCACGGTACGCAGCGGCAGCACCTCGCCTTGCTCGAGCGCCCGGCGCGCGCGGTCGTGGTCGTGTTCCTGCGCGCCCAGGAGCGGACTGGCCGCGAGCGCGAACAACGCAAGGCCCAGCAGGGCGGGGCGACCGCGACGAAGCAGGTTGCGCGTGTTCATGGGCGGGAAGGTATGCGCGCGGCGATGAACGGGGGCTGAACGCGGCCTTCAGGCTGCGTTCAACCCGGCGTTTCCACAATGCTCGCCGAAAGGAACGAATCGCGCCATGCCCGACGCATCCGCTGAAGACCCGAGGCCCCGGACATCCGATCGGGCGACTCCGTGTCCGTGCTGGAACGCTGAACCGGCCAGGGCGCGCCGGCCGCATCCGGAAGCGTCCGCGCTGCGTTGACTTGAACCCCCCGAAAGGAGCCACGTCATGAACCTCGCTGCCCGCCTGCGCCACGGCTTGCTGGCGCTGTCCCTTGCCCTCGTCGCCACTCCCGCGCTGGCCGACGACGACTGCGCGGTGCCCGTGGAGCGCTGGAAGCCGCGCGACGCCGTGCGCACGATGGCGGCCCAGCGCGGCTGGCAGGTCGAACGCCTGAAGATCGACGACGGCTGCTACGAAATCCGCGGCCGGGATGCGGACGGACGCGCGTTCAAGGCGAAGGTCGACCCCGAGACGCTGCAGGTCGTGAAGTTCGGGCATCGCGACCGCGATCGTGAGCGGAATCACGGGCGCGAGCGCGGTCGTGAGGGGCAAACCGGCGGATCCTCGCCGCGCGCGTCGCAAGGCGCCACCGCGCCCGCTCCGCTGTTCACCCCCGGCACCGCCCCGCGCGGCCAGGTCGAGTAGAGCCCACGAGGAAGATTCCATGTCCATCAAGTCGAAAGTCCTGATCGGCGGCGCGGCCGCCTGCGCGCTGGCGCTTCCCTCGGCCGTGCTCGCCCGCCCGGTGTCGCTCGCCGTCCAACTCAAGGATTACGGCGGCGACGGCGCCTATCTCGCCGTGTACCTGACCGACGCGAAGGGCGCCTACGCGGGCACGCTGTGGGTCGCCGGCGGCAAGGCCAAGTACTACCGGAATCTGTCCGACTGGAACCGGTTGTCCACCGGCGACGGCAATCGCCTCGCGGGCGTGACCGGCGCGAGCGTCGGCGCCGGCCGCACGCTCAAGGTCACGGCGGATCTCGCCGACGCCCTGATCGACGCGGGCTACGAGATCCGCGTCGACGCCGCGGTCGAGAAGTTCCGCGACAGCCCGTCGGAAGTGCGCGTGCCGCTGACCACCGCGGCTGCCGGCAAGCCGCAGTCCGGCAGGCAGTACGTCCAGTCGCTGACCTTCCAGTTGCCGTAGGGGACGCGCGTGGGCTTCAGGCAACTGCACCGCTGGCTGGGGCTCGTCGCCGGCACGCTCGCGCTGGTGCTGGGACTCACCGGTGCACTGCTCGCGCTCGACCCGCTCGTCGATGCGTGGCACGCGGCGGCGCCCGCACCCGCGTCGAGCGTGGCTGCGCTGGTCGAGCGCGTGCAGGCGAGCGTGCCCGGCGCGCAGGAGATCCGCCGTCTGCCCTCGGGCGCGTTGGTCGTCTTCGGCTTCGACGGCGAACGCGCGCTCGCATCCTACGTCGACGCGTCCGACGGCCGCGTGCTGGGCGCCTACCGGCCGTCGGTGTCGCCGCGCTGGGTGAAGAACCTGCACCGTTCGTTCCTCGCGGGCGACGCCGGACGCTGGGCCGCCGCAGGCGCGGCGTTGGCGATGGCGTTGCTGTCGTTCTCGGGCCTCGTGCTGCTCCTGCGCCGCATGGGTGGCTGGCGGCAACTCGGCGGCAGGGTGCGCGGCTCGCCTGCGCAGCGCGTGCACGCGATCACCGGCCGGGTGCTGCTGCCGCTGCTTCTCGTGAGCTCGATCAGCGCGCTCGTTCTGAGCGCCGCGACGCTCGAATTCGTGCCGCTGGACGCTTCCGGCGAACCCGACGTCGTGTCGGTGGTGCCCGCGGACCCGGACCGGCAGGCGCTGCCCGCGGCGCGACTCGATCCGCTGCAGCAGTTGCCCGTGTCCGACCTGCGCCGGCTGGGCTTCCCCGACCCTGCCGACCCCGAAGACACCTGGACGCTCGTCACAGGGCAGGGCACCGGCTCGGTCGACCGCTATTCGGGCCGGATGCTCGCCTGGCAGGACGCGAGCCTCGGGCAGCGCGTCAACGACTGGGCGCTCGTGCTGCACACCGGTGATGGCGCGTGGCCGTGGGCTGTGGCGCTGGGCCTGATGGGGGCGAGCGTCGTGCTGTTCTGGCTGTCGGGCATCGTCGTCTGGTGGCAGGCGCGCCGGTTCGTGCCGCGCATCGGCGGGAACAGCACGCCGGACCAGGCCGACGCTCTGATCTTCGTCGCGAGCGAAGGCGGCAGCACCCGGGGCTTCGCGCAGACGCTGCACGATGCACTGGTGCTGGGCGGCCACCGCGTGCACAGCGCGCCGCTCGAACGCTTCCGGACCACGCCCGCGACGCGCCACGTATTCGTACTCGCCGCGACGTACGGCGAAGGTCAGGCGCCGGCGCACGCGCGCGACGCGCTCAAGCGCATCGCCGCGTTGGATGCCGGCCGCGCGCGGGTGGCCGTGCTGGGCTTCGGCGACCGCCAGTTTCCGGCGTTCTGCGCCTACGCGCACGCCCTCGACGAGACGCTGCGCGCGCGCGGCTGGCCGATGCTGCTGCCGCTCGAGTGCATCCACCAGCAGTCCGCGCAGGAGTTCGCGCGCTGGGGCGAAGCGCTGGCGGCTTCGCTTGGCGAACCGCTCACGCTGAGTCACGTGCCGCACCTGCCGCCGACCGTCGAACTCACGCTCGCCTCGCGCCGCGACTACCCCGGCGGCGCAGGAGAGCCTGCTGCGATCCTGTGCTTCACCTGGCCCGAGCAGGGCGTGCTCGCGCGCTGGCGCGGACAGGGCCTGTCTTCGTTCGCCGCGGGCGACCTCCTGGGCATCGTGCCTCCGGGCACGAACGTGCCGCGCTTCTACTCGCTCGCGTCGGCGACCGAAGACGGCTTCGTCGAGATCTGCGTGCGCCGGATCCCGGGCGGCCTGTGCTCGACGCACCTGCTCGGCCTCGCGCCGGGCGAGCGCGTCGCTGCCTTCATTCGTCCCAATCCCGCCTTCGCGCTGCCTCGCACGCGGCAAAGCGTGGTGCTCGTCGGCGCGGGCACCGGCGTGGCCCCGCTGGCCGGTTTCATCCGGCGCAACCACCGGCGCACGCCGATGCACCTGTTCTTCGGAGGTCGCGACCCGGCGCAGGACTACTACTTCGGCGAGGACATCGAGCGCTGGCGCGAGCAGGGACGGCTTGCCAGCGTGCAGACGGTGTTCTCGCGCACGCCGGGGGGCGGCGGCTACGTGCAGGACACGCTGCGCCGGCAGGCCGCGCACCTGCGCGAACTCCTCGCGCGCGGCGCGATCGTGCGCGTGTGCGGCAGCCACGCGATGGCGCGTGGCGTGGCCGAGACGCTGGACGCCGTGCTCGCGCCGATCGGACTCAGCGTGCGTGAACTGAAGGCTCGGGAGCGGTATGCCGAAGACGTCTTCTGAGCGCGCGGCGCTCACCACGCTGCACGGGCCCGCGATGGGCACGCGCTGGTCGGTCTCGCTCGCCTGCGACGCTGCGCCGGACTTGCCAGTACTCGAGCGCGATCTCGCTGCGGCAGTGCGGCAAACGGACGCGCAGATGTCGCCGTGGAAGCCCGAAAGCGACCTCAACCGGCTGAACCGCGCTGCGGTGGACGATTGGGTCGAGTTGCCCGACGAGATCCTGCGGGTGCTGGGCTGCGCGCTGGAGATCGGGCGGCAGAGCGGCGGTGCCTTCGATGCGGGCGTCGGCGACCTGGTCGATGCCTGGGGCTTCGGCGCGCCGCGCGCCGCCCCGGACGCGGCGGCGATCCGGGCCGCCCGTGCGCTCGCGCTCGCGCGCCCACCCACGCACGCATGTCTGGAGCTGGATCTCGACGCGCGTCGCGCGCGCAAGCACGCGCCGCGCACGATCGACCTGTGCGGCATCGCCAAGGGTTACGCCGTGGACTGCATGGTCGAGGTACTGCGACGCCACGGCGTGCGGCACGCGCTCGCCGCTCTCGATGGCGAGTTGCGCGCCGTCGGCTCCCGGTCGGAGGGTCACCCCTGGGCGGTGGCAGTCGAGCGCCCCGATCCCGGGCACCGCGCGGCGCACGCCGTGATCGAGCTGCAGGATCTTGCCGTGGCCACCTCGGGCGACTACCGGCGCTTCGTGCAGGCGGGCGATGCGCGCCTCGCCCACACGATGGATGCGCGCCGCGCGCTGCCGGTGAACAACGCCGTGGCCTCGGTCAGCGTGCTCGCGGGAAGCTGCATGCGCGCCGACGCGTGGGCGACGGCGCTCCTGGTCGTCGGACCGGTCGAAGGCGTGCCGCTGGCGCAGCGTCTCGGACTCGAAGCGCTGTGGCTCGTGCGGCGCGACGGCGCGCTGGTGGAGACGGGGGTCGGGCGCTTCGCCGCTCCGATGCCCGCTGCGGTTGCCTGAGCCGCGAGGGTTCGCCGATCGCGCCGGCTCGGTCCGCTGCACGCCGCGCGGCGCTTCCCGAACGCCTGAACGGCAGATGAACGGGCCGTTCAGCGCCGGTTCAGCGCGTCTGGCGGACAGTGGGAACTTGACGCTTGCGGTTCGGGTCGAGCAGGCCCGCAACGCGCAACGCGACCCTTGCGACCCCGCCCGAGAGGATTGCCATGTTCAAGTCCGTCGTTCCCCTGATCGCGCTTGCGGCCTTTGGCGCCGGCGCGGCCCACGCGCAGCCCGCCGTCTACAAGATCGACGACGACCACACCTACGCGACCTTCGCGATCGACCACAACGGTGCCTCGATCAACCGCGCACGCTTCGACGAGGTGACCGGCAGCGTGAGCTTCGACAAGGCCGCGCGCACCGGCGCAATCGACATGACGGTGCACGTGCGCAGCGTGTACAGCGGTTCGAAGGGCTTCGACGAGCACCTGCTCGCGCCCGACCTCTTCGACGCCGCGAAGCATCCGACGATGCGCTTCGTCGCCGATCGGCTGGTGTTCGAGGGCGATCGTCTGGTCGAGGTGCCCGGCCAGCTCACGCTGCTCGGCCGCACCCAACCTGTGACGCTCAAGGCCCGCCAGTTCACCTGCTACGCCAACCAGCGGGCGAAGACCGAGGCCTGCGGCGGCGATTTCGAGGCCGTGCTCGACCGCACGCAGTGGGGCATGAATTACCTGGTCGACAAGGGGATGCCGAAGACCGTGCACATCACGGCCACCATCGAAGCGTTCAAGCAGTAGGCGGTCGTCGCGGGGGCACTGCCTGTCGTGACGTGTCCGGCAGGCAGCGCCTCCGACGATTGCCTGAACGTCGTGTGAACGGCCGGTTCAGCACCGGTTCAGCGCCGCGGGCGCACAGTGCACCCACAGTCGCCTTCGACTGCATCCACCTGCCAAGGAGCCCATCATGAAATCGACCTCTCTTCTCGCCTCGCTCGGCGTGTTCGCGCTTCTCGCCGCCGGCCCTGCGCTTGCTGGTGACCACCGTCACGACGGGCACGGCGGTCACTCGCGCGCCGAGGCCCATCCGATGAACGCCGACGCTACCGCGATGAACGAAGTCGCGAACGGCGCGGCGCAGGGCGAGCCGGGCCATGGCTGGCGATACTTCGTCGACTCCGCGGCGCATCGCGCCGTGGTCATCAGTCCGCAGGGCGGCTACTACCTGAGCCGCGGCAGAGGCCTGATCTGGGTGTCGGCGACGCAGAAGGCCGCCTGAAACCGGGATTCGCGAAATCGGCGAAATCGGAAATCGGGGACAGGAAATCGGGGACAGACCCCCATTCCGGGCGCCGACGCGGAACGCGTCGGCGCCCGGAATGGGGGTCTGTCCCCGATTTCCCCGAGTCTGACCCCGAATTCGCTACCCCCGAACTCTCAGTCGCGGGCGTGACCCGGCACCACGTCCACGTTGTCGATGAGGCGCGTGGCGCCGAGCTTCGCGGCGCCGAGCACGATGAGGAGGTTCGGGTGGTCGAACGCCTCGGGGTGCGGGATGCGCAGGCCGAGTCCGTGGCGCACGACGACGTAGTCGGGCTTCCAGCCGTGCCGCGCGAGTTCGGCGCGCCCGTCGGACTCGAGGTTCGCATAGTCGCGCCGGCCGGAAGCGATCGCGTCGGCTATGCCGCGCAGCACGCGATGGAGCCGCGGCGCCTCTGCCCGTTCCTCGGGCGTGAGGTAGCCGTTGCGCGACGACAGCGCGAGGCCGTCGTCCGCCCGCACCGTTTCGGCCGCCACGATCTCGATCGGCAGGTTGAACTGCTGCACCATGCCGCGCACGATCTTCAACTGCTGCCGGTCCTTCTTGCCGAACACCGCGACCTGCGGCTGCACGAGGTTGAAGAGCTTGAGCACCACCGTGCACACGCCGTCGAAGAATCCGGGCCGGAACGTGCCCTCGAGTTCGCTGCCCAGTGGCGGGGGCTGCACCCTGTAGAGCTGCGGCACCGGGTACATCTCCTGTTCGGTCGGTGCGAACAGCAGGTCGACGCCCGCGCGCTCGAGCCCGGTGCAGTCGGACTCCATCGTGCGCGGGTAGCGGTCGAAGTCCTCGTTCGGCCCGAACTGCAGCCGGTTGACGAAGATGCTCGCGACGACGCAGTCGCCGTGCGCGCGCGCTTGCCGCATGAGCGACAGGTGCCCTTCGTGCAGGTTGCCCATGGTCGGCACGAACGCGACGCGCGACCAGCGCGAGGTCTGCGCGGCGAGTTCCGCCGCGGTCGAGACGATCTTCATTGTCCGCCCAGGTTGAAGAACTCGCGCCGGCCGCGCATCGCGGCGATCCGCTCCAGCAGCAGCGCGAAGTGCTGCGGATTGTCGACGAAGTTGAGCCGCTCGCTGTTGACGATCATGAGCGGCGCGCCGTCGTACTGGTAGAAGAAGCGCGTGTAGGTGTCGGCGACGCGCGCGAGGTACGCGCTCTCGATCGAGCGCTCGAACTCGGCGCCGCGCCGCGCGATCCGCTCGGAGAGCACCTGGACCGGCGCCTGCAGGTAGATCACGAGGTCGGGCACCGCCACCTGCGGTTTGAGGTGCGAGTGGATCTTGTCGTAGAGCGCGTACTCGTCGTCGGTGAGATTCAACCGCGCGAACAGCGGGTCCTTGTCGAACAGGAAGTCCGCGACCGTCGGACGGCGGAAGAGATCGAGCTGCGTGAGCGCGCGGAGCTGGTCGACGCGCTGGAACAGGAACGTGAGCTGCGTCGGCAGCGCGAAGCGCGCACGGTCCTCGTAGAAGCGCGCGAGGAACGGGTTGTCCTCGGGCTGCTCGAAGAGCGGATCGGCGTGCATCGCGTGCGCGAGCTCGCGGGCGAGCGAGGTCTTGCCCGCCCCGATCGGGCCTTCGACGACGACGTAGCGGCACTTCGCGAGGTCCATCGCGGGCTCAGGCCCCGGTGTGGGTCCGGGTGCGCACGATCCGCTGGCTGCGCAGGCGCGGCAGCGCCGCGCGGGCGAGGCCCTTGCCCGGAATGGTCGCTCGCGGCGCGACGTCGGCGAGCGGGCGCAGCACGAACGCGCGCTCGTGCATGCGCGGATGGGGCACGACGAGGTCGGCTGCGCGCAGGCGCCGGCGGCCGAAGAGCAAGAGGTCGAGGTCGAGCGTGCGCGGCGCACGCGCGGGGCCGCCCGGAGGACGGATGCGTCCGTGGCGCCGCTCGATCGCGAACAGGCGGCGCAGCAGCGCCCGCGGCGACAGCCGGGTGTCGAGCACGGCGACGGCGTTCACGTAGTCGGGTTGCGCGCCGGTCGTCCCGAGCGGCGCCGTGACGTAGTTCGGGGAGACGCGCAGCAGGCGCGTGCGCGGCAGGCGCGAGAGCGCCCGCACCGCGCGGGCGAGTTGCCGGCGAGGATGGTCGAGGTTGCTGCCGAGTCCGATGTGGGCGAGGCTCATGCGGTGTCGCCGGACTCCGGGGCCGGCGAAGGCGCTGCGGGGTCGCCTTCGCGCGCCTTGCGGCCGCGGCCGCGCGGCCTGCGGCGCTTCTTCTTCGGCGCTTCCTCGGGCTTCAGCATCTTCTCGCGCTCGTCGGCCGGCGCGTCCTGGAAGCGCGTCCACCAGTCGACCAGCGCGGCGTCGACTTCGCCGGCCTCGCCGCGGATCGCGAGGAAGTCGTAGGCGGCGCGGAAGCGCGGGTGCTCGACGAGCTTCGCCGGGCGCGCGCCGGCGCGCTGCTCGAAGCGCGGCTGCAGCGACCAGATCTCGCGCATCGTCGCCTCGAACCGGCGCGGGATCGCGATGCGCTGCGCCTGATGCTCGAGCGCGCGGTCCATCGCGTCGAACAGCGCGGGCAGCGGCTTCTCGCCCTTCGCCTTCGCGGCGTTCCAGTGGACGATCACCTCGTGCCACAGGAGCGTGGCAAACAGGAATGCGGGCGACACGCCGAGGTCTTCGCGCACGCGACGATCGGTGTGCGCGAGCGCGACGTCGATGAACTTCTGCCCCAGCGGCTGTTCGAGGATCACGTCGAGCAGCGGCAGCAGCCCGTGCGCGAGGCCGTGCGCCCGCAGCGCCTTGAGCGTCTGCGCCGCGTGCCCCGACAGCAGGAGCTTCTGCATCTCGTCGAAAAGGCGCGCCGGCGGCACGTTCGCCATCAGCGGGGCGAGCTTCGGGATCGGCGCGGCGGTGCGCTTGTCGATGGCGACGCCGACCTTGGTCGCGAGCCGCACCGCGCGCAGCATCCGCACCGGGTCCTCGCGGAAGCGGGTCGCCGGGGGACCGATCAGGCGCAGGCGTCGCGCGCGCACGTCGGCGACGCCGCCGACGTAGTCCCACACCTCCTCGGTCGCCGGGTCGAAGTAGAGCGCGTTGATCGTGAAGTCGCGGCGCACGGCATCCTCGGCCTGCGTGCCGTACACGTTGTCGGAGATCAGGCGCCCGTGCTCGTCGGTCGCGTCCTCCGCCTTCTGCGGCGCGCGGAACGTCGACACCTCGATCACCTCGTTGCCGACGTGCACGTGCACGAGGCGGAAGCGGCGCCCGATGATGAACGCGCGCCGGAACAGCGGCTTCACCTGCTCCGGCGTCGCGTCGGTCGCGACGTCGAAGTCCTTCGGCTCGAGGCCGAGCATCAGGTCGCGCACCGCGCCGCCGACGACGAACGCCTTGAAGCCCCCGTCCTGAAGGCGCCGCGTGACGGTGCGTGCGGCGTAGCTCACCTGGTCGCGGCGGACCGGATGCTCGTCGGGACGGTGGATCTTCGGCTCTCCTGTCGCCCGGCCGGGCCAGAAACGTGCGAGCAGGCGGCGGATCATGCTGGGCGTGGACGGCGGGACCGGTCGCGCGAAGGCGAGCGGCGCGCGGGGGACGGGGAATGCGAAACGGCGGCGGATGATAGCACGCGAGCGTCGAGAACCTCCTCTCGCCACTCGCCCGGGGCGAGGCTGCCGAGCGACCACGGGCCCACCGCAACGCGCACCAGCCGCAGCGTGGGCAGGCCGACCGCCGCGGTCATCCGCCGGACCTGGCGGTTGCGGCCTTCGGTCAGCCGGATTTCCAGCCACGACGTGGGAATCGCCGCGCGAAAACGGATCGGCGGGTCGCGCGGCCACAGCGTCGCGGGCGCCTCGATACGACGCACGCCGGCCGGGCGCGCCGGGCCATCCCGGAGCGTGACGCCGCGCCCTAGCGCTTCGATCGCCTCGTCGCCGGCGTCGCCTTCGACCTGCGCCCAGTAGATCTTCTCGAGCTTGTGCCGGGGGTGGGCGATCCGGGCCTGCAAGGCGCCGTCCCCGGTCAGCACGACCAATCCTTCGCTGTCGGCGTCCAGCCGGCCGGCCGGGTAGAGGCCGGGTCGGGCGAGGAGGCCGGCGAGCGTCGGCCGACCGTCGGGCGAGGTGAACTGGCACAGGACGCCGAACGGCTTGTTGAGCAGCACGATGCTCGCCGCACCTTCGGACGGGCGCGGCTCGGTTCTGCGCAGGCGCTGAAGGGTCACGGTCGGGAACGGAGGTCGGCCCGTGCCAGCGGTGCGGGCCTTGGGGTCGGTAGCATGGGCAGGGGCGTCGATTTGGCGGATAATGATGGGCTTTGCCGCACATCGCGGCGGCGTGCTGTGCCCCGGCTTCCGGACGGCGGGCGCGCCGATCCCATCCACGGAGAGTCCCCAGCATGTACCAGCACGTCAAGGTCCCCGCCGGCGGCCAGAAGATCACCGTCAACAAGGACTACACGCTCAACGTTCCCGACCACCCGATCATCCCCTACATCGAGGGCGACGGCACCGGCGTCGACATCACGCCCGTGATGATCAAGGTGGTCGACGCCGCGGTCGCGAAGGCCTACGGCGGCAAGCGCAAGATCCACTGGATGGAGATCTACGCGGGCGAGAAGGCGACCCGCGTCTACGGTCCCGACGTGTGGCTCCCCGACGAGACGCTCCAGATCGTCAAGGACTACGTCGTCTCGATCAAGGGACCGCTCACGACGCCGGTCGGCGGCGGCATCCGCTCGCTCAACGTCGCGCTGCGCCAGGAACTCGACCTCTACGTCTGCCTGCGGCCGGTGCGGTGGTTCCGCGGCGTGCCCTCGCCGGTGAAAAACCCCGAGAACGTCGACATGGTGATCTTCCGCGAGAACTCGGAGGACATCTACGCCGGCATCGAGTGGGCGGCGGAGACGCCGCAGGCGAAGAAGGTGATCGACTTCCTCGTCAAGGAAATGGGGGTGAAGAAGATCCGCTTCCCGGCCACCTCGGGCATCGGTATCAAGCCGGTGTCGCGCGAGGGCTCGGACCGCCTGATCCGCCGCGCGATCCAGTACGCGATCGACAACGACCGCCGCTCGGTCACGCTGGTGCACAAGGGCAACATCCAGAAATTCACCGAGGGCGCGTTCCGCGACTGGGGCTACGCGCTCGCCGCGCGCGAGTTCGGCGCGAAGCCGCTCGACGGCGGCCCCTGGATGTCGTTCAAGAGCCCGAAGACCGGCAAGGAGATCGTGATCAAGGACGTGATCACTGACGCGATGCTCCAGCAGATCCTGTTGCGGCCAGCCGAGTACGACGTGATCGCGACGCTGAACCTCAACGGCGACTACATCAGTGACGCGCTGGCCGCGGAAGTGGGCGGCATCGGCATCGCGCCCGGAGCGAACCTGTCCGACGTGGTCGCGAACTTCGAGGCCACCCACGGCACGGCGCCGAAGTACGCGGGCAAGGACTACGTGAATCCCGGCTCCGAGATCCTTTCGGCCGAGATGATGCTGGTCCACATGGGCTGGCGCGAGGCGGCGAAGGTGATCATCGCCTCGCTCGAGAAGGCCATCGGCGACAAGGTCGTCACCTACGACTTCGCCCGTCTGATGGAAGGCGCGAAGCAGGTCTCCTGCTCGGGATTCGGTCAGGCGATGATCGAGCGTATGTGACGCGCGGCGGTCGTCCGGTTCGACGGGGGGCGCTTCGGCGCCCCTTTTCATTGGCAACCCCCCCAAGCACCCCGGTGTCAGACACGGTGTCTGACACCGTGTCTGACACCGGGGTGGTTGGGGGGGTGCGGGGTGGGCCCGATGCGATATTCGGCCTTGCGGTACGGACGGGGAACGGTCATACTGAAAGTTAGTGAGCTAATTATTAGTCTGCTAGTTTGTCCGCCGCGACCAGCCCAGTGTCGACCGAGGACTTTGCCCATCTGCTGCACCTGACGGCGCACGACTGGCGCACTTCACTCGACCGCCGGCTGCGTCCTCTCGGCCTGTCCCGCGCCACCTGGATGCTGCTGGCGTTCGTGCGCAGACTGGACGCGCCGAGCCAGTCCCAGCTCGCGGAGCGCCTCGGGCTCGAAGGGGCGAGCGTCGTGCGGCTGGTCGACCGGCTGGAGAAGGACGGCTACGTCGTGCGTCGAACCGGCACCGACCGCCGCGTGAAGACGGTTCACGCGACCGCGAAGGGCGAGGCTCTTGCCGCAGAGATCCTCCGGGTCGCCTCCGAGATGCGCAACGAACTCTTCCGCGACGTCGACGCCGCGCAACTCGCGGCGGCGCACGCGCTCCTCACCCGTCTGCACGGCCGCCTCGCGGAGGGTTCGTGAAGGTCGCCGGCCGGCGCATCGTCCAGGGTCTCGCGATCGTCGCGGTGCTCGGCGCGGCCGCGGCCGGGTACGCGTGGTATCGCGAGTCGCTGCGCGTGCGCAGCACCGACGACGCCTACGTGAACGCGGACGTCGCCCGGATCTCCGCGCTCGTCACCGGCCAGGTGGCGCGTGTGTTCGTGAAGGACAACCAGGAGGTGAGGAAGGGCGACGAACTCTTCGAGTTGGACCGGCGGCCGTTCGAGGTGGCGCTCGCCAAGGCGCGCGCGAAGCTCGCTCAGGCGGAGCGGACGGCGCGGCAGGACAGCGCCGACGTCGGTGCGGCGCAGGCCGGCGTCGAGAGCGCGCGCGTGGCGCTCGACAATGCGAACGCGCAACTGAAGCGCGCCGAGGACCTCGTCGCGCAGAAGTTCCTGTCGCAGCAGGCGCTCGACGACGCGCGCGCGAAGGCGCGCACCGCGGAGGCGTCGCTCGCGGCGGCGCAGGCGATGCTCGATCGCGCGCGCCAGGCGGTGACCGGCGGCGTCGCGGCGAATCCGGACGCGCTGGAAGCCCGCGCCGAGATCGCGCAGGCGCAACTCGACGTCGAGCGCACGCGCGTGATCGCGCCCTCCGACGGGCGGATCACCAACTTCTCGCTGGTCGCGGGCTCGAGCGTCACGGCGAACGCGCCGGTCGCGGCGCTGATCGTCGATGGCAGCTTCTGGGTCGACGCGAACTTCAAGGAGACCGAACTCCCCGGCATCCGGCCGGGGCAGCGCGCGCAGGTCTCGGTCGACATGGTGCCCGGCCGCGTGTTCCACGGACACGTCGACAGTCTCTCCGGCGGGACCGGCTCGGCATTCTCGCTGCTGCCGCCGCAGAACGCGACCGGCAACTGGGTCAAGGTGACGCAGCGAATCCCGGTCAAGGTCCGCATCGACGACACGGACCCCGCCCACCCGTTGCGCGTGGGCGCGACCGCCACGGTCGAGATCCGGGTCGACTGACGTGGACCAGCCCGCCGGTTTGCCGCGGGAGCCGCCGAATCCGGACGAAGCCGCGGCACCGCAAGTCGCCGGGGGCGACGCCGACGCGTGCACCGCGGCTCAGGCCACCGAACCCGCCGCCGCACCAGCCGCTGGCTCTGCCGTCACGCACGAAGGCGCGTCGAACCGCTTCCTCATCGTCGTCGCGATGATGGGGGCGACGGTCATGCAGGCGCTCGACACGACGATCGTCAACGTCGCGTTGCCGCACATGGCCGGCAATCTCGGTGCCGGAATGGACCAGATCGCCTGGGTGCTGACCTCCTACCTCATCGCCACGTCCGTGGTGATGCCGCTCACCGGGTATCTCTCCGACCGCCTGGGACGCAGGCGCTTCCTGCTCGTCTTGATCGGAGGCTTCGTGATCGCGTCCGGCCTGTGCGGTCTCGCGCAGAACCTGGCGCAGATCGTGTCGTTCCGCCTGCTGCAGGGCCTGTTCGGCGCGGCGCTGACTCCGCTTTCGCAGGCGGTCATGGCGGAGACGTTCCCGCTCCACGAACGCGCGAAGGCGATGGCGATCTGGGGCATGGGCGTGGTGGTTGCGCCGATCCTCGGGCCGACGCTCGGCGGCTGGCTCACCGAGACCGCGAGCTGGCGCTGGACCTTCTACGTCAACCTGCCGGTCGGCCTGCTGTCGTTCCTGCTCGCGGCACGCCACGTGCCCGACATGCCGGTGCGCGAGCGGCGGCTCGACTGGACCGGTTACGGCGCGCTCGCGCTGTCCTTGTGCGCGCTGCAGGTCGTGCTCGACCGGGGCGAACGCGACGACTGGTTCGCTTCCAGTTTCATCGTTGCCATGGCGGTCGCGTCGGCGCTGCTGTTCGCGGCATTCGTGGCGCGCTCGATCGGCCGGCGCGACCACCCGCTCTTCGACCTCGCGGTGCTGCGCGACCGCAATTTCGTGATCGCCTGCTCGATCATGTTCGCGATCGGCATCGGGCTCTTCGGCGGCATGCTGCTGCAGCCGATGTTCTTCGAGAATCTGCTCGACTACCCGGCCACCGAGACCGGGCTGGACCTCATGCCGCGGGGGCTCGCGACGTTCGTGGCGATGATGTTCGTTTCGCGGGTGGCGAGCCGCGTGACGCCGCGGACGCTGCTCGCCGGAGGGGTCGCCGCGAGCGTAGCCGGATCGGTGTGGATGACGCAGCTCACCGCGGAGGTCGGCGGCGCGTTCATGGTCGGCCCGCTGCTCCTGCAGGGTTTCGGACTCGGACTCATCTTCGTTCCCGCTTCGACGATCGCTTTCTCGACCATCCCGAAGCATCTCGCGGCGGAGGCGGCCGGCCTCTACAGCCTCGTGCGGTCGGTGGGATCGGCGGTGGGCATCTCGCTCGTGTCGAGCTACTTCGCGCGCTCGGCGCAGCGGCACTGGGAGATGCTGAGGGGTCAGGTCAACCCGTTCCGAGGTCCGGTCGCCGACTATCTCGGATCGCTCCACCTCGCGCCGGATTCCGCACTGGGTGCGCAGGTATTGGCCAAGGCGGTCGCGCAGCAGGCGCAACTCGCCGCCTACGTCGACACGTTCTGGCTGGTCGCCGCCAGTTTTCTCGCGATGGCCCCGTTGATCCTGCTGATCCGCCACTCCCGGCTCGGACCGCCGCCACCTGGCACCGCCGTCCCCGAATGAGCCTCGTCCGGCGACGGCCATCCGCCATCACGCACTCGGGAGATACGATTCGGCCGCCCGAAAAAGCGAAGGCCCGCGTCGCGGGCCTTCGTCGACCGTCACCGGCGCATCGGCCGGAGGCGATCAGGCGGTCTGGATGTTCGAGGCCTGCTTGCCCTTCGGCCCCTGGGTGACTTCGAAGCTCACCTTCTGGCCTTCCTTGAGGGATTTGAAGCCCTGCATGTTGATCGCGGAGAAATGGGCGAACAGGTCCTCGCCGCCGCCGTCCGGCGTGATGAATCCGAACCCCTTGGCGTCGTTGA
>JADLBN010000285.1 GCA_020847675.1 Burkholderiales bacterium | reverse complement strand
CTGGCCGTTGTCGCCGCGCAGGTTGAAGCAGGCCTTGTAGTTGCCCACGCGCACCGCGCCCGGCGTGAGTTCGTTCTCGGTGAAGTAGAACCAGGTGTTGCGCGGCGACTTCCCGGTGCCGAAGAGGACGGGCGTCATGTCCATGCTGTCGAAGTAGATCGGCTTGTTCTCGCGGTCGTTCTTCGGCAGGTCGACACCGCCGACCCTGGCGAAGGTCGCCATCAGGTCGAGGCCGCCGAGGATCTCGTGGTTCTTCGAGTCGGCCCGGATCCTTCCCGGCATCACGGCGATCGCCGGCACGCGGTTGCCGCCTTCGCGCACGGTGCCCTTGGTGCCGCGGAACGGCGTATAGCCGGCGTCCGGATAGACGTCCTGCCAGGCGCCGTTGTCGGTCGTGTAGAACACGAGCGTGTTCCTGTCGAGGCCGAGCGCGCGCAGCTTGTCCATGATCCGGCCGATGCGCGCATCGAGCTCCACCACCGAGTCCGCGTACTTGGACCTGGACAGCGATTTGAACTGGTAGTCCGGGTGCGGCATGTTCGGCTGGTGCACCTTCATGAAGTTCACGTTGATGAAGAACGGCTTCGACGGGTCCTTCGCCGCCGTCTCGAGGAACTCGATCGCGGCCTTCTCCACGTAGCCGTCGAAGTAGGGGATGCCGACGACGCCCTTCGGGTAGTTGACGCCGTGCAGCGTGACGTTCTCGCCCGGCTTGTCGACGTACTGCCCGTTGATCTTGAAGTCCTCGACCGCCTTCTCGCCGGCGCGGCCGGATAGCGAACCGGTGGTGACCTTCTGGAACATGGCCCGCAGCTCCGGATCCATGTCGGGGAACCAGGTCGGGTCCGCGTAGGTGTAGGCGTTGAGGTGGTAGAGGCCGGCGTACTTCATCACGTCGTAGCCCTGCGCGTTCGGCAGCGCATAGTCGGCCTCGCCCAGGTGCCACTTGCCGGTGAAGTAGGTCTGGTAGCCGCCCTGCTTCAGCACGGAGGCGAGCGACCATTCGGCCGCGGGCAGGCCGCCTCCCTGGCCCTGGAAAGCCACTGTCGTCATGCCGCTGCGATTCGGGATGCGGCCGGTCTGCATCGCGGCGCGCCCCGGCGTGCAGCTCGGCTGCGCGTAGAACGAGTAGAAGGTCATGCCCTCGCGCGCCATGCGGTCGATGTTCGGCGTCGGCATACCGCGGCCTTCGCCGCCGCCGTACGGCCCGAGGTCGCCGTAGCCGGTGCCGTCGGACACGAGGAAGAGGATGTTCGGCTTGCCCGCGGACTGGCCTTGCGCCGGGAGGGCGCCGACCAGCGCGAGGGCCGCCAGCACGAGGCTTGCGATCGCTTTCATGGTTCACTCCTTTCGAACGAGTCGCGGACGCGCGTTGCGTCCGCGCGTCCCGTCGCGCGGGACGCGCGGGGAACGCGGCTGCGGGGGGAATCGGTAGGCGCGCGGTCGCGCTCCGCGGAGGGCGGGACGCCGCCACGGGCGGGCTTCGGCCGAACGTCGGACATATGGCGATCTCACCCCGTCGCCGCGGCGGAACGACGGTCCGCGACGATGCGTTCGATGCCGAGCAGCAGGCTGGCGTCGCGGCACGGCTTCTCGAACACCTCGTGGGCGCCACCCTTCATCGCACGCACGGCCGCGGGCACGTCGCCGCGGTCGACGAGTAGCAGGACCGGACGGCGTGCGCAGAGCGCGGCGACCGCGTCGGCGTCGGCCTGCTCGGCGAGCAGGTCCGAACCGGCGTCGAGCACCGGACAGGCGTCGGGCAATCGCCGGGCGGCCTCGAGCCAGGCGCCGATGCCGGCGTAGGACTCGACGGCGAGGCCGGCCGCGCCGATCCACGCGGCGAGCGAATCGCGGACCGCCTCGTCGCGGCTCACGAGGATCACTTGCATGCGGACAGGGCGGGTCTGAGGGTCGACGTCCACGCGATCGCGAAGGAGGCACCGCACGGCGTCGTGGCCGCCCGCGTGCCGGAGGGATGCGGGCGAATCTAGCCTGGTGGCCGCCCGCCGCGAATGCGTGCGAACGACAAGACTACGTACGTGATCGCGGCCAACGGGCCGCGGGGGTCACGGGTGGCGTGAGAGCGATGCGCGCAACCGGAGCAACTCGCGCGTGGACGCGAGGCCGAACTTCTGGAGCAGGTTTCGGCGGTGCGCTTCCGCCGTGCGCGGGCTGATGCCCAGCGCCTGGGCGATGCCCTTGCTGGTCCGTCCTGCGAGGAGCAGTTCGAGCACCCCCCGCTCGCGCGCGGTAAGCGTGGCGAGGGCGCGTTCGTAGCCCGCGTCTCCGGCGCGCGCGCGCCGCGCGTCGTCGTCACGCGCTAGCGCCGCGACGATGGCGTCGAGCAGGACCTGCTCGCGGTACGGCTTCTGGATGAAATCGGTCGCGCCGGCCTTGAGCGCCTGGACGGCCATCGGCACGTCGCCATGACCCGTGATCACGATGACCGGCAACGTCGAGCCGAGCGCGACGAGTTGCTCCTGCAGCGCGAGGCCGCTCATGCCGGCCATGCGCACGTCCAGCACCAGGCATCCGCCGAAATCCGGGCGGAACGCGGCCAGGAACGCGGCCGCGGACGCGTATCCCGCCGACGCGATACCGATCGATCTGACCAGTTCAGCGATGGAGTCGCGCACCGCCGCGTCGTCGTCGACCACGTGCACCACCGGACGGTTCGCTCGCGTCATACCGTCGCCCTGCGGATGGTGAAGAGGAAGCGCGCGCCGCCCGCGGGGACCGGCTCGTGCCACAGCTTTCCGCCCTGCGCCTCCACGATGCTCCGCGCGATCGCCAAGCCCATACCCATGCCGCTTCCCCCGGAGAACAACGGCTCGAAGATATCGTGCTCGCGTCCGGGCGCCACGCCGGGACCGCGGTCGGTGACGCGAACCTGCGCGTGCTGGTCGTCGATGGCGAGGATCTCCACCGTGATCGTCCGGTCGTCGGCCTGCGCGCCGGCGACCGCCTGCATCGCGTTGCGCAGCAGGTTGACCATCACCAGCTGCACCTGCAACGGGTCCGCCAGGACCGTGATCGGCGAACCCGCGATCACGTCGATCCGGCAACCGAGGGCGTCCGCTTCCGGCCGCATGAGGTCGACAGCGGTGTCGATCGCCGGCCGGACCGGTATCGAAGCGAGCGGCATCTCCTCGGCGTTCATCAGCCGCCGCACGCGCTGCGTGATGGCGCCGGCCCGCTCCGCCTGCCCCTCCACCTTGGCCAGCAGGTCGAGGACCTTGGGCTTGTTGTCGTCGCTTCCCTTGAGCCGGCGCCGGGCCGCCTGGGCGTAGTTCTGGATGGCGACGAGCGGCTGGTTGACCTCGTGCGCGATCGCGGTTGCGAGGGCGCCCATGCTCCGCTCGCGCGCGAAGCGAGCCAGCCGTGCGCGCAAGCCGAGGGCGACGCCTTCCGCCTGACGGCGGCGATCGAGTTCGTCGCGCAACGCGCTCTGGGCGCCGCGCAGGCGCCTGCGGCCCAGCACGAGCAGGACGATCAACGCGGACTGCGCAACGAGGACAGCGAGCGTGGCCAGGATCAGGTCGCGATGCCGCTCCCACAACGTCGGTTCGCGGAAGCGGACGTCGCAACCCGGCGGGAGCCGCGATTCGCGCAATCCCCAGTGCCGCAGCCGGGTCGAGTCGACCATGCATCCCGGCGGGATCGGCGCCTGGATGCCGATCGCGTCCGCCCGACGGCCATCGAGGATGCTCGCGACGAGTTCGCCGGCGCGGCGGCCCTGCGCGGCGTAGCTCGTGATCATGCCGCCGACGACTCCGGCGCCGACGTAGGTCTCGAACAGGCCGAACATGGGAACCGGGGACACCGCCGCGAGCTGCTGCAGGAACTCGCGCGGCACGAAGCGCTCCCCGGCCTCGTTGCGGAACACGGTGAGGAAGAGGACGACGCTGTCGCGCGGCAGGCGGGAAACGGCGTCGATGGTCGAGGCGAGGGATCCTCCGACGATCTCAAGCGTCTCCAGACGGCTCTTCCTCCCCGCGAGCGCCGTGCGCGCCGCGGCCAGGTAGCGCTGGTCGAGCTCGGCGGTCCCGGCGACCAACGCGACCCGGCGCGTTGCCGGCGCGAGGGCGAGCGCGAGGTCGATCGTCGCGTCGATCTCGAACCGGACAGGCACGCCGGCGATGTCGCGGCGGGACACGCGGTCGCGCAGGAGGTCGACGCGGACGCTGTGGAAGACGATCGCCGCGCCGGGCCAGATCGTGTCGCCATGGTCCAGCGCGAAGGCCAGTGCCGGTTCGCCGGCCACGGCGACGACATCGACCGTGAGTGCGTCGTACTTCCTGCCGAGCAGCGACACGAGCTGGTTCTCGATGTGGCCCGCCGAGAACCGGAACAGGTCGAGCGTCTCCGCATGGAACTCCACCTGCGCGCCTCGCCGGTCCCGGATGGTCTGGCGCATCGCGCGGTCGAGCTCGATGAACGCGGGCAGGTACGGATCGCTGGCGTTCAGGATCACGACGCGACCGGCGTTGTCGGATCGCGCGACGGGTTGAGCCTGCACGTTCGCCCGGAATCCCGCCAGGGCGCACGCCAAGATCAGCGCGGCGGCGACGGCAGACTTCCGCACCGAATCGCGCCGGCGCGGTCCGGCGGTGACTGCGGGTTGGAAGTCTGCACCGCCGGGGCGCGCGGGCGCGCTGGACGGTGTCGTGCGACCGCCGGGAGCGGTGGACTTGGTGTTCATCGTGGCCTTCCGCGTCGCGCGATCGTACCGCGCGACCTCTGGCGGCATGGGAGCTCGAATGAACCACCTCGACCGGCAAATGGCGTTCGGCGAAGCGGATCGGGAAATTGTGATGCATGTCGGTGGGTGGCGGCATGGTGGCGATGTTCAAGGGAGTGCGATGACCAAAACCGAAGTCGGTAGATGTCGGAAATTTGTGGCGCCCAAGGCCCAGGCGGCCGGGTGGGATGATGAATCGCGGTCCAAAGGTGCATAGCGCACCATGGGGGTGCGAGGCACAGCGCCGGAACCGTCGCGCGCGGTTCCGCGTCCTTGACATACCCGCCCCGGCGCGTAGGATATTTCTTCTGGGTAAACAGCGTTCGGTGATGGAGAACAGTCAATCCTCGGGGGGAATGCGATGACGACCTGTGCAGTTCGACGCTGGACGAAGGCCGCGATGGCGGCGATCGCCCTGGGTGTGTTCGCAACGGGTGCGCAGGCGCAGCAATCCGTGGTCGTCTACAGCGCCGTCAGCCCGAAGGTCATGACCGCCTTCGTCGAGGCGTTCCAGAAGCAGAACCCGGGCATCAAGGTCGAG
>JADLBN010000284.1 GCA_020847675.1 Burkholderiales bacterium | reverse complement strand
TCGCCGCACGTCGAACCGTTCCGTCGACCAAGCGACTCGCCGGCATCGAAACGGCACCCTTGCGTCACGAGTCCCGGAAATGGGACGGCCCGCATCGCTGCGGGCCGTTCGAATCTGGTTGCGGGGGGCCGGTACGGGAGTTGGAATCCGCCCGGCCGGGGCCGACGGTCTGGCTCGGGGACGCGCCCAAGCGGAGGCGGGCGGCATGAGCCCGGGACCGACCGGCCGGGCGGCCGGGGGGGGGGCAGCCGACGAACGGTAGTTGACATGGCTATGACGCAAACGGGTCTGGCCGATAAGTTACGCAGCGGTCCCGATCCACCAGTGCGAGCACGTCAAAAACTCGGTCGGGACCTGGTGATGGATACCGCAAATGGCCCTGGACGGTCCGTCTCGCAGACCGCACCTCGACGCGCAGCAACCGGCCGCCTATGTCTGCGACCAAATCTGCCATGCAGTGATACGCGACCGACCTGTAGACTGCCGCGCCCCGCAGCAACAGATCAGCACATACGATCAATTCCGACGCCCCGCCAACCACTGCTGTTGCAAGCCGCATCCCATCAGCCGTAGTCCTGTCGTGACGACGCCCACCCGGCCACCGTCGCTCGCGCTCTGCCGCGCTGATTGGGCCGCACCGCTGGCGCCCCCTGGCCAATTTTATACCTTCGCGCTTGACGATCGTGTAGATATTCTGACGCGATACGCCAAGAGCCGCGGCTACTTCCGCCGTTGTCGCCGAAGGGTTGTCTTCCAGTAATGCCTTGATTTTGCTTAGTGTCTCGCCCTCACGCGCCATTTTGCCTCCCGACGAACGGTAGTTGACAATGTACTAGAGGCAAGGTACTATGTCAACCATGGGATCGCCGATCCCGCCGCGCCTCGGGAGCAGGGGCAAGGGGTAGACGATGACAAACGCGAACGCCAAGGTTACGCACTATCACAACGGCATCATCCGCATCGACGGACGGCCCGGCGATTACCTCGTCGAGCAGACGCATTGGACGACCCGCGTCTACCGCCTCGCGACGGACCGCAAGTCGAGGACCGAGATCGCGATGCCGCGCGCGCGCTACGCGCTGTCGCAGCCTGCCGACTGTCTGGTGTTCGACGCCGACCTGATCGCCGCGCTCGACGGATGACCGCGCATCCTAACCGCGGATGGCGCGGCCGGTGGGTCGTGTCGGGCGACGAGGCCCGGCACGGCCCGTCGGGGCTCGTGGTCCGGTTTGCGCCGGCCATCGACGCCGACGCGCTCGACGGCGAGGCCGTCAACGGCCACGAGGTGGCACGCGCGCTCGCCGAGCGCCACGGACAGGGCGAGGTTGCCCGGATGCTCGCGCGGCTCATGCGCGAGGCCGGGGACGTTTGGCGCGAGCGCCGGCAATGATCGTCCCCCCGCCCGACGCCCTGCGCGACTGGCGCCACGGCCGCGGCCTGTCCGCACGCGAGGCCGGCGCGCTCGTCCACGTTACCGCGCGGACTTGGCTCCGGTGGGAGGCCGGCGACGTGGCCATGCCGCTCATGGCGTGGGATCTCGCGCAGCGGCGGGTCGCGGAGACGCCGCGCGATCCCGACGCCCGACGCCCTACCTGACCGCGCGCCCGCCTACGCCAACGCCTCCACGTAGGCGAGGAACGCGTCCACCGCCTCCCGCTGGTCGGGGTGGTCCTCACCCCATCCGTTGACCGCGTCCCACGTCAGCGGCGCGCCCGAGCACGTCTTGTTGATGAGGTAGTTGCGGTCCCGGCCGATCACGAGCACGCCCATCGGCTCGACGCCTCGCTTGCGCATCGGGTAATTGTAGTGCGGACTCGCGCGCGTGCCGACGTACTTGAGCGTCATGTAGAGCTCGTCGCTCGCGCCGTCCATGCTCGCCACGTTGATGGTCGGCCCGTCGTACTTCGGCCGATCGGGACCCGGCTTGTGCCCGCCGCCCGGCTTGCCCATCGACCCACCGCTTTTCGTTGCCATCGTCATCGCCTCCTGAGAGTCTCGCCAATCACGCCGACGCCAACCGCCGGCCCTCACGTCGTCTGCGTCGATCCATCCGTCGCAGCCTCCGACCCTTGCGCGACCTGCTCCGCGTCGGCGATTTCCGCCGCCGGCCCCTTCGCCGGGACCAGGCGGAAACCGAGCGCACCAGCACGCGCGATCAGCGCGTCGATTTCCTCTTCCCCCGGCTGCACGCCGGGGATGCGGCGCACCGCCATCGCATACGCGACGCCGGCCGCGACCAGCACCAGCACGCCGACCATCACCGCGAGCAGCAGAGTCATGTTTTGTCCTCCAGGTTACACGCGCTGAAACGCGATCCACGTGCCATCGATCGCCGCGATCGAGGCGCCTCCATCCGCGAGTTCGTGGAGCACCTCGCGCACATCAACCGTGCCGAGGTCGTGGTAGTCGTGCCAGATGATGATGCCGCCTCGCCGCACGAGCGCGTGCGCGAGCGCCGTGTCGTGGACCACCGCCTGGCGGCCGTGGTCGCCGTCGATGAAAACCGCATCGCATAGCGCGAGGTCCGACGCAGTCAGGTCGAGCGAGCCGCTCGGCCGCAGGATGAGCTCGAAACGAGGATCTGCCGCGGCGAGTTCACCCGGCCGCTCCGGCACCTCCTGACGTTGCACCGCCTTGCTCGTGACGTACCCCATCGGCACGTCGATGCCCTGATAGCGCTCGATGCTCGGCACGCTGTCGAGGATCGCTCGCGCGGTCCGGCCGACGTTGACGCCGAATTCCAGCACCCCGCGCGGCGCGACGCTCGCGACCAGCGCGATCAGAACTTCCAGTTCGCCGGGGTTCAGAAATCGTTTCGGGACGCCCGACCAGTCGAACGGCTTGATGCCGAGTTGCGATTGCGGAATGCGTGGCAATGTCAGCATGGAATCGGTGTCGCCTCAGAAGTGATTGCGGTCTGGTCACGAGTGGACTGCGCGAAACGCATCAAGCGATGCGTCGCCGCGTCGAGGTCGATGCGCTTGTCGCACGCGTGTGAATGACTGAAGCAATCGCATGCGCGAATCGGATCGATCCCGAGGTATGGCGCGCGCGCGACCGCTGCCCCAGCTTCGTAGTACGCCGAGCGCTCGTGTCCGCCGAACACGCAGACTGTCGGTCGTTGCAGAGCCTGGCCTAGCACTACCGCGAAGCCCGGCGCGCCGAACACCAGCGCGGACATGGACGCGACGGCGGCGAGTGTCTCGAACTCAAGCTCGCCGCGATGCAGCGTTACGTCGGCGTCTATCGCTTCGCCGACCGTCCACTCTGCCCCGTCCTGCAGATCGGCGACAGACACAACGAAGTAGTCCTCCCTGATCGCGCGGACGAGCTCGGCATACGCACGATGGTCGGGATTGCGCTGTGCGCACCCGCGCCACTCCGTGCGCTCGACCAACGGTCGATACAGCATGATCGGCCGCGACGGCGCCCATCGCGCGATCATCGCGTTCGCACGCTCGATCCACTGCGGGTGCACCGGCAGCCGAAAGTCGCAGTCCGCCACATCCAGCCGGCTGTTTGCGAGCATCGCGCGCACAAAACTTCCGGTTGCGCGAAGATCGGCATGCGAATACCACACCTTCATCGATCGCGTCGCCTTCTGCTGTCCGTAGATGCGGCCAGAGAAGCGGCCGAGCGACGCCTCCCGCTGCACGTTTTTCGCCTGCGTGCGCAGTCGACTGTCGCGCGAGACAAGATGCAGTCGACCGGCAGACACGAAGTCGTGATAGATGCTCGGCCACGGCGTTTCGAGAATCACGTCTCGGTCGCGCGCCATCACCTGACGCACCAGAGCGCGCTGGTGGAGGTTGTCACCAAGCCCGAGCATCCCCTGAATCTTTGTCGTCATGCGCCCATCGGTTGCAGTGCGCGCTCGAGCGTGGCGCGCGGAATGAAATCGAGCGCGGTGCGCTCGGTCGAGTTGATGAGTTCCACGCCAGCGACTTCCAGATCCCGGGCGAGGTCGCGGAATCGCGCGATCCATGCCGCGAAGCCGCAGTTTCGATCGAGCAGCGGATTCGCGTGCCGCCCGAACCAGTGGAGTTCGCCGGACGCGGACGCCTGCATGTCGTAGCCGACCAGGACGATGCGGCGTGCGCCGAAGAGGTAGGCGAGGTTGACCACGCCGTGCCCGCTGTTGCCGCCCGACAGGATCACGTTGTCCTTGGAGGTCAGGCCGGCGCGGCCCGGGCGGTCCATCCACAGCGAGTGGATCGCGCGCAGCCCGAGCTTGTGCGCCATCGCGCGATCGGTGGTCCAGAGCTCGCCCGCGAAGCCGCTGCTCGTGACGGCGGCGTGATTGTGCTGCCACCACTTGCCGTCCATCGCGAACAGCACGTCGGAGTTCGGGACGCGGCGCCAGTTGTCGTTCGCCGCGATCACCCGGCACGCCTCGCGGTCGCGAGCGATGGTGATGGTCGCGGCCTGCGCCGCGCTGAACGATGGCCCGCTCGCACAGCAGACCACAACATCCCATCCGGCCCGGCGCATCCGCACCGGCCGCGACACTGGCGGCATGCGTGGCGTCAGGGGCTCGCGCAGGAGCGCAGCAGCGCGTCGGCGCGCGCCGCGTACTCGGCGAGCGCGTACACGTCGGTGGCGGCCCCGGCGGCCAATTGCCGCAGGTCGCCGTCGCGGCGCATGGCGGTCCCGGGCACCGCGGGCACGTCCGCCGCGGCGACGCATGGCACTCGCATCGGGATCTTGACCTCGACCGTGCGGGTCTGGACCACGACCTCGCGCTCGGGCGCGACGGTGCCGGCGCATCCGTGGATCAAAGGCAACGCGGCCGCCACGACCGCAAGAATGACGAGCTTGGCGCGCATGGTCAGCCTCCGGTCCGAGCGACCGCGAGTTGTCGCAGGATGGTCTCGGCTTCCGCCGCCGTGTCCGTGGTCAGCGGCGGCCCCGCGATGATCGACTTGAGCCGCGCCACCTCCGCGCTATGCCGCTTCGCGTCGGACGCCGCCTTGGCGATGGCAGCACGCGCGCGCGCCTCGGCCGTGTGCTGCGCCGCGGCGAGCGCGTCCACGCTCGCGTTCGCCTTCTCCAGCGCTCCGGTCAGGTCGCGCACGCTGCCTTCGGCGGCGAGCCGCAGCGTCTTCTCGGTCGCGGCGGTCGCCTTCCACTGATCGCGGTCGACTGCGACCTTCGCGGTCTCCTTGGACTGCTCGGCGACGCCGCGATCGTAGCCCTTGGTCTCGATCGCGTGGATCGCGAACCACGCTGCCGCGACGATCGCGAGGAAGACCCCGCCGACGATGAGCAGCGTCATGAGGTCGAAGATGCCTGCCTGCTTGCGCTTCATGTTCCCCCCCGATTGCGCCGGGCGCGCAGCGCGGCGCCGAGCAGGATGATGATCGCGACGACCAGCACCGCCGCGAGTTCGCGCCCTCCGCGCGTGTCGAGAATCTGCATCAGCATGACCCGATCCCCCATCCAGCCGTCACGTAGCGCGCTTCGAGCGAGCGGAGGATGCGGCGCACGTAGCCGCGGTTTTCCTCCCACGCGCCTTGCGAGCGACCGGCGTTCACCGCCTCCACGTTGCCGAACCAGCGGGAGCGGTCGAGTCCTTCCGCTTCCGCGAGCTTCTCGTCGCGGGCGATCCATCCGGCCCCTCCGTTGTACGACGACAGCGTTTTCGCCATGCGCTCGCAACCGTTGCGCGCGGTCATGCGGTCATGCAGATATCGGTCGTATCGCACCAGCGCGCGAATCGCCCACGCCGGATTGTGCGGAGCGTTGTCGCCCAGGTCTTCATAGAGCCCGCTGATCCAGTCGGCCGTGCCCGGCATGAATTGCGCGAGTCCGCGTGCACCGACCGGAGACACCGCGTCGGGGCGCCAGGCCGACTCTTGGTGCACCTGCGCCGCCAGCGTCGCGATGGGCGCGTCGAGTCCCCAAACCACGCGCGCATTGCGGATCAGGTCGCGTCGATATCGCTCGGCGTCTGGCGGGACCTGCGCGACCGCGGGAGCGGCGAGCACGAGCGTCGCCGCAACCGCGAACGCGAGCACGTCTATGCCCCGAGCCCCGCGGCGAGCATGCCGCCGATCATGAGCCCAGCGCGGCGGTACATCGCATGTCGCCTCTCCACGTCGCCGATCTCCGCGCGAATCGCCGGAAACGTCCAGCGGTCGAGCCAGTAGCCACCGAGCCCCCCGGTGCCGATGAATGCGCACTTGTACGCGATGAGCGGGATTTGCTGCGGCGCGACCCACCAGACCAGCGCGAGCAGCGCGAAGGTCGCGAGCCACGCCTGCCACAGCCGCAGCGCCTCGCGCGCGCTTTCGCGGATGTGCCGACGTGTCGATGCCGTTACCCGTAGATTCATGGCCGCCTCACTTTGCCGGGCGATCGATCATCCATTGGCGAATGTCGCGCAGTCCGGTATCCATCCGCGCGCCCTGCTCGCGAACGGCGGATTCGATGCGCGTGAGCGAATCACGCATGATCTCGTCCTGCTTGGAGTCCACGCGCTGCTGCACGGTCTGCGATGTTTCGAGCGCGATCAACCGCGTCTCGATGCTGCGGCCCCACAGGAGAGCGGAGACCACGAGACCGAGCGCGAGCCCCACGTCGCCCCACGAGACCTCACGCTTGAAGTGCCACCTTTCGCGCCTGCGTCTCTCGGGGCCGTGGTAGTCATCGGACTGTCGCACCATCATCGCCTCATTCTGGTGCCACGGTAATTGGTCCGTTCGCGGATGCGCCGTCGTAGGTTGGTGCCGCCGTGAAGGTTTCGCCGTTGGCCACCATATCTCCCTCGTCGCCGATGATGAAGATCGAAATGCTCGGGCGACCGCTGCCGTCTGTGTCGATTGTCCAGTCGAAGCCCGCGCCGGTCTGCGAAGGATTCCACGCAAACAATTCCGGCGCATATCCGCCGACATCAGGCAGCGTCAGCACAACGCTGATGCCCGGCCACCCGAATCCGTAGCTCAACGGGATGGCGCCGGTCTCGTCGGTGAACAGCACGCCCGCGCTGTCGCTGTATCCGAAGTCCTCCACCGGCGGAGGCCCGAACGCATGTGAGTGCCCTTCGCCGAATGCTTCGCCGTTGAGCGTCGCGGTCACCACGAACGTCCAGTTGTAGAGGTTCGCCGGAAGGTCGTTGACATGCACGATCACGCCGACGCAATCCTCGCCAGCCTCGATCGTGATGTTCGGCTCTGTTCCAGAGCCGCCGCCGCCAGTCAGTGCGAGCGACCATTCGAGGCAGTCGCCTTCACAAAGCGTGGTCGACGAGTCCGGCCAGACGTAGAAATCCCCCGGCACGCCATCGCCCGGATTCCATCCGAACGGATCGACAGTCTCGACCCACGATGTCCACTCCGCGACGCAGTCACCATCACCTGGCGTCGGAGGACCGAACGTTCGCCGCTTGCGGCCGGTGCCTGCAGCATCTTCTCCGACGCCGATCGCCTGCATCCTGAACTTCTGGTCCACATCGCCCGGGATGATCGGCACCGCTTGCCACTTGGTGCGCACGTGCGCCATCGCGTCACGGCACCGTGAAGGTAGAGCGGATGGTCCCGTAGCCGTCGCGCTCGATCACGAGCTCGTGCTGCCCCGAACTGACCGCGAAGCGCGCCTGTCCCTTGGCGTCGACCGTGAGCGGCGCACCGCCATCCACCGACATGCGCGCGCCGTAGAGCGGCCGGCCGTCATCATCAAGCGCCGTGAACGTCGCGATGCCGTTGCGGAACTCGATATCGACGCCGCCCTCGGTCGTGTCCGGGAGCGCGAGCGAATGCGCAGTCACGTCCACGCGCGGAGACGAGAGGACCGTCTCGCCACTCAACCGCGATCCGCCCGCGTCGCCGTCGATCTCGACTTGCGTCAGCATGACTACCGGAGAGGTGTCGTCGACGCCCCACTCGGGGAGGTCCACCAGGCGCACCGCGTGCCCCGGGCGCAGGTCGTGCCGGTCTACGCCGATGCGATCCACTCGGAACCGTCGCCCCGCCTTGCGCGCGAGGATGCGGCGCCCGACGCTCTCGGCGTTGGCCGGGAGCCACAGCCACGGAAGCTCGATCTCGGAGGCGAGCCCGCCGAAGCGTCGCGGCGCGGCCGAAAGCTCGACGTGATGCTGCGCGCGATCGGCCGCCTCCGAAAGGTCGTAGCCCACCCGCAGCACGTCGGCAGAGTCGTCGAGGTCGGCGTAGGGATCGTCCATCCCACCAGCCGCCGACGCGTCGAGGTCGTGCACCGGCCCCGCGATCGTCGCGACCGGGTAGAGCCGCGCGAACTCCGGCGTCCAGATTGCGCCCGCCGAACCCGCGATCTCGTCCACGATGGCCCGCACAGACCGTGCCTGCGTGATGCTGCCCGCGAGCCGCAGCCCCTCGGCCGCCGCCTCCGCGCGGAGTTGCGGAAACAGCGCGGAGACGCCGGCGAGCGCAAGCACGTACTCCATGAGGTCAGCGGGGTTCTCGACCAGCGCGCCAGTGCGCGCGTCCAGCATCCCGTAGCCGGTCGCGCTCGCGATCTGGTCCTCGCCGATCTCCGCACCGAAGCGCACCACCTGCGACACGTTGCCGAGCGCATCGCGCAAGAGGTCGGTCTGATAGGCGAGCGTGCGTTCGGCGTCGACGAACACCTGCGCGATGCCCGCCATCGCATGACCGGCGGCAAGGTAGGTCGACCCGTCGAGACGGATCAACCGGAAGCGGCGTGCCGAGAGGTCGCCGAAGCGAAGTGGTAGCGCCACGTCCTCGCTGAAATCGCCGAGGTCGCGCGTGGTACGCATCGGCAACGGCTCCGAGAGCAGGAGCCCCGCGCCGCCCGACTCCAACGTGAGGCGCATCACGCGGCCCACGTCCACCCGCTGCACGGTCCCGCGGAAAAACAGGCGATCGTCGTCGTCATACACGTCGGCGAGCCGACGAAGCGGCTGGCCGAGCACGCGCGATGCCTGCCGGCCGGTGTTGTCGATCTCGACGCCGAGTTGCGAGGTCTCGCTCGAGCCAGTCGCGCCGGCCCGGGCGACCGCGCGCAGCGACCCGACAGAAGTCAGCCACGGAAACGCGGCGGCACTGCCGACCGCCCCGATCGGCACGCGCGCCGCGCCGATGCTGACCTCGACGCGCATCGCCTATCGCCGCCAGACGCCCTGCACCGACATGCTGCCGCCGTAGCGCCGCTTGGTCGTGTCGTTGCGTTGCTGGTCGGAGAGTTCCACGAAGTCGGTTTCGTCGGCGACCACCTTCCCGTAGATCGCGTCCTCGGGCCGGTTGACGTGTGCGACCAGGATCAACGGCTCGTCGTTGTTGGCCTTGAGGTGGTCGAACATCGCGATGAGCGCCTGCCCGTCATCCTCGACCAGCGCGGCAGTGGTCCATGTCACGCTGGCCGATCGCGTCTTGCCGAGCGTCGCCGCGCCCTCGTAGAGCGGCCCGCTCGCGCGCGCCATCTTGTACGCACTGCGAATCTGCACTTCGGCGGCGAGCGCTGTTGCGAGCGCCTCGCCGAGCCACAGCCAGCCGATGTAGCCGGCGCCCGCGCTCGCGAGCGTCAGGCGCAGGTAACGCGCGCTGCGCGGCGTCGAGAGCGTCTGCACGATCACGCCGTCGCGCCAGGTCACAGGCTCGGCCCACTCTCCCGCCGCGATGAGTCCGCCTTCGAGCGTGATGGTCGCGCCGGCCGGGATCGCGTGGTCGGCAATCGCGAGCGTGTCGAGGTCTTGTGCGGACCCGAGGTCGATATCGAGCGTCGGCCCGGTCGAGTCCTCGGCCCACCGCCAGCGCTTGCCGGCGGGCGCGCTACGGAGATTGGACACCGCCCACGGTTGCAGCGCCGCGAACTCGTACAGGTCGCCGGTCGCGAACGACGGGGCGACGCCAGCCACGAACCGGATGAAGAGCCCGGAGTCGAGCGCGGTTGCCGTGGTCGGGATCGGCAGCGACGAGGACCACGCGCCGGCATTCTTCCGCCAGCGGTAGTGCCCGCCTTCGATCGTGAAGCTCACGCGGTCGCCCTTCTGACTCGGAATCCCGCGCTCTTCCCGGTCCCACGCGAGACCGCCGGCCGTGTAGGCCATGTCCGAATCGCCGGGCGTGAACACCCATGGCGCGAACGGACCGTCCACGCTGCCCGTCACGCTCCATGTCTGCGTGCTGTCGTCGTCGCGGCCACCAGCGAGCGCGAGCGGCGCGGCCGCGATCACCGGAAGAATGATCTCGTCGCCAACCTGATAGGTCGGCGGGTAGCCCGCATCGCCGAGCGACAGGATGATCGTGTCGCCCTCGATGAGGCGCGTCGGGCACGCGCAGTTGACCTGGAATCCGAACTCCTGCGTCGCGTTGTAGCTGTCGTCGTCGCCGAGCTTGCGCGACGAGTAGTACGGACGGTTGACGAACGCGGGGGCGTACCCGCCGCCAACCGAGCCTTCCACGGACCAGTAATACTGGTCCTCCGGGTAATCCTGCCAGCACCCATCGCCTGACGTGAGGGCGCTGGCGTCAGATTTTCCCATGGGGGACACCCCCGCGTAGGCGATCGCCTGCCGCACCAGCACGCGGTACTTCTCGATCGTGAGGTTCTTCAGCCGCGACACAATGATCTCGTCCACCGAATCCACGAAGTCCGCACGCCACGTCGCCAGCGCCGCGTCCCACTGCGCGAAGCCATCGGTCTTGAGCGACGAGTCTTCGACCAGGTCGATCGTGGCGATGCCCGTCTCGTACATGTCGAGCACGTCGCGCAGTTGCGCGGTCACGTCGTCGGCGAACTGCGTCTGCACCGCCGCAAGATCGACCGGGGCCATTACGCCGGGCTGGTTCGCGAAGTTCTCGGTCACCGTCACGCCTTCGCCAATCGGGAACGCTGCTACCGATTTCGTGAGGTAGGCGCCCGTTGTCGAGTCCGGGTCCAAGCTCGCCAAAGATGCGACCGCGACCTGCGCTTCCGTGATGCCGTCGCGCGCATATCCTGTGACATAGCGCGTCACGGCCGCGGCCAGCAGAGCGCCCCAGTCGTACAGATCTTTGAGGCGACTGACCGCCTCGGTGGAGTAGCTCATATCTTCCTCGCCTCCTTCCGTCGAGTCGAGCCCGAGGCAGCGCGCCGACAGGCGCGGCACCGGGAGCGATGTGCAGTTGCATTCGCCGCTCGGACGCTTGGTCCATCGCAGCGTGATGGCCTGATCGGTCGCAGCGATCCCGGCTGTCAGCGCAACCGGACACAGCGGCGGATTCTCGACGCCTGCCTCGCGGGGTTGATACTGCGTCGCGACGTGCGAGAACTTGCCCTGCAGCGTGCCGAAGTTCGCCGGCAGGCGCACCGGGATCGTGAATCCGAACTTCACGGCCACCGGGTCCACGAAGGGAAGGCCCGATACCGCGTCGCCGAGAGACCCGCCGAGACTCGAAGTCACGGTCCAGCGCTCCGCGCCGAGCCGCGCGAGCGAGTGTTCCTTCGCGCTGGTCGCGTAGCATCGGATCACCACAAGCTCGGTCCCCGCGTTCGCGTTCGCGAAGGCTGACGCGAGCCCGGCACGCGCGTACTCGGAGCCCGTCCCGGTCGACGGCTCGACGTGCGCATCGGTGCGCACCAGCAGATCGCGCGCCGCCTGCCCTTCGGGGCTGCGATCGTTCGCGACCACGCCATCCACCGTGCAGAGCAGCGATGTCGCGCGCACCTGCGACAGCAGGTCGTACACCGTCGCGATGCTGCTGTAGACCTCGGGCGTCACGCCGTCCGTGATGGTGACCACGCGACCGCCGGTAACGAACTTGACCGGCGTCCCCTTCGGAATGTCCCGCTGGATTTCCGGGACGAAGTGATATCGCCAGCGGTTGTTCTCATACGCCTTGTACGCGAGGTACACCGTAGAGCGATCGTCACCGAACGCAACGCGCTTCGCGCTCGCCGGGATCACATCGTCTGCGCCGAGAATCGCGGTCTCCCAGTCGAAGCCGGCACCTTCGAGCCCGCTGGTCGGCCCGCCCTGCCCTTTGGCGAGGTCGACCAAGAGCGCGTAGTCGGTCGCGTCAAAGGTGAGTCCCGACTGATCGATCGACACGCTGATCGAGTTGCCCGCCGTGCCTGCCGCGCGCGCCTTGAGCAGCACGCCCTCGAAGCTCACCGCGGCATAGACCGCCGGACGCCCGGCGTCGACCAGTTCGACCGCGATCTCCTGCGCGTCGAGTCCGGTCGACGTAATGCCGACGAGCCGCGACGAACCGGCGCCCGCGTAGATCGGTGCCGAAATGGTCGGACTGTCTGCCGCCGTGTCGACGACTTCGACTTCGTAGGTCGCTTCTTCGCTGCCGGTGTACGCGCCCGAGAGTTCCACCGCTGCGGACCCATCGCGCGCAACCGGCGTCTCGATCACCAAATCCTCGACCGGCTCCACACTCGACGGCGTGAGCACGACACTCGCCGCCGGGTTGATCAGGTTGCGATTGTTCGCGAGGTAGCGCTGCGGGGAACAGGGCATGTCAGTTCGCGCGACGGCGCATCGTGTCTTCGAGGACCGGCACGATGAAGCGCCGGACGTTTTCGGCCGAGAGCAGCGCGCCGGGCGCTGCGGTTACGCTTACATTGATGACGCCAGCGCCGCCCGATGCCGCAGGCGGCGAAGATGGCGCACCGCCCGCACTCGCGACAACGGAGCCTCCGTCCTCGAAGTAGCGCACGCGCGGCGCCGCCGGCCCGCGCAGCATCGCGGCGAGCGATTCGCGCGAGAAGCGCATGCTGTTGACCGCGTGCATGAACCCGTCGCCAAGTTGCTGCACGCGCGAGCGGTTGACCACGAACTCCCCCGGCGTAAGCATCGCGGGGACCGTGTCGCCCCCGCGCGCATGGCCGCCGCGATTGAGAAACAGCCATCCGAGCAGGTCGTCGCCGACCACGTTGGGGACACCGAAGTTGCGCGCAGTCTTCGCGCCGTCGAGGATGCCCTTGAAATTCTCGCGGATCGCGTCGGCCAGCGTGCGGAGCTTGTCGTCCGACAGGTAGGGCATGCGCTCGAGCAGCGCGCCAGCCCACTTGGACACGTCGAGGCCGGTAGAGCTCGGCACCAGGTCGCGCGTCGCCTCCACGATCGTGGTCAGCATCTGCACCAGACCCTGATAGTCGACGCCCTCGACCTGGCGTCCCGACCCGCCGCCGCGCAGTCCGCCGAGCGCGTGCTGCACGATGTCGCTGATGCGCCCCTGCAGCAGCGGGAGCACGCCCACCAGTCCGCCGAGCGCGTACCCCTGCGGCCGGCTCGACAGCATCCGCATGAGCCCGTCGCCGTAATAGCGCGACGCGGCCTTGCGCACCACGAAAGACCCCGACTGCAACGCAGCCGGCACGGTATCGCCGCTGCCGACCCCGGGCACCTTGGACCACGCCGGACGCCGGAAGACCGCGCCGCCGCGGGCGAATTGCTGGACCGCACCGCGCGCCGCAGGCCAGTTGCGCCGGATCGCCGCCGCCTGCTCGCCGATGAGACCGCCCGCGGCCTTCGCCTCGACGGTTCGCACCGTGACAGTGTGCGTCGAGAAGGTCGGCTTCTGCAAGTTGTCGATCGCCGCCTGTACCTCGGCCACGTTGCTGTTCACCGTCGCCGTGATGGCGACCGGGTCCGCCGCGATCTGCGCGATCTGCGTGGAGAGGTCGCCGATCGCGCGCTGCGCCTCGGCCGTCTGCACCACCAGTTCCGGCTTCGCCTCCGCGATCGTGGCAATCGCCGCCTGCACCTGATCGAGCTTGACCTGCGCCTCGACCGTCAGGCCAGCCTCGAGGTCGGACTTGATCGCGGAGACCTTGTCCTTCGCTTCGTCCACTTTGAGCGAGAGCCCGAGCAGCAGTTCGCGCTGCGCCGTCTCCTTTGCGAGCGCGTCGAGCGTCTCGCGCACCTTCGCCGCATCGGCGGACAATTTGACTTGGATGCCCTCGCCGACCGTCGCATTGATCGCGTCGAGTTGCCGCTTGAGTTCGCCGAGTTGCTCGGTCGCGGTCGCGATGTTCTTTTGCGTGGCGGCCGCACTCTTGGTCTCGGAATCGATCCTCTCGTCGTAGACCTTGTTCAGCAGTTCCTGCGCTGACTTGAGCTTGCTGACCGCGAGTTCCTGCGCCGTGAACTGCGACACCACAACGCGCCCGTCCTGCTCGACGCGCTTCGAGATTTGCGAGGTCGCTTCGACCGCCTTTGCGGCGTAGTCCTGCGCGGCCTTGAGGTCGCCGGCCGCGAGCGCCTGCCGAGACTTGGAGATGTTGTCATCGATCTCGCGGACCCGCGCGTAGTAGCGGTCGTACTCCGAAAGACCTTGGCTGCGCAGTTCCCGGATCTGCGCTTCGATGTTCTGATTGACCGCGACGCGGCCTTCCTGCAGCGCCTTGACCTTGTTCTGGTGCGCAGTCTCGAGATTGAGCAGTTCGGTCAGGTACGCCTGATACCCGCCGATGAGCCCGCGCAGCGTGGTCGCGCGCGACGCGGAGGCGTCCTGCTCTGCCTTCGCCACGTCGCGGCCGGTGCTCCGCGCGAGCCCGATGCGCGCCTGCGCCTCGGCTTCCGCGGCGGCGAGTACCTGCGCGCTCGAATCGTTGAGGACCTTGAGCCGATCAGCGGCGAACTGCTGCTGGATCGCGAGCGTCTCGGCCGCGATCTGCCGCTCGCTGTTGGTGAGAGTGTCGAGCGCCGCGAGCCGCGCCTGCGCCTGCTGATTGATCGCGTTGATGCCGGCCGCCGCGGCGTCCTGCACCGCCTTGGCGTTGGCCTGTAGCTCCGGCACGAGCGCCTGCAAGCTCGCGCGTAGCTGGCCGATCTTGAGGTCGGCCGCCGCGATCTGCGCTTGGATCGCCGCGGCGACCGACCCGAGGCTCGCGGAGAGCGACTGCGATGCCGCCTGCGCGGCGATGGTGGTCGCCGAGAGTTCGGTCCGCGCGCGCTCCTGCGCGGCACTGAACAACCCGAGCGATTGCACGACGAGATTGAACTGACTCGCGAGCCCGCCAACCGCCGGCAGCGACGCGGCCAGCCCGGTGACCCATGCTCCGAGCCCGCGCGATCCGCCAGCGTCCCGCACCTTGGTGAGCAGCCCGTCGACGGACTGGATCATCGCCGCGAGCGCGTCATTGAACGACGCCGACGGCAGCACTGCCGCGCCGATGTTGGTCGCCAGCGACTTGACCGACGCGGACACCCGACCGACCGATTCGGCGTTCAGCCGATCGAGGTCGGCGCCCACCTTCGCGAGCGCGCCGCTCGACTGCTGGACGGTTTCGAGCGCCCGCCCGAGCGCGCGCGAGGACTGCGTAAGCGCCGCTACACCGTTCGCCGCCCGCGTCGATCCGACGCCGAGCTCGAGAATCTCGTCGACACCGAGGCGCCGATCGGCAAGCTGTTGCAGCGTACCGATGAGACCCTTCGATTCGACGCCCAGTTGCTTGAGTTGTGCAAGCGCCTTCGCATCGCCCAGGCGCACGATGATCTGTTGCAGTTGCGCGAGCGCGGTCGGGGCGTCCAGTCCCGCCTTGGTCATGACTTGGACCGCGGCGGCGATTTCCTCGAACGGGATTCGCAGTCGGCGGGCGAGCGGCGCGATGTTGCCCAAGCTGTCGGCCAGTTCCGCGATGGTCGCGCCGCCGTTCTTCGAGGCGGCGAACGCCTGATCCATCGCGAGCTTCGCGCCTTCGAGGTCCAGCCCGAAGCCCCGCATCAGCGTGCCCGCGAGCTTCGCCGCGCTGCCGAGGTCGGTCACTCCCGCCGTCGCCGCCTGATTCGCGGTCGCGAGCACTTCGAGGATGTTGCCCTCGGGCACGCCCTGCCGCAGCAGGTCGTATGCGGCTTTGAGCGCGTCGTCGAGCCCGACCCCGAGTTCGGCCGAGAGCCGGCGCACGCCGTTCGCCAGTTCGCGGATATCGGCGCCAGACGCGTTCGACACGCTGCCGAGCAGCGCGGTCTGCTTCTCAAACTGGCGGCCGAGTTCGATCACCTCGCGCATCGTCGCGACGGCGGTCGCAATGGCGGCCGCAGCGCCGAGCACGCCAGCGCGCAGACCCGCGAACGACTGCCCGAGCCCGCCCTGTTCCTCGCGCAGTTCGCGCGTCTTGGTGAGCAGCGCGGATTGCGCGTCGGCCAGTTCCTTGGTCGAGGCCCCGCTCGCCTTCAGCGTCGCATAGGCGGCGTTGAGCTTCGCGATTGCGTCGGATGTCTCCTTCGCCGACTTGACGCCGAGCGCCTGGCGCGCCTGCTGCTCCGCTTGCGCTTTCGCAGCAGCAGCGGTCTCGCGTGCGAGGCGCTTTTCCTCGTCGGCAAGCCGGGCGACGTTGACACCTGACTTCGCGAGCGAGTCGCCCAGTTTCGCGACCGCCTTCTGCTGCGCATCGAGGGCGCGCGTCGCGCGCGAGACTTCGCGATCGGCGTCCTTCAGCCCCTTGGTCAGGCCCTTCCCGACTTCCTGCCCGCCCTCGCGCAGCGCGTCGATCTGCCGGCGCAGGTCCTTCGCGCTCGTCTCCGCGCGCTTGAGCGCGTCGGCTGCTTCGTCAAGGCTCTTGTTCGCGTTCTTGAACAGTGTGACGTTGGCGGTCGTGCGCTCGAGTTCAGTCGCCGCGTTGCGGACCTCGCCCTTGATCTTCGCGAGCGCGGCCAGCAGTTCGGACCCATCGCCGCCGATCCCGACGGAGAAGTCCGTCTGACGATCGGCCACGGATCAGACCCTCCGGCGCTTCGGCTTCGGGCGCGCCGCGGCCTTCAGTTCGCGCGCGAACCCCTCGAATTTCTTGTCCGGCGCGTGCATCGCAGCGCGCACGTCGTGCGCGAGCTCCAACCGCTGCGCCGCGTCCAGCCGGTAGTGCGCTTCGGTCAGCAGGAGCATGGCGCGCGCCGTGTAGCTCAACGGTCGGGAGTGCCCGCGGCTTGCGAGGTAGGCGACTGCGTCAGCCCATCCGCCGGTCGCACCATGGCCCCGAGCATCCCCGCCAGTTCGAGGCCGTGGACGAAAAAATCGACGTGCATCTCCAGCGCGACCTTGACCACCGCGAGTAGCTTCGCCGCGTCGGCTGCGCGCCACACCGATGCGGGAATCCCGGTGCACGCCTCCGCGACCGCGCACGCCGGGGCGTTGAGTTCTCGCGAGATTGCCGCCAGACCATCGCTCCCGCCGTTGCCGTACGCCGTGAGCAGCGGGGCGAACGGCGCGACCACCGGCGGCATCTCTTCGAGCGTGAGCGCGCGCACCTGCACGTCGCGTTTCCCGAGCGTCACCGTGCGAATTTCGGGCAGGAGGTCGGCGAACGTGTCGCCGGTACGGGTGTCGTCCATGGGGTCGCCGCGGGGAGGGGACATGCGAAGTGCCTACGGGAGGTGCAGCAGGAGGGCGGCAGCGGCGCCGAACAGCGCCGAGCCGAGGATGAGGCCGAGCGCGAACGCCCGGAAGAACGTGCAGCACGGACAGTCGACCCGCAGCCAGACGTAGAGTCTGGCCGCGAGTCGGTCCGGTGAATCGCAGATGCCGCGGATCACGCGGCCGTTCTCAGGCGACCGCTTGGAGCTTGGTCATGCGCCCGAACTGGCCGAGGTCGCCCGAGTCGCTCTTCGCGTCGTCGATCAGCACCGCGCCGCCGAGTTCCAGCGGCGTGAAGTCGTCGGCCAGCAGGTTGAGCGACTGCGCCGGGGTGAATTGGACTTTGTAGAGGTCCACCACGAACGGATCGTCGTCGTCGGCCTTGTTGACGCCGTCGAAGCGCACCCAGTACGCCTTCGAGCCCGCCTTGAACATCGCGATGTAGGGCAGGTCGTCGTAGGTGTAGTTGGCGGTCACCGCGCCCGTGGTCGCCAGCAGGAACGTCACCGTGCCCGTGTTGAGGTTGATGGTGTAGTCGGTGTTGAGCACCAGCGCGCCGCCGCTGTCCGAGAGCGAGACGGCGGACACGTTCGTGTGCGGCGTGCCGGTCGCGGCGCCGAGCAGGTAGATGTCGCCCGCCACGAATCCCGTCCCGCACGCCTCGCCGGTCACCGAGCCGCCGCTGCTGTCGGGCACCAGCGTGCCGCGCAGCGCGAGCAGCAGGTTGTCCTGGAACCACTCCGACAGCGTCATGGTGACGTTCGCCGATTGCTTGGTCGTGAGCTGCGCGTCGATAGCGTCGGCGCTGGTGCACTTGCTCACGTGCTCGATGGTCTCGACCGCGAGCGAAATGTCGAGCGCGTCCGCGCAGCCGACGAACTTGAAGATGCCGGGGATGCCGTTGTCGTCCCGCTCGGCGATGTAGACCCGGCCGCGTCCGATGAATTTCATGATGCCGTCCTTTCGTGCGCTCCGCGCGCGTTGCGTTACCAGCGATGCCCGCAGCAGCCCTTGCGTGCGGGGACCAGCGATTTCGCACTGCCGGCCGACTGCACCGGAGCGCGCACTTCCGAGGTTGACCCTGCGAACTGCCAGCCGACCGGATCGGCGATCTTCTGTTCGACCAGCCACTCCGCGTCCCGCTTGGGGATCACGAGTTGCACGCCGATCGCGTATTCCTGCCCGGCGCGGGTGTGCCTCCGCAGCAGCCTGATGGTCCGCATCTCCATCGGAGGCGTCGCCGCTACACCTGGCCGGTCGGGACCGTGTAGCTCGCCGTCACCGTGATTTCGGCGAAGGCCACGTCGATATCGGCGATCTCGTCGTCGAGCGTGACTTCCTCGGCCACGTCCAGCGCGACGCCTTGCGGGTACGGGATCGCGTCCCCACGCGCCGGCTTGAGCCGCGCGAGCACGGCGGCGAGAAGATCATCCGCCGACTCGCCTGCGGTCCCGTCGTCATCGCGGGTGAACAGTTGCACGCGCACCGCGAGCGCCCGGGCGTCGCAGTCCTTGCCGCTGGTGCGACGGTTGCGAATCGGGACCACCCGGATCGCCGGGCACTCATCGCGCGGGACCGGTGTGCGATGCGCGATCCGCACGCGCTCGCTCGGCGACTTCACCAGCAGCGGCGCAGCGCGCAGTCGCGCGACCATCGCATCGAGTACCTGCCTCTGGACGGTCGCCACGCTGTCCCCGGCCTATGGCGCGTCGCAGGTCGCGATGCGCGAGAGCAGCGCGCGCATAAACGTGCCATCACGGCCGGTCGACTCTGGCACCCGCGGCCGCTCGCGCACGGAGTAGACCACCCCGGCAATCTCGACCGCGTCACCTTCGGCGAGCGACGGCGCGTCCGTGGTCACATACTCCAGTTCCCAATCCGTCGAGATGGCGCGCGCGTCGGTCAGCATGTCGGGCCGCATCAGCGCGGCGCGAAGCGCGTACGGTCGCGCGACGCAATCCTTCGGGCGGACCTGGACTTCGACACGCATCCCGGCACGATCGGCCGCGGCTGCGAAGCGCGAGGCGAAGTCGGTTGCGAAGTCTGACATGGTCAATCGATGCGCCGCTATTCGCCGCCCCGACCATATAGCGACACGACAGTGCCGGCCGCAAATGCTGTGCCGCCCGCCTTCAGATCAATGCGCGTTATCGCAGACGTACTCTTATACGTCGCTGAGGTGTGATTGAGGATAAGCGATGAAAATGATGCGTAGTTGCGAGCCATCATCGTCTTGTAGAACGCGCTGGCGTATCCGTAGATCGTAACCTCACCGCCAGATATTGCGTTGGCCGCCCCGCTCGTGCCTGGACACACAAGCATCGGAACGCCGTCTGATGTTGCCGCCGACCACCCGGCGTTAGGCGAACTGTCCGTGATCCCGAGATATTGACGGCTGCTGTAGTTGCCTGTGATCCCGTCGTTATTAAGTTTCACAAACGCGTCAGAGCCGCTCAGGCCAGTGTCCGTGTCCCTCCCGCGGAATACGATCAGAAGATCGTCAAATGTATCCGGTATGTCGGTGAATGTGATTGTGCTGGCGTCAGATGTCAGCGCTTTGCGTTCAATCCGAGCGAGAATCGAGTCGCCCGCTGGCCCTTGAGGCCCCTGCGGGCCAGTCGCCCCCGTAGCGCCCGTCGCACCATCGGCGCCCGCCGGTCCCTGCGCGCCCGTCGCACCATCGGCGCCCGCTGGCCCTTGAGG
>JADLBN010000283.1 GCA_020847675.1 Burkholderiales bacterium | reverse complement strand
CGGGCGCCGTGTCCGCGCAGGATCGCGTGTTCTGCGGCATCGCCACCGGCGGCACCGGCGGAACCTACTATCCGCTCGGCGGCATGCTGGCCCAGCTCATCAGCAACAAGGTCACGATCGGAGGCAAGAAGCTCTCGGCGACCGCGGAGACCGCGGGCGCCTCGGTCGCCAACGCGCAGCTCCTCGGCCGCAAGGACATCGAGAGCGCGTTCGTCGCGGCCGACATCCTCGACGCCGCGTTCAACGGCAAGGGACAGTTCGAGGGCAAGGCGCTCAAGAACCTGCGCGCGCTCGGCGCGCTGTACCCCGAGCAGGTGCAGCTCGTGACGCTCGCCTCCGCGAACGTGAACACGTTCCGGGACCTCAAGGGCAAGTCCATTTCGTCCGGCTCGCCGGGCTCGGGCCAGTGGCAGCTCCTGGGCGACCTGCTGGAAGCCTACGGCATGACGCGCAAGGACATCGGCGAGGATCTCTCGTCGTTCACGCAGTCGGTCGACAAGATCAAGGACGGCAACCTGGTCGCGTCGCTCATCACCGCCGGTGCGCCGACGTCGTCGATTTCCGACCTCGCGAACGCGCGCGACATCCGCATCGTTCCGCTCGCCGGCCCCGAGGTCGACACGCTGCGCAAGAAGCAGCCCTACTACGCGCAGGTCCAGCTCCCGGCGAACACCTACAAGGGCCAGACGGCGCCGGTCAACACCCTCGCGGTGATGGCGATCTGGGCGACGCATGACGGACTCTCCGACGCGATGGCCTACGAGGTGACGAAGGCGCTCTACGAGAACACCGCGACGCTCGGCCAGGTGCACCCGAAGGGCAAGGAGATCACGCTCGCGACCGCGCTGCAGTCGATCTCGATCCCGCTGCACCCCGGCGCGGAGAAGTATTACCGCGAGAAGGGCCTCATCAAGTGAGAGGAAGGCTCGGGATCGGCGCGCTGCTGGTCCCGAGTCTCGCCGCCGCGGCGGCCGGTCCCGCCTGCCTCGCGGTCGCATCGCACCCGGATGGCGCGCCGCTCGCGCAGGTCGAGGCCGAACGCGGCGCCTTCACGATCTCGTACGTGCACTCGGTCACGCGCACGCCGGTCGAAGAGCGTTTCCGCACCGACGGTCCCGCGATCGTCGAGACGGAGATGCGCTTTCGCCGCCACGGCCCTGGCCTCCCTACCGAGGCGGACGCGGGCGGAAGCTGGCGTCGCGAAGGCGACGTCTACGTCGTCACGATGGAGCGCCGCTTCGACGCGATCCCGATCCGCGTGCACGCCGACCAGCAGTGGAGACTGTCGGTCGACGGGGATCCGCGCCCGGTGAATCTCGCGCAGTGGGGCAACCGCGCGATCGCGCTCAGCGCCCGCCCCGGCCCATGCCTCACCGGTCCCACCGGCTACGGCGCCCGCTGAACACTCCCGCACGATGAGCGCCTCCGACCGCCATCACGACCACGCCTCGCGCCACGGCGGCGCGCTGACCGACGAGGTCGAGGCGGTGTCGGAGGAGAAGCAGGCGGAACTGATCCGCACCTACGACGCCGAATCGAACTTCCGCAAGCTGGTCGGCCCGGTCGGACTGTTCGTGACGACGATCGCGGTGATCCTTTCGTCGTTCCACGTCTACACGGCGGGTTTCGGCCTGCTGGTCGAGATCACGCACCGCTCGTTCCACCTCGCGCTGGTGCTCGGCCTCATCTTCCTCGTGTTTCCGCGCCCGGTACTGCCGAAGGCGACCGCCGATGCCGCGCGCGCCTGGGCGTGGAGCCTCGTGTTCACCGTGTTCTACGTCTACCTCGCCTGGGCGCTGGTCGACCGGCTCGCGACGCTGGGAGAGGTGCGAAACGGGGCGCCGTTCGTCGCGTTCATCGCGCTCGTGGCGTTCATTTCGCTGCCGTTCCCGCAATTCGGCGGCACCGGAGACCGCGTCGCGTGGCTCGACTGGCCGCTCGCGGCCTGCGCCGCGGCGATCTCGGGTTACTTTCTGGTCTTCTTCGACGACGTGTTCATCGCCCGGGTCGGCGCGCCGATCGCGCAGGACTACATGATGGGCGTGCTCGCCATCGTGATCGTGATGGAGGCGACGCGGCGCACGATGGGGCCGCTCCTCCCCGCCATCGGCATGGCGTGCCTGCTCTACGCGCTCCTCGGCCGCCACATGCCCGGCATCCTCGCGCACCGCGGCTACTCGGTCGACCGCGTGGTCAACCACATCTACGTCGGCACCGAGGGCATCTACGGCATCGCGGTCGGCGTCGTGGCGACCTATGTGTTCCATTTCGTGCTGTTCGGCATCCTCGCTCAGATGACCGGACTCGGGCGCCTGTTCATGGACCTCGCGACCATCGTCGCGGGGCGCTTCTCCGGCGGCCCCGCCAAGGTGAGCGTGGTGTCTTCGGGCCTGTTCGGGATGATCTCCGGTTCCGCCATCGCGAACGCCGTGACCACCGGCTCGCTCACCATTCCGCTCATGAAGAAGTACGGGTTCTCGGCGCGCTTCTCCGGTGCGGTCGAGGCGTCGGCGTCGTGCGGCGGCCAGGTCACGCCGCCGGTGATGGGCGCTTCGGCGTTCGTGATGGCCGAACTGCTCGGGGTTCCGTACAAGTTCCTGGTGATCGTCGCGATCGTGCCGGCACTGTTCCACTACTTCGCCTGCCTCACGATGGTCCATCTCGAGGCGAAGCGCCTGAAGCTCCGCGGCGTCGAACCGCACCTGATACCGAAGCTCTCGCGCGTGATCGGGGAGAGCTGGCACCTCGTGTTCCCGCTCATCGCCCTGGTGACGATGCTCCTGCTCGACTTCACGCCGTTCCTGTCGGCGTTCTGGGGCATCGTGCTGTGTTTCGTCAGTTCGTACATCCCGCTCGTCGCGCGGAAGCTCGGCTGGGGCGAACTGCAGGGCCGCACGCTGACCTGGGGTCCTCTGGTCGAGGGCATGTCCGAGGGCGCGAAATACGCTCTCGCGATCGGCGCCGCCTGTGCGTGCGTGGGCCTGATCCTCGGCACGCTGACGCTCTCCGGCCTCGGCTTCAAGTTCTCCGGGGCAGTGGTCGAACTCGCGGCCCACGCCGGAGACTGGGTTCGCGCGATCGACCCGACCGGCTGGGTCACCGACAACGGCGCCAAGGTGTTCTTCGGCCTGCTCTTCGTCGCGGTCGCCTGCATCCTGATGGGCACCGGCATCCCGACGACGCCGACCTACATCATCCTCGCCTCGATCGCCGCGCCGGCGCTGGCGACGCTCGGCGTGCCGCTCCTCGCGACGCACTTCTTCGTCTTCTACTACGGCGTTCTCGCCGACGTGACCCCTCCGGTCGCGCTGGCCGCGTATGCGGCTGCCGGGATCGCGGGCTCCGAACCGATGCGCACCGGTCTCACCGCCTTCCGGTTGTCGATGGGCAAGGCGCTGGTGCCGTTCATGTTCACCTACACGCCGGCGCTCCTGTTCGTCGACTTCACCTGGAGCGCGTTCGTCTCCGCGATCGTCGCTGGCGTCGTCGGCATCCTCGCGCTCTCGGCCGCGTTCGCGCGCTGGTTCGCGACGACGGTCTCGCGCGTCGAGCAGGTCCTGCTGTCGGTCGGCGGCCTGATCCTCGTGTTCAACCAGTTCTGGCTGAACGTCGCGGGGTTCGCGATCGTCGGCGTGACGCTGGCCGCGAACGTCCTGCGCGCGCGGCGCTGAACACGTCGCGGGCCGGACGCACCGCCCGCGGTCGGACGTGCCCGGGCGCCCCGATCAGCGTTTCGCGGGATCGGCAGTCGCCAGGCGGGCGGGCGCCGGTTTCGACGTGTCGACCGCCATCGCGTTCTTCTCCCACTCGGGCATCCCGCCGCGGAACCAGTAGACGGTCTTGAATCCGCGCGACAAGGCGACCTGCGAAGCCTTGTACGATTTCCAGCATTCGGCGCCGTTGCAGTGGAAGACGACGGGCTTCGCGCGGTCCATCTCATCGGGCAGCGGGAAGTCGTCCGCTTTCGGATCGAACGCGACGTCCTTGACGCTCTTCTCGCCGTAGGGAATCGAGATCGCGCCGGGGATGCGTTTCTCGTTGTACTCCTTCGCGGTCCGCACGTCGACGATGGCCGCGCCGGAACGCGCGAGCGCCGAGACCTCCTCGGCGGTGACGACCTTCGCACCGGGAAGCTGTGCGGGCGTCCAGTTGCCCAGCGTCGCGACGTAGCGATAGGTGGCGGGGTCCGGGCGGTACGCGACGCGGCCGATGCCGGGCATCATGCCCGCGGAACTCGTGAACCAGGCGTCGACCTTCGCTCGCTGGGCGTCCGGCATGTCCTTCTTCACCACCACGGTCATGCCGCCCGGCACCGGCCGCGACGTGATGATGGCCGCGCCCTTCGCCGTCCCGGACTTCTGCCACTGCTCGACGTCGCCGCGCTTCGCGACCGTCGCGTCGACGATGCCGGTGTCGATCGCGAACAACCCGGCGCCCGACGTGCGGCGGTAGAGGACGTCCCGGAAGGTCTTCAGCGACTGACCGGACTCGTTCAGCATGCCGCGCGCCATGTACGCGCCGACCGAGTCCTGCTGCGGCAGGTAGATCCGGCCGCCCTTGAGCTCGGCGGGCGACTTGACCCCGGATTTCGCGACGAGCTGGTAGACCTCGTCCGGCTCGGTCGAGCCGACGAGGGCGAATCCGTGCGACAGCGCGGAGGCGGCCACGTGGGCCGGCGCGATGTAGACGTCGTACTCGCCGGTGCGCGTCGATCGCATCGCGTCGGAGAGGTCCTGCGACTTCGACGAGCGCACCGGCACCCCCGCCGCGCGGGAGAGCGATGCGCCGATTTCCTGGGCGCTGATCACCATCGCCTCTCGATCCGATGGCTCGACCGCGACCAGCAGCTTGATGTCGGCGGCCGCCGTGCCGGCCACGAAAGCCAGCGCCAGCGCAAAGGTAGTCCTCATGTCGAACCTCCTGCGGCAACCCGGTGTTCCAAGCGGGAGGCAAGGTTCGTGCCGTGCGCACCGTTCGGGGCCATTGCATTTAGCGTCCTGATTTCAATGGGTTGGCTCTGGCCGCCGACGCGATCCCGGCGCTTGGCGGCCGTTCGCCGACCGGCCGGGTCCCGATCCGACGCTCCGCGCCTCCCCGCCCGCGGACCGCGGCCGTCGCCCCGGGCGGATCGGCGTCCGTCCGACAGACCCTCCCGGGTCGGACCGCTACCGTCGTCCGGATGCGTCTGTCGCTCCGGTTCCTGCTGCCGCTGATGCTCGTCGTGGGGCTGTTCGCCTACGCGGCCGTCCCGCTCGCCGACTCGCTGATGCTGCGCTGGGTCGTGCGCGATCTCGACGTGCGCAGCTCGCTCATTGCCAACGCGGTCAGCGAGCCGCTCTCCGGCCTCGTGCTGACCGGCTCCACGCCGCGCATCGAGCAGTTCTTCCGCCACCTCACGCAGGACGAGCGGCTCTACGCGGTGGGACTGTGCATCGCGGGACACGCGATGCCGATCGCCACGCCCGGATTTCCGTCCGGCATCGCCTGCTCGGCGCTCCGCGCCCCCGCGAGCACCGCGAAGTCGCTGATCAACACCGCCCACGGCATGCTGCACCTGTCGGTGGCGCCGATCGACGCCGGTGCCGCGGGTCCGGCGCAGCTCGCGATCCTGCACGACATGAGCTTCGTCGAAAAGCGCAGCGAGGAGACGCGCCTCTACCTGTTCGCGTTCTTCGCCGTGCTCGCGTTCCTCGTCGCGCTGATCACGGTGATCGTCGCGCAACTCTCGTGGCGCGGATGGGTGAACGGCCTGCGCGCACTCCTGCGCGGCGAGGGCCTCGTCCGCCCGGCCGGGGGCGCGGCGTTCTCGACTCCCGAACTCCGCCCGATCGCCGGGGACGTCCGCGAACTCATCCGCGAACTCGAGGAGCGCTACCGGCCGCGCGACGAGGGCCAGCTCGCCTGGTCGCCGGCGAGCCTTCGCGCGATCCTCGAGCGCGAGCCCGGCGGCGGCGACGTGATCGTCGTGTCGAACCGCGAGCCCTACATCCACGTGCGCACCGACGAAGGCGTCCGCGTGCAGCATCCTGCGTCCGGGCTCGTCACCGCGCTCGAACCGGTGATGCGCGCGACGGCGGGCACCTGGATCGCGCACGGCAGCGGCAGCGCCGACCGCGAGACGGTCGACGCGCACGACCGGGTCGAGGTACCGCCGGGCGAGTCCGCCTACCGCCTGCGCCGGATCTGGCTCACGAAGGACGAGGAGGACGGCTACTACAGCGGCTTCGCGAACGAAGGCCTGTGGCCGCTGTGCCACATCGCACACGTCCGCCCGGTGTTCCGCTCGTCGGACTTCGCGCGCTACCGCGAGGTGAACGCGAAGTTCGCCGACGCGGTCGCCGCGGAGGCACGCACCGCCGCCCCGATCGTGCTCGTCCAGGACTACCACTTCGCGCTCCTGCCGAAGATGATCCGCGAGCGCCTGCCCAGCGCGACCGTGGTCACGTTCTGGCACATCCCGTGGCCGAACCCCGAAGCGTTCTCGATCTGTCCATGGCGCGCGGAACTCCTCGACGGCCTGCTCGGCAGCAGCATCCTCGGGTTCCACACCCGGTTCCACTGCAACAACTTCCTCGACACGGTCGACCGCGTGCTGGAGGCGCGCGTCGACCGCGAGACTTCGGAGGTCCACGTCTCGGGACACGCGACCGCGGTGCGCCGATACCCGATCTCGATCGCCTGGCCGCCCGAACCGCTCGCGCGCCAGTGGGGCGTGGGGCACGCGCGCGCCGCCGTGCGCGACCGGCTCGGGCTCTCGCACGACGTGAAGCTCGGCGTGGGCATCGACCGCCTCGACTACACCAAGGGCATCCTCGAGCGCTTCCACGCGATCGATCGGCTGCTCGAACGCCACCCCGAGTGGGCCGGCCGCTTCGCGTTCGTGCAGGTGGCGGCGCCCACGCGCGGCACGATCACCGACTACCGCGACTACGCCACTCGCGCGAAGGCGCTCGCCGACGAGATCAACGCGAAGCACGCGGCGCCGGCCTTCGTCCCGATCCGGCTGCTCGCCGAGCACCACGAGGCCGACGCCGTGTACGAGTACTACCGCGCGAGCGACGTCTGCATCGTGTCGAGCCTGCACGACGGCATGAACCTCGTCGCGAAGGAGTTCGTCGCGGCACGCGACGACGAGCGCGGCGTCCTCGTGCTGTCGCAGTTCGCCGGAGCGTCGCGCGAACTGCCGGAGGCGCTCATCGTCAATCCCTACGACACCGACCGCTTCGCCGCCGCGATCCACCGCGCGTTGTCGATGCCCGAGGACGAGCAGCGCGATCGCATGCGCATCATGCGCGGGCTCCTGCGCGAGTTCAACGTATACAGCTGGGCCGGGCGCATGCTGATGGATGCCGCGGCGATCCGCCAGCGCCACACGCTCGGCCGGCGGGTCAAAGAGGGCGCGCTGCCCGCATGATCGAAACGCAGACGCAACGCGGCGCCGGCGCGGCGCGTGCGGCGCCCCGCCGCCGCCCCCCTCCGCTCGACGCCACCGACGCGCTGTTCCTCGACATCGACGGCACCCTCGTCGACCTCGCGCCAGCGCCGGACCGCGTCGACGTCGACCCGGCGCTCCGCCCGATGCTGGCATCGACCTCGCGTGTGCTGGACGGCGCGCTCGCGCTGATCACCGGGCGCTCGATCCGCGACGTCGACCGCCTGCTGCCCGGTCTCGCGCTGCCGATCGCCGGACAGCACGGCTGCGAGCGGCGCAGCCGCGACGGCGCGATGCACCTGCACGCCGGCGACCCGGCGACGCTCGACCGGCTGCGCGATCTCGTCGCCGCCTTCGCGACGCGGCATCCGGGCCTCCTCGTCGAGCACAAGGGAGCTTCGCTCGCCGTGCACTACCGTGCCGTGCCGGAACTCGCGGGGCTCGTGCACCGGTCGATCCGCCACGTCGTGACCGAGGTCGACGGCTGGACCGCCGAGGGCGGCAAGAAGCTGGTCGAGGTGCGGCCCGGCGGCCCCGACAAGGGGCGCGCGATCGCGCAGTTCCTCGCCGAAGCCCCGTTCGCGGGGCGCCGGCCGGTGTTCGTCGGCGACGACCGCGGCGACGAGCCGGGTTTCCGGTTCGTCCAGCGCGTCGGCGGCGTCGCCGTCAAGGTCGGCAAGGGATCCACGTTCGCCCGCTACCGCCTGCCCGACGTCGATGCGGTGCGCACCTGGATCTCCACGCTCGCACCTCCGTCCGCCGCATGACCGGCACCCGGCGGCACCTCGACCTCGCGCTCGTCGGCAACGGGCGCATCGGCCTCCTGATCGACCCGGAAGGCTCGGTCGTCTGGGGCTGCTTCCCGCGTTTCGACGCCGACCCGGTGTTCTGCGCGCTGCTGGACGACGCGACGCCCGAGGACGCCCGCGGCGTGTTCTCGATCGAACTCGACGGGCTTGCGCACGCCTCGCAGGCCTACCTGCGCAACACCGCGGTGCTGTCCACGCGCCTCGTCGACCGCGACGGCGGCGAGATCGAGATCGTCGACTGCGTTCCGCGTCACTTCGAGCACGACCGCATCCACGTGCCGCACACGCTCGTGCGCCACGTCCAGCGGATCGCCGGACGGCCACGCATCACCGTGCGGCTGAGGCCCGCCTGCGAGTGGGGAGCGAAGCGCCCCGAGACGACCGCCGGCAGCCACCACATACGCTACGTCGCCCGCGACCTCGCGCTGCGGCTCACCACCGACGCCTCGCTCACCGCCATCGCCGACGAGCGGCCGTTCCTGCTCGAGGAGAGCTGCACGCTCGTGTTCGGCACCGACGAGCCGCTGCCGGGCGCGCCGTCCGCGTTCGCGCGCAGGGCGATCGACGAAACGGTCGCGTGGTGGCACGACTGGGTTCGCCGGCTCGCGATTCCCTACGAGTGGCAGGCCGACGTGATCCGCGCCGCGATCACGCTGAAGCTCAACGCCGACGAGGACACCGGGGCCATCGTCGCCGCCATGACGACCTCGATCCCCGAGGCGCCGGACAGCGGGCGCAACTGGGACTACCGCTACTGCTGGCTGCGCGACGGCTACTTCGTCGTCGACGCGCTCAACCGCCTTGGCGCGACGGCGACGCTGGAAGGCTACATGCGCTACCTCGCGACGATCGCGGCGAGCGTGGACGGCGCGCCGCTGCAGCCGGTCTACTCGATCGCGGGCGACGCGGCGATCGACGAGCGCGTCGTCGCCTCGCTCCCCGGCTACCGCGGCATCGGTCCGGTGCGCGTCGGCAACCAGGCCTACCTGCAGGCGCAGCACGACGCCTACGGGTCGGTCGTGCTCGCGGTCACGCACGCGTTCTTCGACGAGCGCCTCGCGCAGCGCGGCGACGAGGCGCTGCTCGCGCGGCTGGAGCCCCTGGGCGAACGCGCGATCGCGCTGCACGACCAGCCGGATGCGGGACTGTGGGAACTGCGCGGTCGCCTGCGCGTCCACACCTGGTCGTCGGTGATGTGCTGGGCGGCCTGCGACCGCCTCTCGCGCATCGCTGCGCGCCTCGCGCTCCCCGACCGCGCGCGCCGCTGGCGCGTCGAAGCGGACCGCATCCGCGACTTCATCCGCGCGAAGTGCTGGAACGAGGCGCGCGGAGCCTACGTCGCGAGCGCCGGCGGCGAGGCGCTGGACGCGAGCCTCCTCTTGCTCGCGGAGCTCAACTTCCTCCCGGCCGACGATCCTCGCTTCGCGTCGACCGTCGAGGCGATCGGGCGCGAACTGAAGCGCGGCGACTTCGTGTTCCGCTACGTCGAGCACGACGACTTCGGCGCGCCGGAGAACGCATTCGTCGTCTGCACGTTCTGGTACGTCAACGCCCTCGCGCGGCTCGGGCGCCGCGACGAAGCGCGCGAACTCTACGGGAGGCTCCTCGCCTGCCGCACGGGGCTCGGCCTCCTCGCCGAGCACCTCGACCCGGCGACGCGAGAACCCTGGGGCAACTTCGTGCAGACCTACAGCATGGTCGGCGTGATCAGCGCGGCCAAGCGCCTGTCGATGCCCTGGGACGAGGCGTTCTGAGTGGCCGCCTCCCGAGGGTCGGCCTTCTGGCCGACGCTCGGGCCTTCACGTCGAAGGGTTGGCTCCGGCCGACGATCGACCTATGCGCGCCGGCGCCGCGCGGCGAGGCGCATCCCCAGCCCGAGGCAAGCGAGGATCAGCGCGGCCAGCGCCGCCGGCGCGTCCACCGGAACCGGCGCCGCCTTCGGTGCTCCGATATTGGTCACGACGTCGTCGAGCGTCGCCTGCCCGTTGGCCGAGCAATGGATCGTGAAACGCGCCGAGGTCCCCACGACGTTGCCGCCGCCGTCAATCGGCGAGCCTACGATCGTGCCGGTCCAGGGTGGCGAGGGATTTCCGGGAACCGGCACCGAGCCGCCGAATTCGTTGTCGAACCAGTCCTGCACGTCCATCTGCACCGCGGACTCGGGATCGAACCAGAACGACTGGGACTGGACGAAGGGCGACCCGACGGACGGCGTGATCGTCCAGGTGAAACGGATGTTGTCGACGCCGTTACCGTTGTCGAGGAGGTTGTACGAGACCGCGACGCCGACCACGTTCGTGATCTGGTTGTTGTCGCAGACGCCCGACGGCGCCTGGCCGATCGAGATCAGCGTGAAGTCGATGGCGCTCGCGACGGGCGCAGCGGCAAGCGCCCCAGCCAGAACGAACGCGCGAAACACGGACGATCCGCCCATGGTCCCCTCCCTGCGTCGATTCGGACTTCCGGCCCCCTTGGAACGGGGAGAGCATCCCTGTACCCATCTTAGGCCGCGCGCAAACGGACTTCAACCGATCCTCAACGACCGTCGGCGCGTTGAGGTGGTCAGACCGATTCGGCGTCAGTCCGCCGCCTGCGGCTGGCGCGCGCGGCGAAGCGCTTCGACGATGGCCTCCGCCGGCTGGGCGCCGGACAAGCCGAAGCGGCCGTCGATGATGAAGAACGGCACGCCGGTCACGCCGAGCGACGCGGCCCGTGCTTCGGCGTCCGCCACCTCGGATTCGCCCGTCATCGACTTGAGGAAGTCGGCTGCGGCAGCGCGATCCTCGCCCGCCTCGGCGGCGAGATCGGCGAGGACCTCCCGCGACGCAAGCGAGCGGCCTTCGACGAAGAACGCGGCAAACAGGCGCTCGACGAGGGGCATCGCATCGCCGCGCTGCTGCGCCCAGGCGATCAGGCGATGGGCGTCGCGCGTGTTGGGCTGGACGGCGATGCGCTCGAATTCGAACCGGATGCCGGCCTGCGTGCCCGCGCGCCGGACGCGGTCGTGGACCTGCGCGAGGCGGGCAGGGCCGCCGAACTTGCGCTCCATGTACTGGCCCCGGTCGATTCCGTCGCGCGGCACGCCAGGATCGAGTTCGAACGGATGCCAGCGCACGACGGGTACGGCATCACCCGCGTGCGCGAGCGTGGCGAGCGCAGTCTCGAGGTGACGCTTGCCGATGTAGCACCACGGGCAGACGACGTCCGAGACGACGTCGATGGCGGGACCAGCGGGATCGGTTGGCATTGGGCGAAGGCTCCTGCGCGGATTCTAGCAAGCTGCATTCCCGCGCCCTCCGGCCCGCTGCGGCGATAATCGCTCCGACGCAGGATCGGCCGGATGCGCGCGCAACTTCGCTGGGACATCGTCTGTCGGGTCGTCGACAACTACGGCGACGCCGGGGTCGCGTGGCGGCTCGCGCGCCAGCTCGCGCACGAACACCGCCAGCGCGTCACGCTGTGGATCGACGACTTCGCTCCGCTCGCGCTCCTCGTTCCGGGCATCGATCCCACGAGACCCGCCGAGGCCGAGGGCGTGCAGGTCCGACGCGGCCCCGCCGACGCCCGCTGGACACCCGGCGACGTCGTCATCGACGCGTTCGGTGGCGGCCTGCCGGCGTCGTGGATCGACGCGATGGCATCCGCCGCGCGTCCGCCTGCCTGGGCCGTTCTCGAGTACCTGTCGGCGGAGGCCTGGGTCGACGACGCGCACCTGAGAGCATCGCCCGAACCGCACACCGGTCTCGCACGGCACTACTGGTGCCCGGGATTCACGTCCGCGACCGGCGGACTGCTCCGTGAGGGAGATCTCCTCGAACGGCGCGACAGGTTCCGGCGCGACCCCGGCGCAGCCGCCGCCGTGCTGTCAGCGCTCGGCGTGACGGTCCCGACTCGCGCGCGCGTCGGCCTCGTGTTCTGCTATCCGACCGCGGCGCTCCCGGACCTCTTCGACGCGTGGTCCGAAGGCGGCGACCCGGTGGTCGCGCTCGTGCCGCAGGGCGCGGCCGAGGGCGCGCTCGATCGCTGGTGTGGCGGAGCCGTACCGCAGCCCGGCGCCCCTGTCGTTCGCGGCGCGCTGACGCTCGCGTCGATTCCGTTCGTGCCGCAGCGCGAGTTCGACGCGTTGCTGTGGTCGTGCGACTTCGCGCTCGTGCGCGGCGAGGACTCCTTCGTGCGGGCGCAATGGGCGGCGATGCCGTTCGCGTGGCACGCGTATCCGCAGGACGACGGAGCGCAATTCGCCAAGATCGGCGCGTTCCACGACCGTTTCCTGCAGGGCGCGCCTGCCGAGGCGGCCGACGCGGTGCGCGCGTTCAACGGAGCGATCAACCGTGCGGACGGCACCGCGCTCGCGGCCGCGTGGGATGCGTTCGACCGCTCGCGCGCCACGCTGCGCATCCATGCGGCCCAATGGGCCGACCACCTGGCGGCGCACCCGGACCTCGCTTCGGGACTGGTGCGCTGGGTCGAAAGCCGGTTATAATCCAAGGTTCCCCAAATTCAACCGGGCGGCCCGCCGCGCAAGGGGCCCGCCGCCTGCGGAGACTCCGATGAAAATCGCCCAGGAAGTCCGGGCCGGCAACGTGATCATGGTCGGCAAGGATCCGATGGTCGTGCAGAAGGCCGAGTTCTCGAAGTCGGGCCGCAACGCGTCCGTCGTCAAGATGAAGCTCAGGAACCTGCTCTCGGGCACCGGCACCGAGACGATCTATCGCGCCGACGAGAAGTTCGAGACGGTCCAGCTCGACAAGCGCGAAGTCACCTACTCGTACTTCTCGGACCCGATGTACGTGTTCATGGACGGCGAGTTCAACCAGTTCGAGGTCGAGAAGGACTCGATGGGCGACGCGCTCAACTACCTCGAGGAAGGCCTCGAGTGCGAGATCACGTTCTACGAGGGTCGCGCGATCGCGGTAGAACTTCCCAACACGGTGGTCCGCGAAGTGAGCTACACCGAGCCCGCGGTCAAGGGCGACACCTCGGGCAAGGTGCTGAAGCCCGCGAAGCTCGCGACCGGATTCGAGGTCCCGGTGCCGCTGTTCGTGAACACCGGCGACAAGATCGAGGTCGACACGCGCACCGGCGAGTACAAGCGCCGCGTCTGAACGGCGGACGCACCGCGCGTCGGCGGGCGGCGATCCTTCGCCGCCCGTTTCGTTTCCGGCCGCCGCGCGCGAACCGGAACGCCGCCGAATCCTATTTCGCCGGCCCGGGGACCGGAATGACGAGCCTTCCGCCGTCCTCCGCGACGTAGACCCGCGAGGTCGACGACGAACTGCCGCTCGCGTCCTTGCCCGTGCGCTTGATCACGAGCTTTCGCACCGGCACGAGCGTCAGCCTGAGCGTCCTGCCGCCCGGAGCGGGCATCGCCTTCGCGGCGTCGGCCCTGTCCGCGTCGGTCAGCGGCTCGAGCGCGATCGACGAGATCTTCGAGCCCATGCCCTCGGTCATCATCATCCGGTAGAACCCGAGCGCCTGCGGGTCTGCGCCCTTCGTGTAGAGAAGCGACTCGAACGCCTTCGCGTCCTTCGCCTCGAACGCACTCCGGTACGCGGCGACGAACGCCTTCTCCTGCTCGAACGTCGCGGCGAGCGCAGCGAGCGGAACGGCGAAGAGCAACGCGGCGACGCGAAGTCGCATCATGTCCGGCCCTCCGGGCGAAAGCAGGCATTGTGGGACGGGTCAGCGCGCCGGGTCCACCGATGCCGGACGGAACCGGCCGGCGCAGTGTCTCAGCGGCGCTCGAGAGAGAACACGATCGGCACCAGCGCGCTCGCTGCCACCGCCTCGTCGCCGCGTTTCGCCGGCACGAATCGCCATCGTCGCACCGCATCCAGCGCTGCGCGGTCGAGGCGCTCGTGGCCGCTCGACGTCTCGATCTCGACCGAACCCGCGCGCCCGTCGGCCGTGACCTGCACGCGCAGGAGCACCCGGCCTTCCTCGTGCTGGCGGCGGGAAATCGACGGATAGGCCGGCGGCGGGTTGTCGAGGTACGCCGCATCGTATCGGGGTGGCACGAGCGGCGCCGGGGCCGGCGCGGCCGCGACGGGCGCTAGAGCTGCGGCCACCACCTGCTGCGGCACCGGCTTCGGCTCGACAGGCGGCAGCGTGATCGACGGCAACTCCTGCAGCCGCGCAAAGTCGGGAACGACGACCGGCGGCGGAGGAGCAAGCGGTACCGGCGCCCACTGCTTGACCGGCTGGGGTTTCGGTCTGGGCGGCGGGGGCGGCGGCTTGGGCGGCTCGATCGGCGTGATGAGTTCGACGGTGATCAGGGACGGCGCCTTGGCACGCGAGACGGTCTCCTTCTGCGCAAGCAGCGCACCGACGATCAGGACGTGGCCGGCCACGATGACGGCCACCGTCGCCCAGTTCACGCGCGACCCGCTCCAGCCTGCAGGCCGGCGCGCCGCGGAAGCGGTGACCAGTTTGAGGTGCGTGCCCGCGCGCGAGCGAAGCGATGCCGGTGCGGTGGTCGGAGTTTCGGCGCGCAGCGCGTGCATCGACGCAGCCCTTCGTTCAGGGCACGCTGGCTGGCATCCGGCGCACGGACGGCTGGCTTGCGTGGTCGGCGCGGGGGGTTCGAGCTACGCGCCGGGTAACGGTGGAAGACGTTGCGGTCCTACGCCGTGAGGATCAATTTGCCGTTCTGCGTGATCCGCAGCCGGTACTCCCGGCCATCGTGCTCGATCACGAGTTCGCCGCCCTCGCCCAGGAGCGTTCGCGAGTTCGTGCGCGGCGCCGGCGTCCGGGCGGCCTGCGATCGTTCGGGAGCCCGGTCGCCCGAAGGCGGCCGGTCGCTTCCGGCAGGGAGAGATGCGTTCACGTTACGAATGGTAACGATTCGCATTTCCTGCGTCAAGGCGAGGCGACCCGGAACCGGCCCTCCGGCGCGAGGCGCACGGCTTAGCGCATCGAGCGGCCGGCGAGGCGCTCGAGCGTGGCGAACGGCGAGCGCGCCGGATGCACCATCGCCTCCGGCGGCAGCGTGAGCGTCTGTTCCATCATGTACTGCCCCGAGACGGCGGCGTGCATCACCTGGTCCGAGAAGCACAGCCAGGTCGTGCCCGGCGCGAACCGGATCTCGCGCCGCGGCGAGTCGCGCTGGTAGTCGAGGTCGAGCTTCGCGCGGTCGTGCAGCAGCAGCATCACGTGGTCGTACTCGGTCCGCAGGCCGCGGGTGACGCGCAGCGCCGACAGGAGCGCGGCCTTGCCCGGCGCCTGCGGTCGGATCGCCGGCAGGAAACGCGAGGCCATGGCCTCGAACGGCTCGCCGATCCGCCATACCCGATCCTCACCTGCGGGATTCACGTTGCAGAACACGCGCAGGATGCGCTCGCCGCCGCTCGGGCGGGAGGGGAACGCGTCCACGTGGAGCCGCGTATCGTCGTGCCTCGGCGACTGCGCGCGCCCTTCCGCGGCGGCGGGCCGAAGGCTCGTGCGCGCGCGGCGAATCTGGTGCGCATAGGCCGGAAGCATCCCCTCGACCAGCGAGGCCGCGGAGCGCGCGAACCTCGCGATCATCGCGGCGAGGTCGCGGGCATCGTCACCGCGCGCGCGCGTCCCGCTCACGTCGCTTCCGTCGAGGCCGATGTTCTTGCGCGAACCGTCGAGCCAGCGCGGGTCGAGGAAGCGGCGCTCGTCCCCTTCGAGCGCGAACGCGCAGTCGGGCAGCACGATGAGGCCGCCGGACTCGAGAGTCGAGACCGCGCGCGCGGTTTCCTCGGGCGAGAAAGCGGAAGACCAGCTCCGCCCGCGCCAGGTTTCGATCGGAGCTTCCATGTCCGGATCCGTCTCCTTCATGACAATAGCGGCGGTTCGGCCGGGGCCGTGAGTCTCAGCGCAGCGCGAGGTCGACGCGCGCCGCCGAAACCACCTTCGTGTCCGGCGCCGATTGCCCGGCCGGTGGTGCGCCGGCTTCACCCCCGAGCTTCGGCGCGAGCAGGTAGAGCCGATCACCCGCCACGCCCTTCGCGACCAACGCGTCCTTGACCGCCTGCGCACGCGCATTCGCGAGCAGGCGCAGCGCGTCGTCGCCGACTTTCGCCGCAGCGTAGAGCTTCGCCTCCATCTCGGCCGGAGGCACCTCCTTCAGCATGCCGAGGAAGTTCTTCGGCTTGCCCTCGATCGGTGCCTCGCGGTAGGCCGCGGTCAGCCAGCGGTCCTTCTCGTCGGCGCCGATCGTCACCGCCTCGACCGACGCGGGCGCGTTGCCAGCGGCCGCCATCGACTTCATCTTCTCGCGCTTCATCGCCGTCTCGACGCTCGCGCGCCGCAGCGCTTCGCGGTCGCCCGCCGGATCGGCGTGCCCTCCGATGTCGAGCTTGAGCCCCGGGCGGTCGGTGAGCGCCTTCCCGAGCGTTTCGACCCGCTTCTGCGCCTCGCCGTCCAGCGAAGCGCTGCCGGCGGAGAACGGAATGGTCGACAGTTCCTCGCCGGCGCCGCCGAAGACCGCGGACAGGAGCGCGAACGGCGCGGTCACCGCCTTGCCGATCAGGTTGACGATCACCTGCACGATCAGTCCGCCGATCGAGAACTTCGGGTCGTCGAGCGAACCGGAGATCGGCAGGTGGATGTCGATCACGCCGTTGCGGTCCTTGAGCAGCGACACCGCGAGCAGCACCGGCAGCTTGGTAGCCGTGGGGCTTTCGACCCTCTCGCGGTTGAACACGAGCTGGTCGAGCACGATGCGGTTCTCGGCGGTGAGCTTGCGGTCCGCGATCCGGTAGTGGACGTCGAACGAGAGCTTGCCCTTCTCGATGCCGTAGCCGGCGTACTTGATCGCGTACGGCGAAAGCGGCGGGAGGTCGACGTCGCGCGCGGTCCCGGCGAGGTCGAGCGCGACGTCCTTCGCGAACGGCTGCAGGCGGCCCTTCACCTCCACCGGCGCCACGCCGTTGACGCGCGCGGCGATCGCGACGTCGCCGGGCTGTTCCGCCGACATCGTCGAAACGGAGCCGGTGACGCCGGTGAGGTCGGCCGAGTAGTTGGGCCGCACGAAGAAGTCGGAGAACTGGACGCTGCCGTTCGCGAGTTCGATGCGGCCGATCGACACCGGCACGGCCTGGCGGGCATCGTCGGCTGCCGGGGGCGCGGGCTTCGCGTCGGGCTCGGGCACCGGCGCCTCGCCCGGCGTGAGCAGGCGCGTCAGGTTGAGCGTTCCGTCCTGGTAGACGATCACTCTGGCGTAGTAGTCGGCGGCGGCGATGCGCCGGATCGCCGCACGGAACGGAGCGGCCTCGACGTCCACGCCTTCGAGCGAAAGCGACTTCCAGCGTGCGAGATCCGACGAGGTCGTCCGGTCGATCGCGGAGAAGTCGGTCACGGTGACGTCGCCCTTCCACGACGCCTGCGTCGGCGCATTCTCGCGCGGCTCGACCGACATCCGCCCCTTGAGCGCGAGCGCGCCTCCGGTCACCGACACGTTGACCTGCGACTCGACGTAGGGTCGGACCGCGACCATCTTCAGGCCCGAAGCGTCGATCTCGCCCGACATCGAGAACGGATTGGTGACGATCGGCCCCTTGAACGAGAGGCGCCCGCCCTCCCCCAGCCGCGTGCGGAGCGTCAGTTCGGACTGGCCGCCGCGCACGTTCGTGTAGTTGCCCACCTCGACCGACAGCTCGCGCGCGGCGAGCCTGACCGGCGGCCGCGGGACACGGTCCTCGAGGTCGGCAGCGACGCGGTCGAGCGTGAAGCGCCGCACGGTGAGCGCCCAGGTCTCGTCGGCGCCTTCGGTGCCGGTGGCGTCGGTCGTCTTCATGAAGCGGGCCGCCTCGAGCGTGCCGTCGCGCTCACGCGCGATGCGCAGCGATGCACCGCTGCCCGCGATCTCGTCGACCGACGCCTTGCGGCCTGCCACGTCGACGTCGATGCCTTTCGCCGCGAGCGAGGGGATGCGCCACAGCGGGTCGCGCGCCCCCGGGAACGCGAGCTGCAGGTCGTCGATCGACGCGGTGCCGCCGGTGAGCCGGAGTTTGCCGTCCGCGCCGACCGCGAACGACGAGGCGAGCGCGAGCGAACCCTTCCGAACCTCGACCGCGAGCACGTCCTTGTAGTAGGGGAAGAGCAGCGCGAGCGAGAACTTCGCGAACTCGAAACTTCCGCTGGCGGAGGGAACTGTCGGCTCGACGTCCGCCTCGCCCTTGAAAGACGCAATCCGATCCGCGGTCACGAAGGACAGCGCGACGTGCGCCTTCTCGCCCGGCTTCGTCGACAGGTTCGACGCATCGATCGCGACGTCGGCGAGCGAACTCCTGAAGGCGGAAGATGCATCCGCGAGCCCCACGGTGCCGCGCGCGACCGTCGCCTTCGCGACCGTCGCGGTCCAGGGTTTCTCCGCGGGCGCGCCGGCTGCCGCCTTGCGGCCCTCGGCGGGGGCGTCGAACAGCGGCCGGGCGATCTCCAGCGTGCCGTCGGCCTCGCGCTTCAGATCGACCGAGGGGGCATCGACCGCAATCGACGCGATGCGCAGGTCGCGACGGACGAAGTCGATCGCGTCAAGCGCGACCGCGATCCGCTCGGCGCCGGCAAGCAAGGTGCCGTCGCGCCGCTTGACGGAGAGACCGTCGATGCGCGCGTCGCCGCGCAGTTCCAGGCGCTGCGCCTCGCCCTTGCCGCTCGCGAACACGAGCCTGAGCTTCGTCGTCATCGCGCCGCCCGCGAGGTCGACGCGCGGTTTCGCCGGCAGGTAGGCGACGTACTCGGCCAGCGGCAGCGCGTCGAAGTCGATGTCGAGCGAAGCTTCGCGCCGCTCGGCGAACGGCACGGTCGTCCCGGAGAGCGCGAAGCGCGTGCCGTTGAACACGCCTTCGGCCCGCGGATCGACCTGGATGTCGACCTGGTAGGGCAGCGTCGACAGGAACGGGATCCCGAGGTTCACCGAGGCGAGCTCGTGCTTGCGGTGCGCGACGCCGTCCTCGAACGTGACGCTGCCGTCCTCGACCTCGATGTTGTTGAGCGAGAAGCGTGGCGGCGGTCCGTCCGGACCCGACGTTGCGCGGTCGAGAAGGTCCTGCACGTTGTACCTGCCCTGCGCATCCCGGGACAAGGAGAGCGACGGGCGCACGACCTTCAGCGCGTCGAGCACCGGCGCGCGATGCACGATCGACGCGGACGACAGGTCGGCGACGAGCTGGTCGAACGCGAAGAGAGGCTTCGCGCTACCGGCATCCTCGATCGAGAGTTTCCCGACCGTCAGGCGCAGCGTGAACGGATTGAACGCGACCGACTCGACCGTCGCCTTGCGCCCGAGCGCCTCGGTGAGGCGCGACTCGAGCTGCGACCGGACGATCGGCGGGACCGCGAGCCACGCGGCGACGACGAGGACCGCGATCGCGCCGGCCGCGTACGCCAGCCGGCGCAGCCAGCGCCCCGGCTTCTGTGCTGACGGGAGGGTCTTCGCGCTGTCGGTCATCGGGAGGCGTGCGCGAAGCGGCGTCTTCCGCCGCCACGCGCTTCGCTCCCGATTCTACGCGCCCGCTGCGCCGCGCGCGCCTGACCTCGCGAAGTGAATGCTCGGGTACCTACTTCGGACTGCGCGTGATCGACGCGTCGATCGTGCCGTCCGCGTTGCGCGAACGGTCGACGGTCGTGACGCCGCCGTTGCGGCCGGTAATCGTGCTGTCGACCGCACCGTCCGCGCCGCGCGAGCGATCGACCGTCTGCGTCTTGCCATTCGGGCCGGTCGTGGTGCGGTCCGTGAGGCCGTCGGCGCCGCGGCTGCGGTCCACCGTCGTCGTGCCGCCGTTGCGACCGGTGATGGTGGCGTCCACCGCGCCGTCCCCACCGCGATAACGGTCGACCGTCTGCGTCTTCCCGTTGGGGCCGGTGACGGTGCGGTCGGTGAGCCCGTCGGCGCCGCGGCTGCGGTCCACCGTCGTCGTGCCGCCGTTGCGGCCGGTGATCGTGGCGTCCACCGCGCCGTCCGACCCGCGCGAGCGGTCGACGGTCTGCGTCTTGCCATTGGGGCCGGTCGTGATGCGGTCGGTGAGGCCGTCGGCGCCGCGGCTGCGATCGACCGTCGTCGTGCCGCCGTTGCGGCCGGTGATCGTGCTGTCGACCGCGCCGTCCCCACCGCGATGACGGTCGACGGTCTGTGTCTTGCCGTGGGGACCGGTGACGGTGCGGTCGGTGAGCCCGTCGGCGCCGCGGGCGCGATGCACGCTGGTCGGGCCTTCCGGGACGTGCCGGTTCTTCGCGCCCTTGCCGTGGGCGCCGCCCGCCCACGCGGGCGGCACGGCGGTCAACAATGTCGCCGCGACGGCGACGGCAATCCTGTGCTTCGCGGTCATGGTGTGATCCCTCGGTTTCGCGGCGCAACGCGCCGCACGCCACCTGCAACGCGATCACACCACGTTGCGCCTACCGGGGTCCGTGACCAATCGTAACCGCGTGTTACCGCGCCGCCGCCGGACCATGGTCGCGGTCGTGCTGCCGGCGCCCGGCGATCCAGGTTTCTCGGATCGCGCGGTCGTCGCCCATCGTCATCTGCACGAACAGCGCCTCCTCGATCCCGCGCACGCGTTCCATGCGCTGCGCGATCGCGGGGGTCGAAGCGAGGTCGAGCACGACCACGTCCGCGTCGTGCCCTGCGGCGAGGTTGCCGATGCGTCCTTCGAGATCGAGAGCGCGCGCGCCGCCCTGCGTCGCGAGCCAGAACGCGTGCACCGCGGGCATCGGCCAGCCGCAAAGCTGCGCGATCTTGTAGGCCTCGCCCATCGTGCGCAGGAACGAGAGCGTGGTGCCGCCGCCCACGTCGGTCGCGAGCCCGACCTCGACCGGGCGCGCCGCCTTCTTCGCGCGGTCGAAGCGGAACAGACCGCTGCCGAGGAACAGATTCGAGGTCGGACAGTGCGCGACGGCAGCGCCGCTCGCCGCGAGCGCGCGCCACTCGCGCTCGGCGAGGTGGATGCCGTGGCCGTAGATCGCGCGGCGGCCGACGAGCCCGAACCGCTCGTACACGGCGACGTAGTCGCGCTCTCGCGGGAAGAGCCTTCGCACCCAGGCGATCTCGCCGCGGTTCTCGGACAGGTGCGACTGCACCCAGCAATCCGGGTGCTCGCGCCACAGCGCGCCCGCGGCCTCCAGTTGCGCGGGCGACGATGTCACCGCGAAGCGCGGCGTGATCGCGTAGCCCAGTCGTCCGCGGCCGTGCCAGCGCGCGATCAGCGCCTTCGACTCGTCGTAGCCGCGCTTCGGCGTGTCGCGCAGCGCGCGAGGCGCGTTCCGGTCCATCAGCACCTTGCCCGCGACGATCCGCAGGTCGCGCGCGAGCGCCTCGCGCATGAGCGCATCGACCGAGCCCGGGTGCACGGTGCAGAACACCGCGGCACTGGTGATGCCCTGACGCAGGTTCTCGTCGAGGTAGGCCCGCGCGACGCGCGAGGTGAGCCGGGCATTGGCGAACGCGGCTTCGGACGGAAACGTGTAGTCGGCGAGCCAGTCGAGGAGCTGCGCGCCGCGGCTCGCGATCACCGGAAACTGCGGATAGTGCACGTGCGTGTCGACGAAGCCGGGCAGCATGAGCGAGTTGCGGGGCAGCCGTTCGACCGTCGTGCCCTGCGGCAGCTCGCGCAGCACGCGGGCCGCGTCGCCGGCGTGGACGATGCGGCCGTCCGCCATCGCCACGATCGCGTCCGGCTCGTGGCGGAGCGCGCGCCTCTCGCCGACGTCGAACGGATCACCGCGCCACGCGATCATCGGGCCGCGCAGCGCGACCGGGGACGCGGGTCCGGTCGCCTTCGCGCCTCGTCGGATTCGAATCATGGCCGGGCGAGGATACCGGAAGCGCGGCACGACGCACGCAGGAGTCCCGATGTTCCGGGTTCCTCGCGCCGATGGCATTCCGGACGTCAGCGTGCCGGCTGCTTCCGTCGATGCGCGATCGCCATCGCGACCAGCTCGTCGCGGCGCACCTTGCCGTTCTCGTTGCGCGGCAGAGCGGGCACCGCGATCAGGACCGTCGGCATCGGAACGCGATGGACGCGCATGGCTTCGACGTCCCGTGGCTCGATCCTGCGCGCCGGGACGACCGCCGCGGCGATCTGCGTGAGACCGTGTTCGTCCTCGACCCCGAAGACCGAGACGTCGCGCACCCAGTCGAAGGACGCGAGAGCGCGCTCGACCACGGACGGATTGAGCTTGTATCCGCCGACGTTGAGCAGGTGGCTCTCCCGTCCACCGACGCGCACGACGCCGGCCGCGCTCACCGAGCCCAAGTCGCCCGGTTCGAACCAGCCGTCCCGGAACGCTTCGGCCGAGTGCTCCGGGTCGTCGAGATAGCCGTGCACGAACGCCCTGCCACGCATGCGCAGGAAGCCCTCGACGCCAGGGGCGAGCGGCGTGCCTCCTGCGTCGAATGCGCGCACTTCCACGCCCGGAACCGGGTAACCGGCTTCGCCTGCGTCGTGATCCAGCGTGCCGAACCGGCCGGTCGCCACGTAGCCGCCTTCCGTCGCACCGTAGATGTTCCACAGTTCGGCGCACAGGCGCTCCTGCGCGGCCTCGAGCGCGGGCGCGGGCAGCGCGCTACCGCCGAACTCGATGCACGCGAGCGAAGGCAGCGGGCGCTCGCCTGCCGGGAGCGCGGCGACCAGGTGCGGAACCCAGAACGGCAGGAGCACGAGGTGATCGACCTCGTGCCGACGCGCGAGGTCGACGATGTCCTGCGGGCGCGCCGGCGCCGACACGAGCGTCCCGCCCGACCACAGCACGCGCAGTCGCGAAGTGAATCCGAAACCGGATTGCGCCGACGGCACCGTGACCTGCCGTACGGGCGCCGCCAGCGGAATCGCGTCGTTCGCCGACGTGACGCGCGTCGCCATCATGTCGTGGGTCACCTGCATGAGCCGTGCCCTGCCGGTCGTCCCCGACGAGGCGAACAGCCCCATGATCGCGGCCGCGTCGGCGAATGCCGGAACCGGGGTGACGTCCTCCGGAGGCGGGTCGAACCAGCGCGATTCGACGACCTTCGCATCGGGGTGGCGAGCGAGGTCGTCCGCGTTCCGGACGATCCTGAGCTTCGTGCGCAAAGGCGAAAGGGTCGCTGGCGCGGCCGCGGCGCCAAGCCGCGCGAGCGCAAGCCGGATCACGAGATCGGCGTACTCGCCCAGCGATCCCGCAGCGACGAAGTCCCCCGGGCCGACGCCCGCCTCGATCATTCGTCGCGCGACGGCATCGATCGTCCGGTCGAACGCGCCGTAGCCGACGCTTGCGCCGTCCGAACGGATCACCGCGACCGCATCGGGTTCGGTGCGCGCGTGCGACCGGATCGGCTCCGTGATGTTCATCGGGGTGCTGTCCGCATGGCGTTGCCGGGTTCGTCGGCCTCCGCACGTCCCAACGGGATCCTTGCTGGCCACGAGCATAGCGGAACGCCACGATCGTCGCAGGAGCGTGAAAGCTGGCCTTCAAGTCCGGCGGCCCTGCGGGAACCTGCGGCGGGACGAATGCCCGGAATCGTCCGGACAAAGGGTCCAACGTCCGGACCGGCGTGCGGTCAACGGAGGACCGGGAGACGGAGTGGGGAGGGCGAACGCGCGCCTGCGCCCCACCTCCCCCAACCGCGGGTCAACCGCGGGACGCGGGGTGTGACGGCGTCGGAGCGACGGCAGTGCGCTTGCCCGGCGGGAACACGAAGAAGTTGCGCACCATGCCGCCCAGCGCAATCAGCAGCAGGAACACGGTTCCGCCAGCCATGATCGACAGGTAGATGATCATCGCGGAGCCGTTGTCGCCCTTGATGGCGCGCGCCGCGTTGTAGAGCCAGAATCCGACGGCGAACCCGATCGGCACCGCGCAGACCAGCAGGGCCGCGTTGTACATGATGAGCGACCGCCGCGGAACGCCCGGCGGATCGGTGTGGAAGTACGCCCACACGGCGATGCCGAGCAGGGCGACGAGCAGCACCATCATGAAGGCCATTGCCGGGACTCCCGGGGTCGGAGGGATGGCGGATGATCCTCCGGCCCATCCGGTCGCGCCTTGATCCGCATCAGCACGGTCCCGGAGTTGACCGGAAGCCGGTCCCCGCGGGCACCGTCAGCGCTGGTGATCGCGAGGCTCACCGCATTGATGCCAGGGTCCCGGACGCCGGTCCCCGCGGGCACCGTCTGCGGGGCGTCCGGGATCGGTTTGGACGCGCGCCCGGATTTCCGGAATGCGGGACTCCGGGTGCCCGCGGAACCGGCGAGTCGACGATCCGCGTCGCCGGCCGCAGGGGTCGGAGGAACCTGCACGCCGACGATCCGCGTCGCTGGACCTCAGGTGTCCGAGGAACCTGCAAACGCGCGAGGGTCAACCGAATGGCTGCGATCGCCCGCGCCATCGACCGAGATCCGGCCGGCGAACCGGTGGATCCCCCAGGGGCTGGTGACCGGGAACGGGCACTCTCGCGGGATGCAAGGCAGCGGATGGCGCGCGCGTCTGCGCTGCGTTGCGCTACCCGCTCACTCCTTGACGAGGCGCATGATCTCCGCGCCGAGCGCGAGATCGTCGACGCGGCCGAACTGCTTCAGCCGCAGGCGCCCCTGCCGGTCGACGAGCATGAGCGTCGGCGTGCCCTGCATCGCGTAGGCGCGCATCGTCGCCGGGATCGGATCGCCGGCGACCGCAGTGTCCACGCCGACCGGATGCGAGATCCGGTACTCGTGCAGGAACACTTCGAGCGCCGCCGGCGTCATCACCTCGTGGTGCTCGAACACCGTGTGCAGGCCCACCACCGCGACGTCCTCGCGCGGAAACATCTGGTGGACCTTCTCCGCCTGCGGCACGGCGTGGCTCACGCAGCCGGGGCAGAGCATCTGGAACGCGTGCGCGACGACCACCTTGCCGCGCAGGAGCGAGAGGGATAGCGGCCGGTCGGTGTTGAACCAGCGGCCGAGCTGCCATTCGGGGGCGAGGGGGGCGTTCATGGGGGAATTATCGTCGCGCCGCGCGCGGGCGTCGCGGTCGGCAATTCGCGGTCCGCCCCCGGAGCGCGTGCCCGGAGAGGAGTCCGGGCTCCGGATCGTGGTGTCGGAGGGTTGACGGGTTCACTTCCGTCTCAGTCGCTTGAATTTCAGTGCTGCGGGCGTGAGCGACAACGAGCGGGGGTGCTTCAAAGCAACGCCTCAACCCCTTGCGTTCGAGGATGTCCAGCAGCTTCTGCGACGGCCCGCCGGAGCGTCTGCCGCCCGCTTTGCTGTCCGGTGCAGCGTGGCCGCATCCAGGTTGACCCACTTCTTCACTCTGCAGCACTGGCGAAAGATCGCAGCCAAGGATCGATGTGGGCAATATCAAACGTGTCCGACTCGAACATCTGGATCATCTCCTTGTGGACTTGCATCGGTGCGCGTTGCAGTCGCCAGCCGTTGATGCGCAGGAACACATCGGCTGAGGCAAAAGCAATCCGCTTGTTGCCATCCACGAACGGATGGTTGATCGCAAGGCTTTCCATCAGCGCAGCCGCCTCGGCCACGATGTCGTCGTAGTAGCCCGTCTGTGGGCGAAACAGCGCAGACTCCAGTGCTCCAGGATCACGCACGCCCAACGAGCCGCCATACCGCTGCATCAGCACCGTGTGCATACCGAGCACGTCTGCCACGGTCAGGAAATCGTGAGCCACGGTTCACTTGGCCAGTTCGCGATAGAGGCTGTCGAACTCATCCAGGCTGGACGCGAAAGTGGCCATCACGTGACGGCGGGGGCGCTCCTTCTGCTGCCGGTCGATGTAATCGCGCAGGGCTTCGTCAAGCACCGCCTGGAACTGGCGGCCTTGGCTTTCCGCGATCTGGCGCAGTGCGGCCAGCACATCGGGTGCGGCCTGGGAAGAAAACTTTTCGCGGACAGCAGTTGTCATGGTTTTCTCTATCATGATCTGTCATGATGTTTCATGATACAGCAAGATTTCTCTGTTTGTCACCCCCATGCGCTGTTCGATGCCTGACCGGCGGGCGCGGTTGACAGCGAACAGTGGCGCGTAAGCGCTTGATTTTGGCTGAGCAAGGCTGCGCCTCCCCGCAGATCCAACGGAATAATGGAGACGGCTCTGGCCGATTTCCGGATGTTTTGGTGGCAGGCCACCCGCAACACAGATGGCCGGAACCCCGCGTGGCGCGGGGAATCGCGCAAAGAAAAAGGGCCCGGAGACTTTCCGAGCCCTTATGGATGGTGGAGGTGGGCGGAATCGAACCGCCGTCCGAAGACCCTACACAGTCAGGACTACATGCTTAGCCGTATCGTTTGATCTCGCCCCGCCGCCGCCGACCGGCAGGCTGCGTCAGGACCAGTCACCTTGATTTGACGCCTCGACCAAGTGACCCGGCCGGGCGCGATCGTCCAAAATGTCCTCGCCGCGGCTTTCGGTTACCCGATCACCGCCCGGGCCGGACGCTGCCCGGAGCGAGGTCCGGCGGGGTTAAGCCGCCAGAGCGTAGGTTTCGTCGTTCGCAGTTAAGTTTGCGAGTGCCCGTTTTTTACGAGGACGAACGCCTCGGCATGCCCCGCGCTGTTTCGATGCCCCCGTCGAGACCAGGTCACCCCCGGAAATCGGCTGGGCGTCGGCGGCACACTTGCGTTCGTGCCGCGGCGCCGAGAGAAACATTGTAGCATCGGCACAGGTGCGCTCCCTGGGCGCCTGCTCCTGCCGTCTCCCCCATCTCGGGTCGGAGGGCCTCCTATGCAAGTGCGGCCGAAACGGTCGTTCGTCGGATCGCGCCAGCCCTCCCGTCCCACGGTCGTCCCACGGACCGTGGGGTCGGGCTTCGCGGCGGTCGCCGTCGCGGCTTGCGTCGGCATCGCCGCAGTCGCGATGCCCGCGCGCGCGCAGCCGCTCGAAACCGCCGCGAACATCGACCCCGCCCGCTACGCCGGCCTCTGGTACGAAGTCGCGCGGCTCCCCAACGCGACCCAGGCACGGTGCGTCGCCGACACGACCAGCACGTTCACGCTCCGCAGCGCGCACTACTTCGACGTCGGGATGCGCTGCCAGCGCGCGGACGGCACCGAGGAGTCCGACCTCGGCATCGCGCGCATCCGGAACCCGGCGACCAACGCGAAGATGGAGATCCGGTTCCTGCCGCTCGCGCTCGCGTGGTGGCCGTTCGCGTGGTCCGATTACTGGGTGCTCGACGTCGCGCCGGACTACGCCTACGCGATGGCCGGTTCCCCCGCGCGAGACACGCTCTGGATCCTGTCGCGCCGGCGCGACCTCGATCCGGCGGTGTACGAACGCCTGGTCGCGAAGGCGCGCGCGCTGGGCTTCGACGTCGGCAAGCTGATTCGTTCGTCGTCGGCAACGGGCTAGCCTCGCTTCGACAGCGGTGAGCCTGTCCGCTCGCCGCCCGTGCGGGCCGGCGCCCCTCCCGGTCTCCCGCGTTCTCGTCGCCGGTCGGCGCCGTCCTACGCGAGCGTCGCCCGTCCGCCGACTGTGTCGGAATGCAGCGCGTCCTACCGTACGAGTGGGGCGCACCGGCGACGCGTTCGCCCCAGGGGCGCGAGGCGACGATGCGACGAACCTCCGGGATCCTCCTCGCGGCAGCCGTGCTGCTCGCCGCGTGCGACCAGGGTATCCAGGTCCACAGTCCCGGAACGGCCAAGGCGCCTCCTGCGCCGGTTCCCGCCGTCGAGCCGACGAGCGCGGATCCTTCGTCGGCGCACGTCGGCGCACCGCGACCCCCTGCAGCGCACGGCGACAGCCGCGACGTTTCCACGCCGGACCGGCCGAACGGCCAGGACGACGAGCGCTCGCGCACGCGCGACACCCCGGCGTCGTGAAGGAGCCCATCATGAATCGAACCCTCGTCCAGGCCACGATGTCCGCGGCCGTCTTCGCCGGCGCTGCCGGGTTGTGCCTCCTGTGGTCGGCCGGCCGGCGCCGGATCGTGAAGGATCGTTCGCGCCAGATCTCCGCGCAACTCAGGAACTGGGAAGGCGAAGGCGGCAGCCTCGCGCCCGCCCCGCTCGCGGACTCCAGCGCCGATTGATCGTCCGCGCATCGGCGTGCTCGACGCCGCCAGCCACGACGCGCTGATCCTCGACGACGCCGCGCCGGGCGGTCGCGTCCGCGCTCGTCTGTCGGACGCGCGCGGTATAGTCGCGCTCATGGCCGCGGCACGAGCACGACGGACGCCGATGCTGATCGCGCTGCCTCTCGCGCTCGGCATCCTGGGTGCGGTCGTGCTTCTGGTGTTCGCCGAGCTGGGCTACCAGCGGCTCGAATCGGCGACGCAGCGTGTCGCGACCGCGCTCGAGCTGCAGTCGACGATCAACGAGATGCAGGCGCACATCGTCGATGCCGAGACCGGCCAGCGCGGCTATCTGCTGACCGGCGACGCGGCCTACCTGCAGCCGTTCCACGACGCGGTCCCGCAGCTCGACAAGACCTACGACCGGATGCGCGAACTGGTGAGCGTCATCGGGTCGCCGGAGCTTCGGCAGGCGGCAGCGCGGCTCAACAACCTCGTCGGCAAGAAGGTCTCGGAGATCGAGGCGACGCTCGCTCTGTACGACCGCAGCGGACGCGAAGCGGCTTTCGAACTCGTCAACACCGGCGTGGGCAAGCGCACGATGGACGAGATCCGGGCGCAGGTGGCCCTGATGTCGCGCCAGCAGCGCGACGTCTGGACCGAAGGAACCGCGCGCTGGTCGCGCGACCTCGAACTCCTTCGCGTCGGGATGCAGTTCATGACCGCGTTCGCGGTGCTGCTGCTCGTCACGGTGTGGCTCCTGGTACGCCGCGAGCACCGGCGCCGCGAAGCGGAGCTCGCGCGCCGCACCGACGAGCAGTCCCGCCTGGAGGGCGTGGTCGAGGAGCGCACCGCCGAACTGTCCGAACTCTCCAACCACCTTCAGTCGGTGCGGGAGGACGAGAAGGCCCGGATCGCGCGCGACCTCCACGACGAGATGGGCGGCATCCTCGTCAGCGCGAAGATGGACCTGACTTCGGCCGCGAAGCGCCTGGGAGACTCGAACCCGGAGGCCGGCGCGCGGCTCGCCCGCGCGATGAAGTCGCTCGACGAGGGCATCACGGTCAAGCGGCGCATCATCGAGGACCTGCGCCCGTCGCTCCTCGACAACCTCGGCCTCGCCGCCGCGCTCGACTGGCTGGTACGGGGCGTGTGCGAGCGCGCGGGGCTCCAGTGCACGCTCAACCTCGACGACGGCGACGCGCCCCTGCCGCCAGAGGCCTCGATCGCCATCTACCGGATCGTGCAGGAAGCGATGACCAACGTCGTCAAGTACGCGAAGGCGAAGCGGGTGGTCGTCGACCTCGTCCGGTCGGCCGGCGGGATCGCGCTCACCTTCCGCGACGACGGCATCGGCCTGCCGCCCAACGTGAGTTCCAGCCGGCTCTCGCACGGCATCGCGGGCATGCGCCAGCGCGTGCGTGCGCTGAACGGCGAGTTCCGGATCCAGGGCGCACCGGGCGCGGGCACGACGGTCGAAGTGCACCTGCCGCTCGCAGGCGCCTGACGCGCCGGCATCGGGAGTCGGGAGCACCTTCAGCCCGCGCGCGGGACGACGCACGCCCCCCGAAGCGCGTCCGGAGCGCCGCAGGCGCTCGCGCGGCGGAGAACGGCTACTTCGGCTTCGAGTCCTTCGCCGCGCGCTCGATGGCGCTGCCGCCCGCCTTGATGTCCTTGCCCGCGCCTTCGATGGTGTTGCAGCCCGCCGCCAGCACGAGCGCGCCGAGCGCGATCAGGGCGAGGATCCGGTTCATCGGGGTCTCCTTGGTCTTCCGGCCATCGGTCGGCGCGACCGGTCAGGCGGCCGGCCGCGCCTGCGCGAGGTCGACGAGCAGGTCGACCGCGCGATCGTACTCGTGCGCCTTGTCGAGGAACGCGTCGGCGCCCATCGCGAGGCTGCGCTCGCGCAGCATCGGGATCGCGTAGTTCGTCAGCACCAGGATCTTCGCGCCCTCGGGACGCGACTTGCCCACCGCCCGCAGCACGCCGAAACCGGTGCCGTTGCGAAGCTGCAGGTCGAGCAGGAGCGCGTCCCAGGGCGTGCTCCCGAGCGCCTCGACCGCGTCGTGCTCGGTCTCGGCGCGGCCCACGACGTCGATGCGGCCGGTCGCCGTCAGCGACTCGACCAGGCGGTCGCTGATCATCGGGTTGTCCTCGACGAGGAACACGCGCAGGCGCGAGGATTCGTTCACGTTGCGATCGGTCGCGGAACCGGCGAACGGCAGGCTTCTCCGGTCCGGTGCACGGTTGTCGTTGCGGGCTCGCGGCCTCTCACTCGATCAGGTGGTTCTTGATCGCGTAGTAGGTGAGGTCGGCGTTGGTCTTCATGCCCATCTTCTCGAGCACGCGCGAGCGGTAGGTCGACACGGTCTTCACCGACAGGAACAGCTCCTTCGCGATCTTCGACACCGGCATGCCGGAGGCGAGCTTGCAGAAGATCTGGAACTCGCGCTGCGAGAGCTGCGCGTGGAGCGGTTCGCCGCCGCGCCCCGACACGCCGTCGGCGAGCTGCTGCGCGAGATCCTGGCTCACGTACTTGCGGCCGTGCGCGACGGTGCGGATCGCCGACACGAGCTGAGTCGACGCCGAGTCCTTGCCGACGTAGCCCGCCGCGCCGGCGCGCAGCAGGTTCACCGCGTACTGCTCCTCCGCGTGCGCCGAGAGCATCAGCACCGGCATCTCCGGTCGGATCTGCTTCAACTGCTTCAGCGTGTCGACGCCGTTGCGGTCGGGCATCGAGATGTCGAGGAGGACCACGTCGAAGGGCTCGGCGCGCACGAGCGACACGGTCTCAACGCCGGTCGCCGCCTCGCCCGCGATCGACATGTCCGCCTGGTCCGCGATGAACTGCCGCAGTCCCGCGCGCACGATCGCGTGGTCGTCGGCGATCAGGATGCGGATCATCGCGTCGCGCCGGGCATCGGGGGCGCGCGGTCCGACGACGCTCGCCTTCCACCGGCCTGGCCTCGGTAGGCCGCGAGCCGGTTGTAGAGCGTCTTGAGGCTCACGCCGCAGAGTTCGGCGGCGCGGCGCTTGTTGCCGGAGCAGTGGTCGAGCGTCGCCAGCAGCGCGCGGCGTTCGAGTTCGGCGAGCGGCGTGCCGATCGCGAACTCGATCGTTCCTCCGGCCGGAGCCGGGGCGGCCGGTTCCGCCAACCCGGGGCCGGGTTCGCTACGGGAGTCCGCGCGCAGTCGGCCCGGTTCGGAGGGCGCCAGGGCATCGGCGGTCGGGATCATCGCAACCTCGTGCATGAACGACGCAATGGGCGGATCGTAGGAGAGGGTGGAGGCGGCACGGATCGGCCCGGGGACGATACGCTTGTCCGCGAGCGTCCTACAATCGGGCAGATCGTTCAAGACCTCCGGGGACCGGACGACCCACTTGGTAGAGTAGCGGCCTGCCGGACTCCCCTCCATGGTCGACCGCTCTCCCGTTCCGCTGATCCTCTCCGGCGGCGCCGGCACGCGCCTGTGGCCGCTGTCGCGCGACGCCGCGCCCAAGCCGTTCATGCGCCTGCCCGACGGCGGGACGCTGATCGGGCGCACGGCCGCGAGGGCGCTCGCGCTGGCGGGAGACGGCCCGTTCCTCACCGTCACGCGCAGCGAGCACTACTTCGCCACGCGCGATGCCTACGCCGGCCTTCCGGCGAGCGCGCACGAGCGCGCGGTGTTCCTGCTCGAACCGTTCGGCCGCAACACCGCGCCCGCCGTCGCGCTGGGAGCCCTGTGGGTCGCGCGCGCCGTGGGCGACGACGTACCGATGCTCGTGCTGCCGGCCGACCACCTGATCCACGACATCGACGCCTTCGCCGTCGCCGCCACGCGCGCCGCCGCCCACGCGTCGGCGGGCCGGCTCGTCACCTTCGGCATCGCGCCGACGCGTCCCGAGACCGGCTACGGTTACCTCGAGTGCGGCGCGCCGCTCGACGACGGCGACCCGCGGGTCGTCGCCGTGGCGCGTTTCGTCGAGAAGCCACCGCGGGAAATCGCCGAGGCCTGCGTCGCGTCCGGCCGTCACCTGTGGAACTCGGGCATGTTCTGCTTCACGCCGAGGACGATCCTCGCCGCGCTCGCAGCGCACGCACCTGCCGTCGAACGCGCAGCGCGCGCGGCCTTCGCGCTCCTGCCGTCCGGAGAACGGGAGACCCGGCTCGACCTCGACCCGACCGCGTTCGACGCGATGCCCGACGTCTCGATCGACTACGCGGTGATGGAGAAAGCCGCTGGCGTCGTGGCGGTGCGCGGAACCTTCGACTGGAGCGACATCGGATCCTGGCAGGCGATCGACGACCTGGTCGCCGCCGACGCCGAGGGCAACCGGCGACAGGGCACGAGCATCGCCGTCGGCACGCGCGACACGACGATCCACGCCGAGGATCGCGTCGTCGCGGCCGTCGGCGTGCGCGACCTCGTGATCGTCGACACCCCGGACGCCACGCTGGTCGCGCATCGCGACCGCCTGCAGGACGTGAGGGACGTCGTCGCCGAACTCAAGGGGCTCGGCAACGACGCGTGGCGCTCGCACTCCACCGTCGCGCGGCCCTGGGGCGCGTACACGGTGGTGCTCGACGCGCCGCGTTTCAAGATCAAGCGGATCGAGGTGTCACCCGGTCAGGCCATTTCGCTGCAGCGGCACCGCCACCGCAGCGAGCACTGGGTGGTCGTGCAGGGTCGCGCGCGGGTCACACGCGCGAACGAGGTCTTCGACCTTGCGTGCAACGAGTCGACGTTCGTGCCGGCGGGAACCGTGCACCGGCTGGAGAATCCCGGCGACGAGCCGCTGGTCGTCGTCGAAGTCCAGTACGGCGACTACCTCGGCGAGGACGACATCGAGAGACTCGACGATCGCTACGGCCGGTGAGCGGCGCGAGGCACGAAAAGCATCGGCGACGGCCGCCGAACCGGAGACACCCCTCCTGGCGCTGCGGTCAGCGGCGGACGGCGGCCGAGGCGCCAAGCCTCCCGCCGCGGCTGGTGATCGCGATGCCGGCGAGGATCAGCGCAATGCCGGCGACGTGGTGGAGACCGAGCGTCTCGTCCAGGAAGATCCACGCAAGCATGACGCCGTAGACCGGCATCAGGTGGACGAACAGCCCGGCGACCTGTGCACCCACGAGTTCGACGCCGCGGTTCCAGAAGATGTAGGCGAGCACCGAGCTGAACAGCGCGACCGAGACGAGGGCGGCCACGCCGGCAGGCGTCCAGACGATGAAGTGCCCGAGCGCCATCTCGCCCAGCCACATCGGCAGCACGCACAGATCGCCGATCACCGAGATCGCGAACAGGAACGACAGCGGGTGGAGCCCGGACGGGCGCCAGCGCAGCGCGATCGTGTAGACGGACCACATCGCCATCGACAGGATGACGAAGAGGTCGCCTGCGTTGAACCGGAACCCCGCGAGCACCGCGAGCGAGCCCTGCGACAGGATCGCGACCACGCCGGCGAGCGAGATCGCGACACCGCCGATCTGCACGGCCTTCAGGCGCTCCTTGAGGAAGATCCACGCGAACGTGACGATCATCACCGGGATGAACGAGTTCAGGATCAGGCCGTTGGTCGCCGTGGTGAAGTTGAGGCCGAGATAGGCGAGCGCGTTGTGCGTGCCGATGCCGATCGCGCCGAGGCAAAGCATCGTGCGCGCGTTGGCCTTCACGATCTTCCAGTCGCGGCGAAGGTGCGGCACCGCGAACGGTGCGAGAATCAGGACCGCGAAGAACCAGCGGAAGAACGTCATCCCCATCGGCGGGATGTCGTGGTGCAGCCCGCGGCCGATGATCCAGTTGCAGGCCCAGAGGAAAGGCGTCAGCGCGAGGAGCAGGTAGGGCGACACCGCGCCGCGCGCATGGGCGGCCGCGGTGTCGGCGGCGAGACGGGCCATGCCGCCATTGTCGCACGCTCCCCGGGGCGTCCCCGTGCACGGTCCGCGACGCGCGAGGGCGATCGCGAGGCCTGCAACTCCGGTCGACATCGGCCATGCGCGCCGGCCACGTATACTTGCTCCGACGCCGCGCCTCCGCCGCACGGCCGGTCCGCGCGCCGCGAGTCCCGCCCTGCCGCGCCCGCGGCCCGTCGCTTCGCATGACCGATTCCCCCGTTCCGATTCCGCCATGAACGCGCCCGACCCGCCGGCCGCGACCGGTTCGATGCCGCGCCTCGCTCCGGCTCTTCCGGCTGCGGGCCGGCGCGGGACCCTCGCGCCGCTGGCGGGCTCCGCCGACGCGCTCGCCCTCGCGCAAGTCGCGCTCGACTGCGTACGCGACGGGCGCGTGCTGGCGGTGCTCGCCGCAGACGCGCTTGCGGCTCAACGCCTCGCCGGGGAGATCCGCTGGTTTGCGCCGGGAGTCGAATGCGCGGCCTTTCCCGACTGGGAGACGCTGCCCTACGACCCGATATCGCCGCACGAGGATCTCGTGTCGGCGCGCCTCTCGACGCTCTACCGCCTGACCTGCGGCGAGGTCCGCGTGGTGATCGCGCCGGTGTCCACCGCGATGCACCGACTCGCGCCGGCTTCGTTCCTCGCCGGCCGGGCCTTCTTCCTCCGGCAGGGTCAGCGGCTGGATGCGGAACGGCTGCGGGCGCAACTCGCGCTCGCCGGCTACGCGCACGTCACCCAGGTCGTCTCGCCGGGCGAGTTCTCGGTGCGCGGCGGCCTGATCGATCTGTTTCCGATGGGCGCGCAACTGCCCTACCGGCTCGACCTCTTCGGCGACGAGCTCGAAGGCATCAAGACCTTCGACGCAGACACGCAGCGCACGCTCTACCCGGTTCCCGAGGTGCGCCTCTTGCCCGCACGCGAGTTCCCGCAGGACGAGGACGGGCGCGCGCGCTTCCGCACGCGCTTCCGCGAAGTGTTCGAGGGCGACCCGTCGCGTTCGGCGCTCTACAAGGACGTGAGCAACGGCGTGTTCTCGGGCGGCATCGAGTACTACCTGCCGCTCTTCTTCGAGGCGACCTCGACTTTCGCCGATCACCTCCCTGCCGATGCCGTCGTCGCGCTGCACGGCGACGTCCACGCCGCGGCCGCGCGCTTCTTCGCCGAGGCCGAGGGCCGTTACCGGCTCCTGCGCGGCGACAAGGCGCGCCCGCTGCTCCCGCCGCGCGAAGTCTTCGTGCCGGAAGACGAGTTCGCCGGGCGCCTGAAGGCTTTCGCGCGCATCGAGATTCCGGCGCCCGCACCGGGCGCGGCGTTCGCGGTCGACGCACCCGCGGTGCCGCTGCCCGACGTCGCGGTCGACCGGCGCGCCGACGATCCGCTGGCTGCGCTGAAGACGCTCGTCGCCACGCCCGGGGTGCGCGTCCTGGTCTGCGCCGAGAGCGCCGGCAGGCGCGAGACGATGCTCTCCTACTTTGCGGAGTACGGCCTGAAGTTGCCGGTCGCCGACGGCTTCGCCGCGTTCGCCGGCGCGGACACGCACGCGGCGATCGCCACGGCGCCGCTGCATGCGGGCTTCGTCTGGCGCGACACCCGCATCGCCTTCGTCACCGAAGCCGAACTCTACGCCGGAGTGGTGCGGCGCGCGCGGCGCGACGCCGGCCGGCGCTCGAACGTCGATGCGATGGTGCGCGACCTCTCCGAGGTGCGCATCGGCGACCCGGTGGTGCACGAGCAGCACGGCATAGGCCGCTACCTCGGGCTGACCCACCTCGACCTCGGCGACGGCCCGTCCGAGTTCCTCGAACTGGTCTACGCCAACGACGCGAAGCTCTACGTGCCGGTGTCGAGCCTGCACCTGATCTCGCGCTACAGTGGCGCGTCGCCGGAGAGCGCGCCGCTGCACGAACTCGGCAGCGGCCAGTGGGAGAAGGCGAAGCGGCGCGCGGCCCAGCAGGCGCACGACACCGCGGCCGAACTCCTGAACCTGTACGCGCAGCGCGCAGCGCGCAAGGGCCACGCGTTCGGCTTCAAGGCGCACGACTACGAGGCGTTCGCCGAAGGGTTCGGGTTCGACGAGACGCCCGACCAGCAGGCCGCCATCGAAGCGGTGATCGACGACTTGAGGTCCGGAAAGCCGATGGACCGGCTGGTGTGCGGCGACGTGGGCTTCGGCAAGACCGAAGTCGCGCTGCGCGCGGCGTTCGTCGCGCTCGCCGACGGCAAGCAGGTCGCCGTGCTGGTGCCGACGACGCTCCTCGCCGAGCAGCACTTCCAGGTGTTCTCCGACCGCTTCGCCGACACGCCGGCGAGGCTCGCCGAGTTGTCGCGCTTCCGCACCGCGAAGGAAGCGAAGGCCGCCCTCGAAGGGCTCGCGCGCGGCTCGATCGACCTCGTGATCGGCACCCACCGGCTGATCCAGCCCGACGT
>JADLBN010000282.1 GCA_020847675.1 Burkholderiales bacterium | reverse complement strand
CGTAGTCGGGCCCTACCAGTCGCCGATGGAAGACGGCATGCAGCACTTCCACGAGTTCTACCGGCGCGAGATGGAGGCTGTGCTCGACGCGGCGTGAGGCGCCGGGGTCTGCCGGCCATGCCGGCCAAAGCCGGCGATGCCGCGGCGCCGAAGCCTCCCGCGCGCCGCGCGCCGGTCCGCCCAGCCATGCCCTCGCTCTGGATGCTCGTCGCCGGCCTCGCGTTCGCGCTGATGGGCGTGTTCGTGAAGATCGCGAGCGCGCACTTCGCGACCGCGGAACTCGTGTTCTGGCGCGCGATCGTGCAGATCGCCGTGGCGTACGCGATGCTGCGCCACGCGGGCCACGCGGTGCGCACGCGCCGGCTCGGCATGCACGTGCACCGCGGCGTGGCCGGATTCGTGTCGCTGTTCATGTTCTTCTTCGCGCTCACCGAGCTGCCCGTCGCGACGGCGATGACGCTCAACTACAGCTCGCCGCTGTTCCTCGTGATCCTGGTCGCGGCGCTCGCGCGCGAGAAGCCTGGCGCGAAGCTGATCGCGACGGTGTTCCTGGGCTTCTGCGGCGTCGTGCTGCTGCTGAGGCCGACCTTCGCCGCCGATCACTGGTGGCCCGGCCTCGTCGGCCTGGCCTCCGGCGCCGTCTCCGCGATCGCCTACTGGAACGTGCGCGAACTGGTGCACGCGCAGGAGCCCGAGGAGCGCGTCGTGTTCTATTTCGGCGTGTTCGCGTTCCTCGGATCGTTCGTCTGGATGGCGCCGCAGACCTGGCATTCGCCGTCGTCGGGCACCTGGTGGATGCTGGCCGGGGTCGGCGGACTGGGCGCGCTCGGACAGGTCGCGATGACGCGCGCCTACGGCCGCGGCTCGACGCTCGTCGCCGGCGCGCTCTCGTACAGCGGCATCGTGTTCTCCAGCATCATCGGCATCGCGTGGTTCGGCGACCTGCTCTCGTGGCAGGCGTGGACCGGCATCGCGCTCATCGTCGTCGCGGGTATCCTCGCGGTGTTGATGAGTCCCGACCGCGAACGCGATGCCGGCGCGCAGGTTGCGAACGATTGAACGACGGTTGAAGAGGAGCTCGAAATGCACGACACGCTGATCGATCCCGCCACGCTTGCCTCCCGCCTCGGCGATCCCGGCTGGGTCGTGCTCGACGCGCGCCACGACCTCGCGCATCCGGTCGATTGGGGACGCGGCGAATACCGCAAAGGCCACGTCCCGGGCGCGGTCTTCGTCCACCTCGACACCGACCTGTCCGCGCCGAAGAACGGCAGCAACGGACGGCATCCGCTCCCTGCGCCGGACGTCGCCGCGGCGCTGTTCGGCCGCTGCGGCATCGGCGCGGCGACTCAGGTCGTGTGCTACGACCAGGACAGCGGCATGATCGCCTCGCGCGCGTGGTGGATGCTGCGCTGGCTCGGCCATCGCGCCGTCGCCGTCCTCGACGGCGGCTACGCGCGCTGGGTGCGCGAGGGCCGTCGAGTCTCGACCGACGTGCCGTCGCCGAAACCACGGGCGCTTCCGGTCGGTGCGCTGTTGCCGACCGCGAACGCCGGCGAAGTGCGCGCGAGCCTCGAGGCCCGCGCGTTCGCGATCGTCGACGCGCGCGCGCCCGAGCGCTTCCGCGGCGAGGTCGAGCCTCTCGATCCGGTCGCGGGCCACATCCCGGGCGCGCGCAATCGCCCGTTCGGCAGGAATCTCGGCCCCGACGGCACGTTCCGCAGCGCCGCCGCGCTCAAGGCGGACTACGAGGAGTTCCTGCGCGACGTTCCGACCAACCGCGTCGTGCACCAGTGCGGCAGCGGCGTCTCCGCCTGCCACAACATTCTCGCGATGGCGGTCGCTGGGTATCCGGTGACGCGCCTCTATCCGGGATCCTGGAGCGAGTGGGTCGCGGACCGCTCGCGGCCGGTGGCGACCGGGCAGGCGTGATCGGCGGTTCACGCGCACCCGGTCCCGCGATCTCCGGTGCGGGGGTCCCGGCGTTCCGCATCGGCGACCCGACGACCGGAGGCCGCAGGCCTGCGATTTCCGAAGCGATGTTCGCGGCGATCCCAGGGGCGCCGGGCACCGAGCCTGCCGCCGTCGTTCAGTCCGCCGGCCAGCCTCCGACCTCGCGGTAGCGCGCCCCTTCGGACAGGAGACGCGAGGACATGAGCACGACGCGGTCGACGCGCCACGCGACCGGCGGCGCGATCGGCCCCTCCAGCGTGCGTTCGCAGCGCCGCGCCAGCGTGACGTGCGGCCGGTAGGGCCGCGCTTCGGTCGCGACCCCGCGATCGGCGAGCGCGCGCACGAGGTCGCGATTCGCGGCGGCGAGTGCGGCGGGAACTTCGGAAGGTGCCGCCCACGCGACGCCCGCGCGCGCGAACGCGCCCAGCCGGTCGAGCGAGAGGTCGAACGCAGCGAAACGCGTCGCTTCGCCCGCATCGCGAATCGACGTCGCGACACGCCCATCGACCGTGCCGACGAACACCACCGTCAGATGCAGCGTGTGCGGCGCGCTCGCGCGCCCGCCGGTGACCTGCGCCGCCTCGCGCGCGAGCGTGTCGAGGCGCGTACGCACCGTGTCGCCGGGAACGATCGCGAAGAACAGTCGCAGCTTGTCGTCGTGGGTCATCGCCACGGCCCCTGCGAGCCCCGCGGGTGCGGGTTCGCCGGCCGGGCGGTAGCATAGCCGCTGGCGCCTCCAGGGCGCGGGAGACCCGCATGAAACGACTGGAAGATCGCGTCGCCATCGTCACCGGCGCCGCACAGGGGATCGGCCACGCCATTGCCGAGCGCCTGCTCGCCGAGGGCGCGCGCGTCGTGATGGGCGACCTGGTCGAGGCGCGGGTGGCCGAAGCCGCGCGCGCGATCGACCCGGACGGCGAACGCACGCGGGTGGCCGCCGGCGACATCGCGCGGAAGGCCACCGCGGACGCGCTCGTCGCGCTCGCGGTCGAGGCGTTCGGCGGCGTTGACATCCTCGTCAACAACGCAGGCATGACGCACGCCGCGGAGTTTCTCGACCTCGACGAGGCCGACTTCGACCGCGTTCTCGCGGTGAACCTGAAGTCGATGTTCCTGTGCGGGCAGGCCGCGGCGCGGCGGATGGTGAAACAGGGACGCGGCGGCGCGATCGTCAACCTGTCGTCGGTGAACGCGGTGCTGGCGATCCCCAACCAGGTGCCCTACGTCGTCTCGAAGGGCGGCATCAACCAGCTCACCAGGGTGATGGCGGTTTCGCTCGCCCCGCACGGCATCCGCGTCAACGCGATCGGCCCGGGAACCATCGCGACCGACCTCGCGAAGAAGGCGGTGCTCGGAAGCGAAGAAGCGAAGCGCCGGATCCTGTCGCGCACGCCGATGGGGCGCCTGGGCGAGCCGGAGGAAGTCGCCGCGGTCGCCGCGTTCCTCGCCTCCGACGACGCGTCCTATCTCACCGGGCAGACGATCTACCCGGACGGTGGACGGCTCGGCTTGAACTACACGATGCCGGTCGCGTAAGCGGGGGAATCGGGGTCAGACTCGACTTCGGGGAATCGGGGTCAGACTCGACTTCGCGAACGCAGTCGATCGGATGTCGGTCGCTGCCGAAAGTCGAGTCTGACCCCGATTCCCCGTTCGCGAAAGTCGAGTCCGACCCCGAAATTTCGCGCTCGATCGCGCGCCTACTGCGTGATGTTCGCGTCGCGGACGACCTTCGCCCACTTGTCGATCTCGGACTTGAGGAACGCGCCGAACTCGTCGGGCCCGAGCGGCTTTCTCGCCGGCACGAACGTCGCCTTGCGCAGCCGCTCCTGCGCCGCCGGATCGGTAAACGCGGTCTTGATCGCGGCATTGAGCCGGTCGCGCGCCTCGAGGGGCGTGCCCTTCGGTACCACGAAGCCCGCCCAGTCGCTCACCTTCATCTCGGGATAGCCCGCCTCCGCCATCGTCGGCACGTCGGGGAGCTGCGCCAGACGCTCGTCCGTCGTGACCGCGAGTGCGCGCACCTTGCCGCCGGTGATCTGCCCGATCGCCGACGACGCGGTCGCGAACATGAAGGCGACCTCGCCGGTCATGACCGCAAGCACGGCGGGCGGCGCGCCCTTGTAAGGCACGTGCGTCACCGGCATCCCGGTCTGCGCCTTGAACATCTCGCCGGACAACTGGCCCGGGCTGCCTACGCCGCCCGACGCGTAGTTCGCGCTGCCGCGCGCCTTGAGCGTGGCGACCAGCCCCTTCACACCGTCGCCCGGAATCCCCGGGTTGGCGATCAGGACGTTCGTCGGATAGAGGTAGAGGCCGACCGGCTCGAAGTCATCCATCAACTTGTAGGCCTTGTTGCGGATGATGCTTTCGTTCGCCGCCGCCGACACGTTGATCATGCCGACCGTCGTCGCGTCGGGCTTCGCGCTGCGCAGGAACTCGAGCGCCACCGCGCCGCCCGCGCCGGGCTTGTACTCGATGACGACGCTGCCGCCGAGCGCGCGCTCGAGTTCCGGCATCACGGCCCGCAGCGCGACGTCGAACAGTCCGCCCGGCGGCCCTCCGACGACGAACTTCGTCACCGGCTGCGCGTGCGCCGCCGGCCACGCGGCGAGCGCGAAGCCAAGCGCCGCGATCCGTCCGATCCACTTGCTGCGTCCGTCCATCGTTCCCTCCTCTGGGTTGCACGTTCCCGACCGTGATCCGACTCGAGGCACGGCGACCGACTCGCGGCCGCGGCTCTCCTGCCCCGCGTTCCCGGCGCAGCGCGGGTCACGCCCGCGCCGCGGCCAGGGCTTCAGCCCGACGCCTTTCCCGTTCCCTCCCGCCTCCCCGGAATCTGCGCGCCCCCGGCGACGTACAGGTTCTCGCCGGTGACGAACGACGCGCCCGGCGCGCAGAACATCGCCACCGCGCAGGCGATCTCCTCCGGCTCGCCCGCGCGGCCTGCGTGGCTGCACGAGCGCGAGAATTCGGCCCAGTCCCCGCCCGGCGCGCGACGCCAGGCATTGCGTTCGGTCGCGACGAGGCCGGGCGACACGTTGTTGAGCGTCACGCCGCGCGCTGCGTAGCGCACCGCCATCCCGCGGATCAGCGCGAGGTGCGCGGCTTTCATCGCCGCGTACACCGGAAGGTCCGCGAGCGGCGCGGCCTCGACGATGCTGCCGATCGTGACCACGCGTCCGAAGCCGCGTTTCGCCATCGCCGGCACGGTGGCGTTGAGCAGCCGCACCGTGGCCTTGAAGTTGGTCTCGACCTGCAGGTCGAGGTCCTCGTCGCGCACCTCCTCGAGCTTCGCGCGGATCGAGCGCGCGGCGCAGACGACGAGCACGTCGATCGCACCGAGATCCGCTTCCGCCGCGGCCACGAGCGCGGTCGCGACGTCGGCGCGCGCAACGTCGACGTCGTAGGCCGCGGCGCGTCGTCCCGTAACGGCGATCTCGCGCACCAGCGCTTCCGCGGCCTTCGCGTCGGCGAGGTGGTTGACCGCGACGTTCGCGCCCATCTCCGCCAGCACACGCGCGATCGCCGCGCCGATGCCCTGCGACGCCCCGGTGACGAGCGCGGTGCGTCCGTCGAGCGAGTAGAGATCGCGGAATGCCTTCGCCACGTCGCCTCCGTCGTCCGCCCTGTCAGACCTCGTCCCAGGATTTCACCGCGTCGTCGCGCACCTGCTCCTCGAGCGCGCGTTCCTGCGCCTCGATCCGCGCGAGCAGCGCGAGCACCTCGTCGGCGCGCGCGTGCGGCACGCAGACCGCCCCGCTCTCGTCGGCGACCACGTAATCGCCCGCCGCGACGCTCACGCCGGCGACGTCGATCGGCTGGTTGATCGAGCCGAACGCGAACTCGTTGCGGCTGCGCCGCGGGCACACGCCCACCGCCCAGACCGGGTAGCCGACCGCGCGGATCTCCTCGAGGTCGCGGCAGGTGCCCCACAGGATCGTCCCGCGCACGCCGCGCCGCTGCGCGAGCCGCGACGCGAGTCCGCCCCAGGCCGAGGCATTGGTCGCGCCGTCGAGGTCCATCACCACGAAGTCGCCGGCCTTCATGGTCTTCAGCACGACCTCGAGCGGCTTGCCGACACCGCCGCCGAAGCGCCACGCGTCCGGGTCGTTGGCCTTGCGCACGAACCGCACCGGCAGCGCGCGGCCGCCCACTCGCCCGATGCCCTCGCGCATCGCGCGGATGCCGGAGAACGCCCCGGCGATGCCGAGCTCGTCGAGCGCATCCGAGATCGCGGAGGTCGGATGATCCGCGAGCCTCGTGGCAATGCCGGTTGTGCGCTCCATCGGTTCCTCCGCGTGGTCGTCAGGGCTGCACGAGGTACGGCGCGAGCCGCCGCAGGTCGACCTCGAGCCCGAGTCCCGGCGCCTCGCCCAGTTCGAGCGTACCGCCATCCGGAACCCGGTCGAGCATCGCGTCGCGGGCCGGGTTGGGACCGACGCCGAACTCCAGCATGCCGTCCGGCGCATCGGCCGCAGCGAGGAGATGCGCCGAGGCCAGGACGCCGGGCGCTCCGGTGAACATGTGCGGGCAGAATCGCCGACCCGATGCGACGATTCTCCGGGCGAGCGGCATCCCGCCCGAGATTCCGCCCCACTTCGTGATGTCGGGCTGCAGGACCGCGAGCGAGCCCTCCGCGAGCACGGCATCGAACGTCGCGGCAGTGATCAGGTTCTCGCCGCCCGCCAGCGGCATCGGCGCGGCCCGCGCGAGCCTGCGCCAGATCTCCGCCGGTTCGTCCGCGGGGATCGGCTCCTCCAGCCACGCGAGCGCGTGCTCGCGGAGCTCCCCGACGGTGGCGATCGCGAGCTCCGGATCCCACGACGAGTTCACGTCCAGCATGAGTTCGCAGGCGTCCCCGACCAGCGTGCGCGCCGGCCGCACGACGGCGACATGATCGGCGAGGGCTCCCGACGAGCGCAGCTTGAAGGCGGTGAATCCGCGCGCGAGCCAGCGCTCGAGGGTGGGGAGCGCGGGATCCGCGCGGCCCAGGCTCGCGTAGACGCGCACCCGGCCGCGCGCGCCGCCGAGCCACCGCCACAGCGGCTGTTCGGCGCGCTTCGCCGCGAGGTCGCAGAGCGCGATGTCGATGCCGGCGATGGCCGCCGCGATCGGTCCGGGTTCGCCGGACTGCAACCGCAGGATCCGGCTCGCCGAAGTCATCGCCTCCCACGCCTCGGCGGGCGACGCGAAGGATCGCCCCGAGAGCATCGGCGCGAACACCTCGGACACGAGGCGCGCTCGGTGCCGGACACCGAAGCGCGGGAAGTTGCACCAGACCTCGCCCCACCCTTCGACGCCGTCGTCGTCGAGCGCGCGGATGAGCAGCGCGACGCTGCTGCTGAACGCGAGGACCGGGTTCGCGACGGTCCGGCCGAGCGGCACCTCGAGCGCGAAGGCTTCGAGCGAGCGGATGCGCAGATTCCCAAGGACGCGGGGCGGGGCGGCTTCCAGCGGTGCGGCGTCGAAGGTCATCGCTCGAGCGGGGGTGTGGCTCCCGGGGATTGTGCGGCGGGCGCTCTTATCGTTCAATGATGGATTACGCATCAGCTCATAGACTTTTCTGATGACTATCCGACGTCGGGCCAGGACCCGCCACGCCCCTCCGCGCCCCGAGGCGCGCCCCGCGGCGTCAGCTGCGACCGGCCGCGTCGATCGGCTGAAGCTTCGCCACCTCAGGGTGCTCGAACTCGTGCACCGGCTGGGCTCGCTCGGCGCCGCCGCCCGCGAACTCCGGATCAGTCAGCCGACCGCGACGATGCTCCTGCACGAACTCGAAGAGGTGTTCGGCGCGAAGCTCGTCGACCGCGGCCCGCGCGGCGCCCGTCTGACCATGGCCGGGCTCCGCGCGCTGGAGCGGCTGTCGATCGCACTGGTGTCGGTGGAGCGCGGAATCGAAGCGGCGGCAGCGCCGGACCTCGCACCGGTGCTGCGTCTGGGCTGCGTGCAGACGGCGGGCGTGAAAGCGCTGCCCTCGGCCCTCGCCCGGCTCGAGCAGGCCGGGATGCCCGGCCCGCTCGAACTCCACGAAGGACGCGCGCGCGACCTCGTCGCCGCGCTGTGCGCGGGCCGCCTCGACTGCGTGATCGGCTGGATGGACGAGACGCTCGCCAGCGCGCTGCCGGTCGGCCAGCTCGACATCCGGCCGCTGTGGTACGGACGTATGCAGGTCGTCGCGGCGCGCGGCCATCCGCTCGCGCGGCAGCGTGCCGTCACCGTCGCGGAGCTATCGCGCAGTCGCTGGATCGTGCCTCCCGCCGGGTCGCGCACCCACGCGGCGTACGTGCGTCTTTTCGTCGGGCACGGCTTTGCCGCACCGCCGGTGGCGGTCGAGTGCGCGGCGCTGCACACGACGTTGCACCTGGTGGCCGCGACGCGCTTCCTCGCGGTCGCGCCGGACGCCGCCGTTCGCGCCTACGCGAAACGCGGCATGGTCGTGCCGCTCAAGGGGCCTGAACTCGACCTCGGCGCGAACCCGGTGTCGGTGATGACACGGCGCGACAGCGACGGCGTCGAGGCGGTCGGAAAGCTGCGGGACGCGCTGCTCGCCGACGCGGCGTGACCGGACGTGCGCGGCGGCGCCCGCGTGGCGTCGTCCGGTCGTCAGGCCGCATCGCGCCAGAGTGGCGCGTCAGCCCGGAATCTCCGCCTCGAGCCACTGGGCGAGCAATGCCCACTCAGCTGCGTGACCGTCGACGAAACGAAGGTCAGCCCACTCCAGCCAGCCACAGGCGTCCAACCCGGAATCGTTGGATTCCGGCACCTGACTATGCCCTGCGGTCCTCGCGATCCAGCCGGGACAGGATCCTCAGGGCCTGCTTCGGATCGCCCAGCGCTGCCAGCGCACGAAAGCGCGTCTCGGTGTCGTAAGCCGCCAGGGCTTGGGCGCTCAACTCCTCGATCAGCTTGTTCACGCTGAGGCCGCGACTGCGCGCCAGCGACTTCAGGCGATCGGCGGTGCTGTCGGGCAGGCGGATGGTAAGCGTGCTCATGCAAAGGTCTCCAGACACTGCGCAGGCGTCAGAACCCGCAGTTCCTTCCACACCAACTCGCCACGCGCCAGATCACGGACGTTGTGCGTGACGATGGCGGTGGCCGAGGCAGCCACGGCCAGTTCGATCAGATGGTTGTCGGTCTCGTCCGGCAGGTTCGGCCTCCAACCGAAGGACACGCTGACCCAGCGGCCCGCACCTGCCAGCGCCGCCAGCACCTGAAGGCGCTGAGCTGCGCTGGTCTGGTTCGTCCAGAGGTCGCGGCCAAGCACGTCTTCGTATTCCAACCAGAGCGCATTGCCGAACACCGGGCGATAGCGGCCCTGCAAAGCCCTGCGCAACACCTCCCGCGATGCGCCACCGCCGGATCGCAGGGCCGCGACGAAGACGTTCGTGTCGAGGACCAGATCGATCATCGACTGATAGCGTATATGCTGTCATGGGCACGAGTCAACCGGGGCGCGTCAGGTCGACTCCTGGCCCGCCGGTGCACTCGGCCCGTACGCCGCCGCGGCCGGTCGCCGGGCCGCGCCGCGACCCCGCGACGCGTCAGCCTGGAATCTCCGCCTCGACCAGTTGCGCGAGCAGCGTGAGCGACTCCTGCCAGCCGAGGCAGCAGGCCTCGGGGGGGACCTGCGGCGGGATGCCTTCCTGCACGATCGAAACGTCGGTGCCGCAGAACACCGGCTTCAGCACGATCGTCGTGCGCATTTCGCCCGGCAGGTTCGGATCGTCGAAGCGGTCGGTGTGGACGATGCGCTCGCCGGTTTCGAGCTCGAGGTACTCGCCGCCGAACGCATGGCTCGACCCGGTCGAGAAGTTGGTGAACGACATCCGGTAGGAGCCGCCCACGCGCGCATCGAGGTGGTGGACCCTGCCGGTGAAACCGTGCGGCGGCAGCCATTTCGCCAGCGCGTCGGCGTCGAGGAAGGCCTTGTAGACGCGCTCGGGCGGCGCCTTGACGACACGGTGGAAGCGGACGGTGCCGGTCATGGTCGAATCTCCGGTGGACGGGAATGGCTCCCGAGCCTACGACGAACGGGGGCTGCGGGATTCGACAGTGGCCGGGGCGGCCCGGATTGCTCTCGTCAACCCGGCTGCCTTGATCGCCAAAGCCCCCCCGGGGCCAGACATGTCTCTTCCTGCGCATACACGCCTGCGTTGCTGGCGGCCCGCCGCCTGAAATGGGCGGCAGCGCCTTGTCGTCGCCCGTTCGAGTGAGCCGTCAGGCGCCCACCACGCCGAGCCCTTGGCTTCCCGGGGCCTGGAGCTGCTCCCACGTATTCCACTCTTCCACGAGCTTGCCTTCCACGATGCGAGCGATGTTGATGCCCATCAGGGTGACCGGCTCTCCGGTCGCGCGCACCTTGACGTGCGCAGTCATGCGCGTGGCGACCTTCTCGCCGTCGACCAACTGGTCGTTGATCTCGAACGAGTCCTTGTCATAGATGAAGAGGTTGTGGAAATAGCGGATGCTCTGACGAAACCCCTCCAGGTCGCGGTCACCTGCCGACACGTGACCCGTGTAGTCGGGAGCGATGACTTGATCCAACGCAGACAGGTCGCCTGCCGCGTACAGATCGACCAAGCGGCGAAAGATCGCCTTCCTGGATTCCGAAGGGTCGTTGACTGCCGAGCTGTGCATGGTTCATTCCTCCGTGATGGCTACTCGATGGAGACGGTCCCGGCGTTCCCGGGGCTCCGGCGTTCCGTGAAACCGCGGTGTGACAGGTTACAGCTAGGTGCGAGGCCGGCAAGGCCCTTCGGTGCGCGTCCGGACAAGTGTCGGTCACGCCGCAATATCGATGGGCACATCCCAGCTCCGGAACACACGAACGGCCTGGGCAACGAAACACACGAGCAAGGGCTTTCGCACGCTCGAAGCCGGTGCGAGACCATCGTGTCCTTTCCAGGGGCCCGTTAGCGACTCGTCGTGAAATCAATGGGGTCGGAGTCGGTTGAACGGCTCGCAACGCGACCGAATTGGGTCATTCGCGAATTCCGCAATCGTGTCTGACCCCGTCGATGCTCCGCGATGGGCGGGCCGAATCGCCGCGTAGTCTCACCGACACGAGGTAGGACTTTCCCGGTCATGCGTGACTCAACGCACGTTCGCCATGTACGTGGACGCAGTAAGCCGGCAGGTCACCGACAATGCGCCCCGGAGCATGAACAGCCGCGGTTCGACCTGAAAGCCGAACAGGCGATAGAGGTGATAGTTCGGCGCCCGGGATTCCGAAACCTGCAACTCGTTGCGAGAGACAAAGAACGGGGTTTCGCGGCCGTACTTCTTGGTCTTCACCTCGATCAGCCGATCCGCGCCCGACTCCTCGAAGGAGCGAATGTCGAATCCTTCGCCGTCCCCATGAATGCGGGAAATGTGCTCGATTCTGTCGGCGAGCCGCTCCTTCCCCGCGTCGAGCAGGCGCGCGCGCTCGAAGTCGAGCACGAACAGTTCGCCGGCCGTACCCAGCGACCGATTGTGCGCTTCGCGTTCCAGATAGTTGGTGTGGAATGATCGCCGTGCGCGCACCACCTGTTCCAGCTCCTGGCGAGCGGGACCGGATTCGGGTGGGTTCGTCAGCACCGACAGGATCTCGTCCACTTCCGGGACAACGACCGGCTGGTCGGCGTTGGCTGCGGCGACCGCAGCGAGCTCGGGACTGGAGCCGAGCCGGTCCGCGACGACCTCATGGAGAAGCTGCTGATAGTTGGAACGCGGCTTGTATCCCGAGATGTACGGAAAACCCAAATCGATCAGGACAGCGCTGATGTTCGCGTGCTTGAACTCGATCGACTGCTCGGAACGACCGTTGACAAGCCTGACCAACTTGCGGCGGTGGGCGGCCTTGTTGTACGGCTCCCCTGCCAATTCCGAGGTCAGCATCGACAAGTAGTCGGCAACCGTGGCCTCCACCTCCTCCCTGGACCAGTCGTTTGGCATCGCGCGGCAAGGCTAGCCGTTTCAGGGGACGATCGGCAAGACCGCCCGCGCGGCGGGAGAGTTCGCCCTCAATCAATGGGGTCGGACTCGTTTGAACCGCTCGCAACGTAGCTGCGTTGGGCCGTTCGCGAATTCTGCAATGGGGTCTGACCCCATTGATGCTCCATTGATGCTTTGACGCCCTCCTGCCCCCTCGCCCGACCCTTCCGCCCCTCCCGAAACGACGAAGGCCGCGCCTCGTGAGAAGCGCGGCCTCCGGATGAAACGCGCGGGAGCGGTCAGTCCGCCGCCATCGTCGCCTTCTTCTTCTCGTCGAAGAACTGCTCGTCCTCGGTCGAGTGCTTGAGCGCGGTGGTCGACGACTGGCTGCCCTGCACGGTCGTGGTGACCGCGTCGAAGTAGCCGGTGCCGACCTCGCGCTGGTGCTTGACCGCGGTGAAGCCCTTCTCGGCCGCCGCGAACTCCGCCTCCTGCATCTCGACGAACGCGCTCATTCCGCGGCGCGCGTAGCCGTGCGCCAGGTTGAACATCGAGTAGTTGAGGCTGTGGAAGCCGGCGAGCGTGATGAACTGGAACTTGTAGCCCATCGCGCCAAGTTCGCGCTGGAAGCGCGCGATCGTCGCATCGTCGAGGTTCTTCTTCCAGTTGAACGACGGCGAGCAGTTGTACGCGAGGAGCT
>JADLBN010000281.1 GCA_020847675.1 Burkholderiales bacterium | reverse complement strand
GGCGCAACGTCGGCGAGCTCACCAGCGCGGGCTACAGCCGCAAGCTCGGCCGGGCGGTCGCGATGGCGTACGCGCGCTCCGAGGCGCCTTTGACGGACCAGGCGATCCTGTCGGCGCGCTACGAGGTCGACATCGCGGGCGAGCGATTCGGCGTGACGCCGCACCTCGCGCCGCCGGCCTGATCCGCGCGGTGCGGCGCGACAGCCATGCCCGTGCGACTCAGCGCAACACCTTCTCGACCTTGCCGGTGTTCGCGTCGACGATGACGAGCGGGGGCGACGTCCTGCCGTCCGCCTTGGTGTACTGGAGGTTCCAGGTCGCGTGCCGGTTCGACGGCGCGGCGGCCGTGCCGATCTGGACGAAGTAGCCGTCGGCGAGCGGTTTCGCGCCGTTCTCCTGCGCGATCGCGTAGAGCTTCACCCCGTCGAGCAGGAATCCGGGCTTGAGGTCGGGCATCCGGCCGGCCGACCCGGGCTGCGCCCAGCAGTTGAGCCCGCCGCGGAACGTGTTGATCGACACGTTCGCATTGGCCGATGGCGAGTAGAACGTCACCGTCCACGCTTCCGACGAACCGTCGGGCTTCAGCGGACCGAGGATCGTGTTGGTGATCCGCGCAGGCAGCACGTCCGGCTTCCACGCCTTCGCGTGGCCTTCGGCGATGCGATAGATCTCCGCGAGCTTCACCGCCGGTTCCTTGAGCGTGACCGGCTTGCAGGCCTCCTGCGCGGCTGCGGCAACCGGCAGTACGGCGGCAGCGAGGGTCGCCGCCATTCGGGGAATCGAAGTCATGTCCGGCTTCCTTTCGACGTGAACGGTCCTCGCCCGCCGCGGCACCGCGACCCGCTCCCGCGCTCCCGTCGTCGCTCCGGTCTCCGCGCCGCCGGCGGAACCCCGCGGTTATACACGCTGCGGCGCCCGCCGGGGAAGCCACCACGGAACCGCGCGACCCTCAGCGGCGCCGGCGACCGCGCGCGTAGAATGACGCCTTCACGTCCCGCACCGATGACGATCCAGCACCGCCTTCCGACTCCCGCCCGCCGCGGACGCACGCCGTCGGAGTCGTCGACCGGCGCAGCGCAGGTGCAGAGCCTGAAGCGCGGGCTGTCGATCCTCGAGTGCCTCGCGCGCGCGGAAGGCGGCCTCACGCTCACCGACATCGCGCACCGCGTCACGCTGCCGCCGTCGACGACGCACCGGCTCCTGTCGACGCTCGAGCGCGGAGGGTACGTCTACCAGGCAGGCGAACTCGGCCTGTGGTACGTCGGGCTGCACGCGTTCACGGTGGGATCGAGCTTCCTCGCCTCGCGCGACTGGGTCGCCCAGAGCCATCCGTACATGCGCCGGCTCATGGAACAGTCCGGCGAGACCGCCAACCTCGCGATCCTCGACGGCACCGAGGCGGTGTTCATCGACCAGGTGCAGTGCCGCGAGACGATGCGCACGATCGTGCGTCTCGGCAGTCGCGTCCCGCTTCACGCCTCGGGTGTCGGGAAGGCGATCTTCGCCGCGTTGCCCGACGAGCAGATCGAGGCAATCCTCAAGGTCAAGGGGCTGCCGCGCATCACCGAGAACACGATCACCGCGCCCGAGACGATGTGGGCGAGCCTTCGCGTCATCCGCCAGCGCGGCTTCTCGTTCGACGACGAAGAACACCTGATCGGCACGCGCTGCGTCGCCTCGCCGATCTACGACGAGCACGCCGAGGCGCTCGGGGCGATCTCGCTCGCGGGACCGGTCTCGCGGCTTCCGGACGCGCGCATCCGGCAACTGGGTCCGCTGGTCGCGCACATCGCCGAGGACATCACGAAGACGCTGGGCGGCCGCTGGCCCCACCCGCATTGACACGTTCCGCGAACCGGGGCACGGCTTCCGCCCGACCCCGTCTCACGAAAGCAGCACCTCCATGAACCGATGTCCCCACTGCGGCCGTGCCGCGATGAGCCTCGTCCAGAAGTCCGCGCTGGGGCCCGGCCGCGTCGTGCGCTGCGGATCCTGCGGCAAGGCGGTCGCCGCCCACCCGGCGGGCATGCTGTCCGCGATTCCGGCCTTCCTCGGCGGCTATCACGCGCTCGAATCGGGATCGGCACTCGCGGGCGGGGCCGCGGTGGCGGCGGGACTCGCGGTCATGGTCGCCCTCCAGGTCTTCGTGGTTCCCCTGGTGAAAGCCTGACGTGCGGCGTCGCAGTTTCTGCCTCGACGCCCGCGTGCGGTGTCCTGTCGCGTCCGCCATCGCAACGGGGCACCGCGCGAGCCTTGCGCCGCGGGACGCCTCGCCTGAGTCGGACCCCCGACGTCGATGACGGCTGCACCTCCTGCGGCCGACCCGTCCTCGCGAACCGCGTCCGGGTGGATCGAGGCCACCGGCTACGTGTTCGTGATCGGCGCCTTGAGCCTCGTGTACGCGATCGGGCACCGGTTCGGGGCGCACCCGATGGCCTTCGTGCTCTACGCCGTGGTGATGTCGTCGATCGCCATGCTTGCGGCGACCGGGGTCGGGAACGACACGCTCGCCATCGCGCGGCATCCGATGAGCTGGCTCGTCGGTGCCTCGATCATCCTGGTCGAGGTGTTCTACTACCTCACCATCAGCTACGTGCCGCCGGCCCACGGGAACCTCATCCCGCGCTTCGCCATTCCGATGGCCATGATCACGGGCTGGGCGCTGTTCGGCCGCCGACCGGCACCGATCGCGATCGCAGCGACCGTCGCGGTCACCGCCGCGAGCAGCTACGTCGTCGCGATCACCGATCCGGCGGTCCGATGGCACGCCGCGGGCGCCGGACTCCTGTGCAGCGCGTTCCTGGTCGTGCGCGGTTTCGCCGGCGAATTCCACCCGTGGAACCGCGCCGCGGTCACCGCAAGGGAGAAGCTTCGCGTCACCGGCACGCTGCTCCTGGTGACGTCGATCCTGAGCCTCGTGCTGGCGTCGATCCTCGCCGGCGCCGTCGCGGCGGGCGCGCTTCCGCCGATGCGTATCCTGCCGACCGCGGGCGAGATGCTCCACCTGCCGACGATCCTGATCGGGACCTTCGCCGGCGGCGGCTTCCTCGCGCTCCTGAACATCCTGCAGTTCTCCGCGGTCGTGAAGATCACGACCGAAAACATCACGGCGATGATGGCCCTCTCGCCGCTCACGACCTGGCTGTTCCAGGAGATCGGCGTCGCGCTCGGCCTGATCGACGTGGCGCGCCCCGAGTCCCGGCTCGTCGCCGCCATGGCGGTCATCGTGCTGTCGGTGCTGGTCATCGTCTTCGCCGGCCGTCGTCCTGCCGCTGTCACGGGCAACCGTGCAGCTTCGCCCCGAAGGCCGGGCCCCTGACTTCGCGGCGGGACTCAGTCCGCCCGCGCCATCCGCTCCCAGCGCCGTTCGAGCGTGTCCTGCCGGCGCGGCGACCAGCGCGAAAGCAGTTCTCCCATCGCGCCGAAGTCGTTGCACAGGAGCACGACGTCGCATCCGGCGTTCGTTGCGGCCTCCGCGCGCGCGACGACGTCGCCCGCGCCGTGGGCGCCGGCCATCTCGAGGTCGTCCGAAAAGATCATGCCGTCGAAGCGCAGGCGCACGCGAAGCACGTCTTCGAGCCATCGACGCGAATAGCCCGCTGGCAGCGGATCGACGTCCGGGTACACGACGTGCGCCGGCATGATCCCCTCGATCCCGGCCGCGACCAGCGCGCCGAACGGCACGAGGTCGTGGTCGGCGATCGCGCGCATCGGGCGTTCGTCGACCGGCATCTCGTGGTGCGAGTCCGCGGCGACGTGGCCGTGGCCGGGAAAGTGCTTGCCGACCGCGGCCATGCCGCGCGAGCGCAGGCCGCGGCACAGCGCTGCGGCCAGGAACGCGACGGCGTTGGGATTGCGATGGAATGCGCGGTCGCCGATGACGCCCGAGCGCCCCCAGTCGAGGTCGAGCACCGGCGTGAAGCTGAAGTCGACGCCCGCGCCGCCGAGTTCGGTCGCGAGAGCGGCGCCGAGCGCCTCCGCCTCGCGCGCCGCGCGGGCGACGTCGCCATCCCAGGACTCGCCCAGCGAACGCATCGGCGGGATCGCCGTGAAGCCGGCGCGGAACCGCTGCACGCGGCCGCCTTCGTGGTCGACCGCGATCGGAAGGTGCGGCGCGCGCAGCGCGCGGATGGACTGCGCGAGCGCCGCGAGTTGCGCGGGCTCGGCGTAGTTGCGCGCGAACAGGATGACGCCGCCCGCGAGCGGGTGTTCGAGGCGTTCGCGGTCGGATGGCGAGAGTTCGAGCGATTCGACGCCGAGCATCGCCGGCCCGCGCGGCATCGCCTTCACGCGGCGGCCTCCCGGATCAGCCGTTTCATCTCCCGCACCGCCTCGCGAATCCCGACGAACACCGCGCGCGAGACGATCGCATGGCCGATGTGGAGTTCGCGCACACCGGGCAGCGCCGCCACCGGCTGGACGTTGAAATAGTTGAGCGCGTGCCCCGCGTTGAAGCGCATCCCTGCGGAGCGAACCGCCTCGCCCGCCGCGCGGATCTTCGCGAGTTCCGCGACGACCGCGCGACTCTCGGCGTCGCGCCCGCGCGCGTGAAACGCCTCGGCGTAGGGTCCGGTGTGGATCTCGCACACGCGGGCGCCGATCGCCGCGGCCGCCTCGACCTGCCTCGCGTCCGCGTCGATGAAGACGCTGGTGTTGATCCCCGCGTCGGCGAGTCGCTTCACCGCCTGCGCGAGCTCGGTCCGCTGGCCCGCGACGTCGAGTCCCCCTTCGGTGGTGATCTCCTGCCGCCCTTCCGGCACCAGCATCGCCATCTCGGGCTTGAGACGGCAGGCGATCCCGATCATCTCCGGCGTCGCCGCCATCTCGAGGTTGAGCTTGATGTGCGTGAGTTCGCGCAGCCGCCTCACGTCCTCGTCGCGGATGTGGCGCCGGTCCTCGCGCAGGTGAACGGTGATGCCGTCGGCGCCGCCCAGGTGCGCCTCGACCGCCGCCCACACCGGATCGGGTTCGTAGGTGCGCCGGGCCTGCCGGATCGTGGCGACGTGGTCGATGTTGACGCCCAGTTCGATCATTCGGGACTCTCCTCCTCCAGCGCCTGCAGGTCGCGGACCACACGGCGGCTAGCGATGGTGCGCGACTCGAGGTGATGGTCGAGGACTTCGCGCATCAACCGCTTTGCCTCCGCGGCGGTCGACGCGTCGTCGAAGCGTCCGGACGCGAGCGCGACGAGCGTCGCGCCGTGAACGAGCGGCCAGCGCACGCCGGGCGGAGGCGCGCGCCGCTGCGCCCCCTTGTCGAACGCGTAATGGTAGCGTGCCGACGGGTCGATCGCCTCGCCGCTGTCCGCCTCGACGGCGAGTTGCAGCGCGTAACCCATCTCCGACAGCAGGAACACCTCGAAGCGGCGGAGCAGCGGGGCCTGCGGCGCGCCGCCCGCGAGTGCGCCCAGCGTCTCGAGGTACGCGTCGTACAGTCCCGGGTGCGGGTCCTCGCGCGGCAGGAGCTTCAGCAGGAGCTCGTTCAGGTAGAACCCGCACAGGAGCGCGGAGCCGCAAGGCAGCGGGAGGCCGCCGCGCCACTCCGCGCGCACGAGGGTCTTCAACTCGCCGCCGCCGGACCACGAGAGCGAGACAGGCTGGAACGCCTGCAGCACGCCGTGCAGTTCCGAGCGCGCACGCTTGGCGCCGCGCGCGACCATCGCGACCCGGCCTTCGCCGCGCGCGAAGGCCTCCACCAGCAGGCTCGTCTCCTTGTACGGCCAGCTGTGCAGGACGAACGCCTCGCGGTCGTCGCGGCGGTCGACTTCGCGCCGTGGCATCGGCTCGGCGAACGCGTCAGTAGCCCAGCCGCGCGAGCGCCGCGTCGTCGCTCGCCCAGCCCTTCTTGACGCGCACCCAGACCTCGAGGTGGACGCGGCCGCCGAAGAGCCGGATCATCGACTTGCGCGCCTCGCTCGCGATCGCCTTCATCGTCGTCCCGCCCTCGCCCAGCAGGATCGCGCGCTGCCCCGGCTTGTCGACCCAGACGACGGCGTGGATGCAGCGTGCCTCGTCCTCGTGTTCGAACGACTCGATTCCGACGGTCGTCGCGTAGGGCACCTCGTCGCCCAGGCGCCGGAAGATCTGCTCGCGAACGTACTCGGCGGCGAGGAAACGCTCGTCGCGGTCGGTCACGTCGTCGGCGCCGTAGATCGCCGGTCCGGGCGGCAGCGCCCTCGCGACTTCCCCCTTGAGCGCGTCGAGCGAGAGTCCCCGCTCCGCGGACACCGGCACGATCGCCGCGAACTCGCGCAGCGCGGCGACTTCAGCCATCCGCGGCAGGAGCGAAGCCTTGTCCGCGATCGCGTCGACCTTGTTGAGCGCGGCGACGGTGGTCTTCCCCGCCGGCACGAGCGCGAGGACGCGGCGGTCCGCCTCCGTCACGCGCGCTGCATCGACCACCCAGATCACCACGTCGACATCCGCGAGCGCCTCGCGCACGACGCGGTTGAGGCGCGCGTTGAGCACCGAGGCGTGCCGGGTCTGGAAGCCGGGCGTGTCGACGAACACGAACTGGACATCCGGTTCGGTGAGGATGCCGTGGATCCTGTGCCGGGTCGTCTGCGGCTTGCGCGAGGTAATGCTGACGCGCTCGCCCACCAGCGCGTTCAGCAGCGTCGACTTGCCGACCGACGGCCGCCCGACGATCGCGACGTGGCCGCAGCGGTGCACCGGCTCGGCGTTCGCAGCCATCGCTTCAGGCGGGCCGTTGCCGGCTCGCGATGCCGGGGGAAATGACCTCCTCCCAGGCGCGCCCGGCGGCATCCTGCTCGGCCGCCCGGCGGCTCGCGCCCGCACCGCCCGCGACGATGCCCAGCGACGGAATCCGGCACTCGACCGCGAACTGCTGGGCGTGCGCCTCGCCATGGGTGCCTACGACCGCGTACTCGGGGACCGGCATGCGCCGCGCCTGCAACCACTCCTGCAGCCGCGTCTTCGGGTCCTTGTGCAGCGTCGTCGGGTTCGCCTGGGCGAGTTCCTCGCCGTAGGCCGCGACGATCACGCGCCGCGCGGCGTCGAAGCCTGCGTCCACGAACACGGCGCCGAAGACGGCCTCCAGCGCGTCGGCGAGGATCGAGTCGCGCTTCGCGCCGCCGCTCTTCAGTTCGCCGTCGCCCAGGCGCACGGCGTCGCCGAGCGCGAGCCGGCGCGCGATGCGCGCCAGCGTCACGCCGTTGACGAGGCTCGCGCGGGCGCGGGTGAGATCGCCCTCGTCGGTGCCGGGGAAGCGCTCGTAGAGCGCCTGCGCGACGACGCAGTTCAGCACCGCGTCCCCGACGAACTCGAGGCGCTCGTTGTGCCTCGCGCCGTGGCTGCGATGGGTCAGCGCCTGCGCGAGCAGGTCCGGCCTGGCGAAGTCGTGCCCGAGCCGGGCGCGGAACGCGTCGGCCATGCGCGGTGCCGGGCGCTACTTCTGCGCCACGGCGTCGAAGTCGAGCAGGAGGCTCACGTTGCCGACCAGGTGGAGCTCGCGCTGCCACGCGATCGAGGCCGTGATCACGTTGCCGTCCTTGGCGACGTTGAGGTCGGCCGCGGTGACCGAGTCGATGTAGTCGGCCGCGATGTACTTCTCGAACGACTTCTTGACCACCGGGGGAGTCGGGTCGGGCGAATCGCGCAGCGACTTCTCCAGCGCCGAGCGCACGGTGAAGTATTCGATGTAGGCCGGAACCACCCGGAACCCGATCGCCGCGACGACGACGATCACCGTCGCCACGAACAGAAACGCGATCATCGACAACCCGTGCTGCGCCCTCGTCGTCGCCATCGTGCCTCCCCTCACCGGATGCCGCTCCCGACCCGCTTGAACGAAAGGCTCGAGATGTCGTCCCAGTTGAACCAGATGAAGAACGCCCTGCCGCGGATGTGGTCGTCCGGCACGAAGCCCCAGTAGCGGCTGTCGTCCGAGTAGTCGCGGTTGTCACCCATCATGAAATAGTGCCCGGCAGGGACCTTGCAGCTGAATCCCCGGTCATTGTATTCGCAGTGCTCCCGGCCGGGAAACGCGCGGACGTTCTGCGGGTAGACCGACGGCGCCTGGGGATTCACCGAGATCGTGTAGTCGTGGGTTCCCGACCCGGTGTCGGCCCGCTCGACGAACCGGTCGGTCGTCTCGAAGCGCAGTCCTTCGAGCCAGCTGTAGGTGCCATCCGGCGAGCGCGGGAGCGGCCGGCCGTTCACGGTGAGCGCCTTGTCCCGGTACTCGACCACGTCCCCCGGCACGCCGATCACGCGCTTGATGAAGTCCTGGGACGGGTTGACCGGATAGCGGAAGACGACCACGTCGCCGCGCTGCGGATTGCCGGTCGGAATCACCTTCTGCTCGACGATCGGCAGCCGGATCCCGTAGGCGAACTTGTTCACCAGGATGAAGTCGCCGACTTCGAGCGTCGGGCGCATCGACGAGGACGGGATCTTGAACGGCTCGGCCACGAAGCTCCGCAGCAGGAACACGACGAGCAGCACCGGGAAGAAGCTCACCGGGTATTCGATCCAAGCCGGCACCGCGGCGTCGGGTGCGCGCCTCCGGGCGAGAACGAACCGGTCGAGCGCCCAGACCAGGCCGGTCGCCAGCGTGAGAAGGAACAGGATCAGTGCGAAGTTCATCGTTCGTATCGTGGCGCCCGCGTCGGGCCGGCCCTCGTCCGGCGGGCGGATTCTCTCACGCCGAGCCGGCGGCCCGACCCCGGCGGTCGTCGCGGCCAGCGCTCCACCGCGCGGTCGGCGTCACTTCTCGCCCACCTTGAGGATCGCGAGGAACGCCTCCTGCGGGATCTCGACGCTGCCGACCGCCTTCATGCGTTTCTTGCCGGCCTTCTGCTTCTCGAGCAGCTTGCGCTTGCGCGTGATGTCGCCGCCGTAGCACTTCGCCAGCACGTCCTTGCGCATCGCCTTGACCGACTCGCGCGCGATGATCTGGGCGCCGATCGCGGCCTGGATCGCGACGTCGAACATCTGGCGCGGGATCAGGCCGCGCATCTTGTGCACCACTTCGCGCCCGCGGAACTGCGCGACCGCCCGGTGCACCATGACCGACAGCGCGTCGACCCGGTCCCCGTTGATCAGGATGTCGAGCTTGACCACATCCGCCGCGCGGAACTCGAGGAACTCGTAATCCATCGACGCGTAACCGCGCGAGACGCTCTTCAGCCGGTCGAAGAAGTCCATCACGACCTCGGCGAGCGGAAGCTCGTAGTGGATCACGACCTGCCGGCCGCGGTACTGCATGTCCTTCTGGACGCCGCGCTTCTCGGTGCACAGCGTCAGGACCGGCCCGACGTACTCCTGCGGCACGAGGATGGTCACGGTGATGACCGGCTCGCGGATCTCCTCGACCCGCGAGAGGTCGGGCAGCTTCGACGGGTTGTCGATCTCGACCACCGTGCCGTCGCGCTGCAGGACCTCGTAGATCACCGACGGCGCGGTGGTGATCAGGTCCATGTCGTACTCGCGCTCGAGCCTCTCCTGCACGATGTCCATGTGCAGGAGTCCCAGGAAGCCGCAGCGGAAGCCGAAGCCCAGCGCCTGCGAGACTTCCGGTTCGAAGTGGAGCGACGCGTCGTTGAGCTTGAGCTTGGTGAGCGCCTCGCGCAGCGCCTCGTACTGGTTGGACTCGACCGGGTAGAGGCCCGCGAACACCTGCGGCTTCACCTCCTTGAAGCCCGGCAGCGGCGCGGGCGCGGGCTTCTGCGCGTGCGTGATCGTGTCGCCGACTTTCGCTTCCGCGAGTTCCTTCACGCCGGCGACGATGAACCCGACCTCGCCGGCCGAGAGCGAGTCGCGCGCGATCGACTTGGGCGTGAACACGCCCACCTGCTCGCAGCCGTGGACCGCGCCGGTGGCCATCAGCAGCACCTTGTCGCGCGGGCGTAGCACGCCGTTGACCACGCGCACCAGCATCACGACGCCGACGTAGTTGTCGAACCACGCGTCGATCACCAGCGCCTGCAGCGGCGCATCGTCGTCTCCGGCGGGCGGAGGCACGCGCGCGATCACCGCCTCGAGGATGTCGTCGATCCCGTCCCCGGTCTTCGCCGAGGCGCGGATCGCGTCGGTCGCGCCGATCCCGATGATGTCCTCGATCTCCTCGATCACGCGCTCGGGCTCGGCCGACGGCAGGTCGATCTTGTTCATCACCGGGATCACTTCGACCCCCTGCTCGATCGCGGTGTAGCAGTTCGCGACGGTCTGCGCCTCGACGCCCTGCGAAGCGTCGACGACGAGGAGCGCGCCTTCGCACGCGGCGAGCGAGCGCGAGACTTCGTAGGCGAAGTCGACGTGGCCCGGCGTGTCGATCAGGTTGAGGCGATAGGCGACGCCGTCGCGACCGGTGTAGGAAAGCGCCGCGGTCTGGGCCTTGATCGTGATGCCGCGCTCGCGCTCGAGGTCCATCGAGTCGAGCACCTGCGCCGACATCTCGCGGTCGGCGAGTCCGCCGCAGCGCTGGATGAACCGGTCGGCGAGCGTCGACTTGCCGTGGTCGATGTGCGCGATGATCGAGAAATTGCGGATCGGCTTCACGTTCGCGGGGAGGGTCCGGTCGCGGCAGCACGCAGGCTCCGGCCGGCAGGCGGGAAAACCTTGAATTCTAACGGATTTCGCGGCGATCCGCGAACGGCGACTGCGCGAGACGCGCGGCCAGCGCCGCGGCGTCGAGACGAAGCTCGGCGACCACCTCGCCCCCGGGCGGTGTGCCGACGATGAGCACCGGCACACGCTCGCCATAGAGCGGCTCCCAGTCGGGGTGCGCATCGAGGTCCACCTCGGCGACCCGCAGCGCGCCTTGCCGAACCAGCGGCGCGAGCGCCTCGCGCATCGCGTCGCACAGGCTGCACCAGCGCCGCACGACCATCGTCAGGTCGGCGCCGGTGCCTTCCGGCGAGCCGTCCACGGCGAGGAGATGACGCCGCTTCACCG
>JADLBN010000280.1 GCA_020847675.1 Burkholderiales bacterium | reverse complement strand
CATCGACGTCCGCAAGGCGCAGGACGCGAACATCGTCGAGACCGGGCGCAACGTGCGCGAGGCGGTGGCCTCGCTCAAGGACCGCCTGCCGTCGGACGTCGAGGTGCGGATCGTCAACTCGGCCGCCGAGAACGTCGAGAAGAGCGTCAACCGCGTCAAGAGCACGATCGTCGAGGGCGCACTCCTGACCGTGCTGATCGTGTTCCTGTTCCTGCACAGCTGGCGCAGCACGATCATCACCGGGCTCACGCTGCCGATCGCGGTGATCGCCACGTTCATCGCGCTCTACGCGTTCGGGTTCACGATCAACTTCCTGACGCTGATGGCGCTGTCGCTGTGCATCGGGCTCCTGATCGACGACGCGATCGTGGTGCGCGAGAACATCGTGCGGCACCTGTCGATGGGCAAGGACCACCGCACCGCCGCGATGGAGGGCACCGACGAGATAGGGCTGGCGGTGATGGCGACCACCTTCGCGATCGTCGCGGTGTTCATCCCGATCGCGTTCATGAGCGGGATCATCGGGCGCTTCTTCTTCCAGTTCGGGATGACCGTTGCGGTCGCGGTGCTGGTGTCGCTGTTCATCAGCTTCACGCTCGACCCGATGCTCTCGTCGGTGTGGCACGACCCGCCGGGCTCGCGGTTCAGCCGCATCCCCTGGCTCGACCGCTTCATGGCCCGGGTCGAGCGCGGCATCGACGCCGTGCACGAACTCTACGGCCGGGTGCTCGGCTGGGCGCTCGGCCACCGCCGGAGCGTGATCGCGATCGCGCTGGTGTCGTTCTTCGGGAGCTTCCTCGTCGTCCCGCTGGTCGGGACCGAGTTCATCCCGCAGGCCGACGAGGGCTTCATCTCGCTGCGCCTCAACACGCCGGTCGGGTCGAGCCTCGAGTACACCGACGGCAAGGTGCGCGAGGTCGAACAGGTGCTGAAGGAGTTTCCCGAGATCTCGCTCGCGATGACGACCGTCGGCACCGAGGACGGGCGCAACTATGCGCGAGTGAACCTGAAGCTCGCCGACCGGTCGGAGCGGAGGCGTTCGCAGCGCGACCTGGAGAAGGCGATCCGCGCGGCGTTGAAGCCGATCCCCGGCGTCGAGCTCGCGATCGGCTACGACCGTCCGATCTGGTTCAACCTGCTCGGCCCGGATCCGGACACGCTCGCCCGCATCGCGAAGGCGTTCGCGGACAAGGTCGCGAAGGTTCCCGGCATCGCCGACCTCGAGACCTCCGACAAGGCCGCGAACCCGGCGCTGTCGATCCGGCTCAACAACGACGTCGCGGCGGACCTCGGCATCACCGTGGCCCAGGTCGGGGCGACGATCCGCCCGCTGGTGGCGGGCGACACGGTGAGCTACTGGCTCGCCCCCGACGGGCAGAACTACGAGGTCAACGTCCAGCTCCCGAAGGACAGCCGCCGGCTCGTGTCCGATCTCGGCAACCTCTACGTGTCGACCAACCGGCACGGGCCGGACGGCCAGTTGCGCATGGTGCCATTGCGCCAGGTGGCGGAACTGGTGGAGACGTCGAGCCCGCAGATCATCAAGCGGCAGGACCTGCAGCGGCGCATCGGCATCTACGCGAACGTCGAGGGGCGCCCGTCCGGCGACGTCGGCAACGACGTGCAGAAGATCGCCGACGAGATGCAGCTGCCTCCCGGCTACCGGCTCGCGGCGGCCGGCCAGCAGCAGGACATGCAGGAGTCGTTCCAGGCGGCGCTCGCCGCGCTCGGGCTCGCGGTGATCTTCATCTACCTGATCCTCGCTTCGCAGTTCGCGAGCTTCACCCAGCCGGCGGCGATCATGGCGTCGCTGCCGTTCTCGCTCATCGGCGTGCTGCTCGCGCTGCTCCTGACGCGCACCACGCTCAACATCTTCTCGATCATCGGCTTCATCATGCTGATGGGGCTCGTGACCAAGAACGCGATCCTTCTGGTCGACTTCGCCAACCGGGCGCGCCGGGCCGGGGCGAGCCTCGACGACGCGCTTCGCGACGCCGGCCAGGTGCGGCTGCGTCCGATCCTGATGACCACCGCGGCGATGATCGGCGGGATGCTGCCGCTCGCGCTCGGCCTGGGCGAAGGCGGCGAGACGCAGGCGCCGATGGGGCGCGCGATCATCGGCGGCGTGATCACCTCGACGCTGCTGACGCTGGTCGTCGTGCCGGTTCTCTACGCCTACCTCGACCGTTGGCACGAGGCCCGCCGGGCGCGGCGCGCGCGGAAGGCGGAGCGCCTTGCCGCCGAAGCGTCGCAGCACGCGCGCGGGGGGAGCGCGGCGGACTGAAACCGATGGCGCAACACCCTTCGCCCCGGGTCCCACGGACGTCCGTCGGACCGGAGGCAGGACCGGACACGGGACCGGCGGAAGAGGCCGGCGCCGAAGGAGCGGCCGGACGCAGGCCTGACCCGCGGACGTGGGATAATCGAAATCGCCTCGACCTGCCCCTCTCCGCGCCGGGCAACGGGTGCAACCGGTGATCCCGGCCGCGCCGCGGGTTCCCCGCAAGCCCTCCTTCCGGCCCACCAAGTGCAAGAGCGAACCGCCATGGACTTCGAGCAAGCGCGCTTCAACATGGTCGAGCAGCAGATCCGGACCTGGGAGGTCCTCGATCCGACCGTGCTCGACCTCCTGTTCACCGTGCGGCGCGAGGAGTTCGTTCCGTCAAGGCACCGGTCGCTGGCGTTCGCCGACCTCGAGATTCCGCTCGGCCGCGGCGAGTCGATGTGGCCACCGAAGCTCGAGGCGCGCGCGGTGCAGGAGGTGGGCATCCGGCAGGGCGAGACGGTCCTCGAGATCGGGACCGGCAGCGGCTACCTGACTGCGCTGCTCGCGAGCCTCGCTGCGCGCGTCACCAGCGTCGAGATCGACGCCGGGTTTTCGCGCGACGCAGCGGGGAAGCTCGGGCGCGCGGGCATCGACAACGTGGAACTCGTGGTGGGAGACGGCGCGCGCGGCTTCGGCGGCGAGACCTACGACGTGGTCGTCTTGACCGGCTCTACCCCGATGCTCCACGACGCGTTCTTCCGGCAGCTCAAGCCCGGCGGCCGCGTATTCGCGATACTCGGTGACGCGCCGGCCATGACCGCGAAGCTCTACCGCTGGACGGCTCCGGGGGCCTGCGCGGTGACCTCGCTCTTCGAGACGGTGGTGAAGCCGCTCCGCAACGCGCCCGAGCCGGCGCGCTTCGCGTTTTGATCCGCGACCTCGCGCCCGCCGATCTCGCCCGCTGGCGGTCCGACGCGGCGCGGCGGCCGCCCGCCGTCGTCGATGTGCGCGAACCCTGGGAACTCGAGCGCTGCGCGTTGTCCGACGTCATCCACGTCCCGATGCACGAGTTGCCGGGCCGGCTCTCCGAGTTGCCGCGCGACCGCGACCTCGTCGTGGTCTGCCACCACGGGGTCCGCAGCCGCCTCGCCGCGACGTTTCTCGCCCGCGCGGGCTTCGCGCCGGTCTGGAACCTCGCGGGCGGCGTCGCCGCCTGGGCCGTGGAAGTGGATCCCGCGATGCCTCGCTACTGAATCGACTCGAAGGCCAGCACCATGAAACGACGCCTCCTCGCCCTTGCCGTTCCGCTGGCGCTCGCTTGCGCAGCGCTGCCTGCCGCCGGCGAGGACCTGATGGACATCTACCGCGATGCGCAGCGGGCCGATCCCGCGCTGGCCGCCGCGCGCGCGAACTGGCTCGCGCTGCAGGAGAAGGCGCCGCAGGCGCGGGCCGGGCTCCTGCCGAACGTCGGCTTCTCGGCGTCGGTCAACGCGAACGACGTCTACAACAACACGCGCGCCCAGCCGCCGGTCATCGCGTCGGGCAACTACCAGTCCTACGGCGCCACGATCAGCGCGACGCAGCCGATCTACCGGGTCCAGAACGCGGTCGCGTTCGACCAGGCGAAGCGCGTGGTCGAGCAGGCCGACTTCACGCTTGCGACGGCCCAGCAGGACCTCATCATCCGGGTCGCCGTGGCCTACTTCGACGTGCTGCTCGCCCAGTTCAACGTCGAGCTCTCGGTCGCACAGAAGGCGGCCGTCTCCGAGCAGCTCGCTCAGGCGAAGCGCAACTTCGAGGTCGGCGTCGCCACCATCACCGACACCAACGAGGCGCAGGCGAACTTCGACCAGATCGTGGCGCAGGAGATCGCCGCGCGCAACGACCTCGACGTCAAGGAGACCGCTCTTCGCGCGATCATCGGTCGCGCGCCGCGCGAACTGAAGAAGCTCGGTCCGGGATTCGACCCGGCGCCGCCGACGCCGGATTCGCTGAACGCCTGGCTCGACCGGGCGCTGAAGGAGAATCTGGCGGTGCGCGTCGCGCAGGTCAACTACGACATCGCGGTCCTCGAGGTCGACCGGCAGCGCGCCGGCCACCTGCCGACGCTCGATCTCGTCGGGAGCCTGAACGCGAGCGGCGCGAACGGCAGCACCTCGTCGGACGCGTCGTTCCACGCGCGCAATGCGGCCATCGGCCTCGCGCTCAACCTGCCGCTCTACCAGGGCGGGTTCGTCGATTCGAAGGTGCGCGAAGCGGTCGCGCTGCAGGACTCCGCGCGCGAGGCGCTCGAGCTCGCGCGCCGCAACGCGCTGTTCAACGCGCAGGTGGGCTACACCGGCGTCAACAGCTCGGTTGCGTCGGTGCGCGCGACCACCCAGGCGGTCCAGTCGGCCGAGGTCGCGCTGCAGTCGAACCGGCTGGGGCAGGAAGTGGGCGTCCGCACCAACCTCGACGTGCTGAACGTGCAGCAGACCGTGTTCACGCAGCGGCGCAACCTCGCCCAGGCCTACTTCAGCTATCTGGTCAACCAGCTGCGTCTCAAGGCCGCGGTCGGAACGCTGTCCGAGCAGGATCTCGAGGACATCAACCGGCGGCTCGCCGGCTGAGTCTGCCCTTCCTCGCGCCTGGCGACCAGGGGATTGCCGCGGCGCGCGCTGGCGACCGGAGCGGCCTTCAGTCCGTCGCGGTTCCGGGCCGGAAGGCGCCGGCGCGTTCGCGCAGGCGCTCCGACACGAATGCCCAGGTCCGTCCGGTCGCACCGCGATGCGCGTCGAGGAAGCGCGCCGCGCTCGCCCGCATCGTCTCCCGGCGTTCCCGATCGACCAGCAGGGCTGCCGCCTCGGTCGCCATCGCGTCGGCGTCCGCGACGCGGACGGCCACGCCGGCCTCGACCGCCTTCGCGGCGACGTCGGCGAAGTTGAACGTGTGCGGGCCAACCAGCACGGGCGCGCCCCCCGCGAGCGCCTCGATCAGGTTCTGTCCGCCGAGAGGCACGAGGCTGCCCCCGATGAACGCGACGTCGCAGGCGCCGTAGTACCCGGCCATCTCCCCCATCGAATCGCCGAGCAGGACGGCGGTGTCCGGGGGTACCGGCCGCGCCTCCGAGCGGCGGACGAACCCGAGCCGACGCTCGGAGAGGAGCGCGGCCACTTCGTCGAAGCGCTGCGGATGGCGCGGCACGATCGCGAGGAGCGTTCCCGCGGGCAGCGGGCGGCGCGCCAGCGCATCGAGGACGAGCGCCTCCTCGCCGTCGCGGGTCGACGCGGCGAGCAGCACCCCGCGCGAGCGGCCGAATGACGCGCGCATCGCATCCCCCAGGGCGGCGGCGCCTTCGGGCACGCCGATGTCGAACTTGAGGTTGCCGGTGATGCGAACGCCACGCGCGCCGAGGCGCTCGAGGCGTTCGGCGTCCTCTCGCGTCTGCGCCGCAATCCCCGAGAGCGAGGCGACGAGCGGCCGGATCAGCGATCCCACGCGCTCGTAGCCGCGCACCGAGCGTTCGGACATCCGGGCGTTGACGAGGAACAGCGGGATGCGCGCGATCGCCGCTTCCGCAGCGAGATTGGGCCACAGCTCGGTCTCCATCAGCAGCCCGATGGCGGGACGGAAGTGCCTGAGGAAGCGGCGCATCGCGCCGGGCAGGTCGTAGGGCAGCCAGGCCTGCACGACGCGGTCGCCGAACACGGCCCTGCCGGTCTCGCGGCCAGTGGCGGTCATCGACGTCAGCACCACGGTGGTGCCGGGCCGCTCGCGCAGGATGTGCTCGACCAGCGGCGCCGCGGCGCGCGTCTCGCCGACCGAGACCGCGTGCACCCAGACGACGTCGCCACCCGGCGCGGGCCTGTCGTAGCGCCCGTATCGCTCGGCGATGTGCTCGCGGTAGCCCGGCTCGCGCCGGCCGCGCCACCACAGGCGCAGCGGCGCGAGCGGAGCGACGATGCGCCAGGCGAGCGTGTAGAGCGAGCGCACGGTCAGCAGCGCGCCGAGTCGCGCACGAGGGCGCCCAGCGCGGCGCGGGCCTCGCCGACGGTCGGGACCGCGCCGTTCCCGCCCAGGTCGCGCGCGTGGGTGCCAGCGACAGCCGCGCCCGCGAGAGCCGCGTCGGTCACCGTGAACAGCGCGAGCGTCGGCGTGCCGAGCGCCGCGGCGAGGTGCGTGAGTCCGGTGTCCACGCCGACCACCGCGTGCGCGTGCGCGAGCAGCGCCGCCATCGCGTCGAGCGGCAGCCGCGGCGGCACGACCGCGCCTTCGAGACCCGAGGCCCACGCGCGGCTCGTCGCCTCCTCGCGGTCGCTGCCGTGCGGGAGCACGATGGTGAAGCCGCCGGCCCCGATGCCGGCGAGGAGGTCGCGCCAGCGCTCCTGTGGCCACCGCTTGTCGGCGCGCGAGGTGGCGTGCGCGGCGACCACATAGGGCCGGCCGGGCGTGCAAGCGGGAGCAGCGGGCAGCCTCCAGCGCCAGCGCGGAGGACCTTCGACCGCGTAGCCCAGCGCCATGGCGGCGAGCCGGCGGCACTTGAGCGCGAAGTGCAGGTCGCGCGGCACCGCGTGATGCGCGTCGTGGAGCCAGGTGGCCGCGGGCTCGCGGATACTCGCCCGATCCAATCCGTGCCTGCGGCCACGCGCGAGGCGCGCGATCACCGCACCCTTCATCTGCTCCTGTGCGTCGACGACGGCGTCGTAACGCTCGCGCCTCAACGCGGCCCGGAACGCCCAGGCCTCGCGCCAGGTGCGCCGCGCGAGCGGCTCGCGGCGCCAGCGTCGCAACGCCATCGGGACAACCGTCCTCACGTCCTCGATCATGGCCGGCAGCGCGACGAACGCCTCCTCGGCGACCCAGTCGACGGCAAGACCGGGTCGCGCGGCCGCGATGTCGTGTGCGACGGAGAGCGCCCAGACGACGTCGCCGAGCGAGGAGGACCGCACCATGAGCGCCGCACTCATCGGGTGCCTCGGGGGACGGGTCCGAACGGCGGGCCGTGCGCGTTGCCGGCGCCCCGCCGCAACGGCGAGGGCCGGGCACGCCTCGCGGCGCGGCGGATCGCGCCGCGGCCATCGTAGAATCGGGTCACGAACGCAGGGGAGGTCGCGGACGCGACCCACGAATGGCCGGCACGCTGCCTCTTTCGCTGGTGGTGATCACGCGCGACGCGGCGGCGAGCCTCGCGGAGTGCCTCGCTTCGGCAGCGTTCGTCTCCGAAGTCGTCGTCGTCGATTCGGGCAGCCGCGATGATACCGTGGAAATCGCGCGGCGCTCCGGCGCACGCGTGCTCGTCGAGGCGTGGCGCGGCTTCGGGCCGCAGAAGGCTTTCGCCGTCGCGGCGGCGGCGCACGACTGGGTTCTGTGCCTCGACGCGGACGAGCGCGTGACCCCGGAACTCGAGCGCGCGATCCGGGAGGCCTTCGCGTCCGGGGAGCCCGCCGCGGGGGCGTACGCAGTGGCGCGGCGCAACCGTTTCCTCGGCCGCTGGCTCGCCCACGGCGAAGGCTACCCGGACTGGAACCTGCGCCTGTTCGACCGCCGCCGCGCGCGCTGGAGCGAAGAGCCGGTCCACGAACGGGTGCTCGCCGAAGGACCGGTCGCGCGGCTTCGCGGCGACCTGCTGCACGCTTCCGCCGAATCGATCGAGGACTACCTCGCCAAGCAGAACCGCTACACGACGCTTCAGGCGGAGGCGATGCACGCGCGCGGCGAACGGAGCGGCTTCGCGCAACTCGCGCTGTCGCCGCTCGCGCGCTTCGTCCGCTTCTACGTGCTGAAGCTCGGATTCCTCGACGGCGCGGCCGGTTTCGCGCACATCGCGATCGGCGCATTCGCGAGCTTCCAGAAGCACGCGAAGCTCCTCGCGCTGCAGCGGGGCGCCGCGCGCTGAAGCAGGCCCGGAGCGGAACGCATCCGGACGGTTCCTGCGACCGCGCTGCGCGGCGCGCGAGCCGCGGCGGGGCGCCTGGCGGCTCCATCCGCGCCGACGTCCCCGGCGCTTCCGGAGGAAGGCGCCTGTCGTCGTGCGGCGACAGCGGAAAGACGCGCGCGCGATGGTAGAATCCGCGTCCCGTCAACGCACGGCGGCGCTCACGCGTTGCCACGACGCGATGATCCTCGTCACCGGCGGCGCCGGCTTCATCGGTTCGAACTTCACGCTCGACTGGCTCGCGGCGGGCGGCGAGCCGGTCGTCAACCTCGACCTCCTCACCTATTCGGGCAACCTCGGGAACCTCGAGGCGCTGCGCGGCGACGCGCGGCACCGGTTCGTGCGCGGCGACATCGGCGACCGCGCATCGGTCGCGAAGCTCCTCGCCGAGCACCGGCCGCGGGCGGTGGTCAACTTCGCGGCCGAGACGCACGTCGACCGCTCGATCCACGGCCCCGACGCGTTCGTGAAGACCAACGTGCTCGGCACCTTCGAACTCCTGGAGGCGGTGCGCGCCCACTGGACGGCGCTGCCGTCCGGCGAGCGCGAGGCGTTCCGGTTCCTGCAGGTGTCGACCGACGAGGTGTACGGCACGCTGGCGCCGGACGCGCCGGGGTTCGCCGAGACCACGCCCTACGCGCCGAACAGTCCGTACTCGGCGTCGAAGGCGGCTTCCGACCACTTCGTGCGCGCGGCGTTCCACACCTTCGGCCTGCCGACGCTCACCACCAACTGCTCGAACAACTACGGCCCGCGCCAGTTCCCCGAGAAGCTGATTCCGCTGATGATCGCCAACGCGCTCGCGGGCAAGCCGCTGCCGGTGTACGGCGACGGGATGCAGGTGCGCGACTGGCTCTACGTGTCCGACCACTGCTCGGCGATCCGCGCGGTGCTCGCGCGCGGCCGCCCCGGCGAGGTCTACAACATCGGCGGCAACGCGGAGATGCCCAACCTCGACGTGGTGCGGACGATCTGCGCCGTGCTCGCGCGCGAGCGGCCGGGCCGCGACTACGCGGCGCTCGTCACGCACGTGAAGGACCGGCCGGGGCACGACCGGCGCTACGCGATCGACCCGACGAAGGTCCGCCGCGAGATCCGCTGGGAGCCGTCCGAGACCTTCACGAGCGGCATCGCGAAGACGGTGCGCTGGTACCTCGACAACGCGGCCTGGCTCGACAGCGTGCAGACGCGCGAGTACCAGTCGTGGATCTCGCTGCAGTACGAGCCCGCGCACTGAGATGACGTCCCCCCGAAGCAACCTTCGGTTGCCTCCCCCCGGGGGGCGCGCGCGCTCGGGCCGGCCCGGCGCGCGCGCCGTCTGACGATGGCGCGCAAGGGGATCATCCTCGCCGGAGGGTCGGGCACGCGGCTCTACCCGGTGACGCAGGTCGTCAGCAAGCAACTGCTGCCGGTCTACGACAAGCCGATGATCTACTACCCGCTGTCGACGCTGATGCTCGCGGGCATCCGCGAGATGCTGCTGATCTCGACGCCGGAGGACACCCCGCGGTTCGCGCAGCTCCTGGGCGACGGCTCGCGCTGGGGCCTGTCGCTCTCCTACGCGGTCCAGCCCTCGCCGGACGGGCTCGCGCAGGCCTTCGTCATCGGGCGCGACTTCGTCGGGCGCGACACGTCCGCGCTGGTGCTGGGCGACAACATCTTCTACGGCCACGATCTCCACGTACAGCTCGGGCGCGCGAGCGCGCGGGAGTCGGGCGCCACGGTGTTCGCCTACCCGGTCGCCGACCCGGAACGCTACGGCGTCGCCGAGTTCGACGCTTCGGGCCGCGTGGTGAGCCTCGAGGAGAAGCCGAAGGTCCCGAAGTCCCGCTATGCGGTCACCGGGCTCTATTTCTACGACCAGCGCGTGCTCGAGGTGGCGCGCGACCTGAAACCGTCCGCGCGCGGCGAACTCGAGATCACCGACGTCAACCGCCGCTTCCTCGAGTGGGGCGCGCTCGACTGCGAGGTGATGGGCCGCGGGATGGCGTGGCTCGACACCGGCACCCACGAGTCGCTGCTCGAGGCCTCGCAGTACATCGAGACGATCGAGCGCCGGCAGGGCCTGAAGATCGCGTGCCCCGAGGAGATCGCGTGGCGCCTCAACTGGATCGACGACGCGCGCCTCGAGTCGCTCGGCGCGGCGCTCGCGAAGAACGGCTACGGCCGCTACCTGCTCGGGCTCCTGCGCGAGCCCACGCTACGCTGACCGGCACGCGATGCGCGTCGTCCCGACGGCGATCCCCGACGTCAAGATCGTCGAGCCGCGCGTGTTCGGCGACGCGCGCGGGTTCTTCTTCGAGAGCTGGAACGCGCGCGCCCTCGCGGAAGCGGGAATCGGCGCCGGGTTCGTGCAGGACAACCACTCGCGTTCCGCGCGCGGCGTGCTGCGCGGCCTGCACTACCAGGTCGCGCACGCGCAGGGCAAGCTCGTGCGCGTGGTCGCCGGCGAGGTGTTCGACGTCGCGGTGGACCTGCGCCGCAGTTCGCCGACCTTCGGCCGGCACGTCGCGGTGACGCTCTCGGCGGAGGACAAGCGGATGCTGTGGGTGCCGCCCGGCTTCGCTCACGGGTTCTGCGTGACCTCGGCGTCGGCGGACTTCCTCTACAAGACGACCGACTACTGGCACCCGGAGCACGAGCGGACGCTCCTGTGGAACGATCCGGCGCTCGGAATCGCCTGGCCCCTCGACGGCGCTCCGGTGATCGCGCCGCGCGACGCGGCGGGTGCGCCGCTCGCCGTCGCCGAGACCTACGCCTGATGCGGGTCCTCGTCACCGGCGCCGCGGGGCAGCTCGGCGCGGAACTCGCGGGCGCGCTCGCGCCGCTCGGCGAAGTCACCGGGACCGGACGCGCGGAGCTCGACCTCGCCGATCCTTCGGCGATCGCCGCGTTCGTGCGCGAGCTCCGGCCGGCGCTGATCGTCAACGCGGGCGCGTACACGGCGGTCGACCTCGCCGAGAAGGAGGCCGCGCTCGCCCACGCGGTGAACGCCGTCGCGCCCGGCGTGCTCGCGGAGGAGGCGAAGCGCGCGGGCGCGGTGCTCGTCCATTACTCGACCGACTACGTGTTCGACGGGACGGCGGGCGCGCCCTACGCGGAGGACGATCCGGTGAACCCGGTCAGCGTCTACGGACGCACGAAGCTCGCGGGCGAGGCGGCGGTGTCGCAGAGCGGCGCCGACGCGATCGTCCTGCGCACGAGCTGGGTGTACGGGCGCCGCGGGCGCAACTTCCTGCTGACCATGCAGCGCCTCGCCGACGAAGGGCGGCCGATCCGCGTCGTCGACGACCAGACCGGGACGCCCAACTGGTGCCGCGAACTCGCGCGGGCGACCGCGCGCATCGTGGCGCGGGGCCTGCCTGCGCTCGCCGACCGCCGCGGCCTCTACCACCTGACTGCGCGAGGGACGACTACATGGTATGGTTTCGCGCGGGCGATCCTCGCGGATCGTCCGGCCGTTCGAATCGTTCCGATCGCGACCGCCGAGTATCCGACCGCCGCGCGCAGGCCCGCGTGGAGCGTGCTCGACACCGGACGCTTCGAGCGCACATTCGGATTCGCCTTGCCGCACTGGACGGAGTCGCTGTCCGAATGCCTCGTGTCGCCGGCCGCGTCCTGAACGTTCCGGGACGGCGGATGGGGCGGTCCGGGCCTTTCGAACGCGACCGATCGATGTTCGCCGAAAGAGGAGTGCGTTGATGAGCCTTCGTTTCGCAACCCTGGTGCTCGCCGCGGCGCTGGCGGCTCCGCTCCAGTCCCAGCCCCTGGCCACGAAAGCCGCCGAGTCCGTACCCGGCGCAACGACTGCGACGAAGGCGGCGCCCGCTGCGGTTGCGATGCGCCTCGGCGGCGCCACGGCCGGGCGGCGTGTCGAACTCGCGTCGCCGGGATCGTCCGCGGGGCGGGAGATCGCGAAGCTCAACGGGGGAGGCAGTGTCTCCTCCCCGGGCCGTCCCCAGTTCATCGGCTTCGGCCGCGATGTCCCGAAGGCGTCGCGCAAGGTCGACCTGTCCGCGCTCGCGTGGACGCAACTCGACGACGGCACGCGCGTGGCGCGCGTCGAAGTCGCTTCGTCCGGGGCCGCCGCGGTGCGCGTCGCATTGCGGGCGTCGTTGCTCGACGGAGCGGCGACGCTGCGCTTCGCGGCTCCGGGGGCGCGCAGCGCGCTGCTGTCGGTTCCCGCGAGCACCGTCGCGCAGGCGGTCGCGCGGTTCGGCGAGTACTGGTCGCCGGTGATCGAAGGTTCCGCCGCCGCGATCGAGATCTCGGTCCCCGCAGCGGCCAAGCTCGATGGCGCGGGGTTCGAGATCACGCGCGTGTCGCACCTGGTCGTCGATCCGTCGAAATCGAAGGCGGAAGAGGCGAAGATCCTGTCCGACATCGGCGACTCCGGTTCGTGCAACATCGACTTCAAGTGCAGCCCGACGCCGCAGGACCAGGTGACCAGGAACGCCGCCGCCGCGACCGGGAAGCTCGTGTTCACCGCCGAGTCCGGAGGAACGGCGCGTTGCACCGGCACGCTGATATCCGACACGGTGGGTTCCGGCGCGCCCTACCTGTTCTCGGCGAACCACTGCTTCGAGTCCGCCTACGAGGCCGCGACGCTGCAGGTCTGGTGGTTCTTCGACTCGTGGGCCTGCGACAGCCTTTCGCCCGACGACTACGTCGTCCAGTACGGAGGCGCCAAGCTCCTCGGACGCAGCCCGGATTCGGACTGGGCGCTCCTGCTCCTCAACGGCGGTCCTCCGTCCGGCGTCGTGTACAGCGGCTGGAACGCCGCACCGCTCGCGAGCGGCTCCGACGTCGAGATTCTCCACCACCCGGCCGGCGACCTGAAGAAATGGAGCCTCGGCGTGTCGGCCAGCCCGGTGACGGTGGATTTCGGATCGGCGGGCGGAGGCGGAGGACTGTTCACGCCCGTCGTCTGGGACCTCGGAACGACCGAGGGCGGTTCGAGCGGCGGCGCGTTCCGCTTCTACAATGGCTCGTTTCTCGAGGTTCGGGGCGGGCTGCTCGGCGGCAGCGCGCAGTGCACCAACCCGAGCGGGCGCGACTACTTCTCGCAATTCGGCACGATGTTGCCGCTCGTGCGAGGCTACCTGACGCCCGATTCGGTCGCCGCCGGTTTCGTGGTGGTGGTGGAGTTCTACAACCCGGCGCTCGATCACTATTTCATGACGGCGAGCCCGTACGAGATCGCCATCCTCGACGGCGGCAATCCGCCCGGCTGGGAGCGCACGGGCCTCACGTTCCTCGCCTACGCCGCGGCCGGTGCGGGCCGCAACCCGGTGTGCCGCTACTACCAGCGGGACAACAACTCGCACTTCTACTCGGCCGATCCGGCGCAGTGCGCGCTGGTGTCGAGCATGTTCCCCGACTGGGTCTTCGAGAGCTCCAACGTGTTCTACGTCGGACTGCCGAACCAGTCGACCGGCGCGTGCCCTGCCGGGACGCGGCCGGTGTACCGCTTCTACCACGCACCGGTCGTCAACCACCGCTTCCCCGCCGAACTCACGGTCGCGAAGTCGCTGACCGGGGAGCCGGGCTGGATCCCCGAAGGCTACGGCGGGGGACCGCAGTATCCGGCGATGTGCTCGCCGCTCGGGAACTGACGGATTCACGCGAACCCGGGGGCGCGCTGCCGCGGTCCCGGGACCTGCGTCAGAAGCGCAGCGCCCCGACAGCGCGGTCGCCGACGGCAATGGATCGGCCGGCTCCGGCGACCACGATCGCGTTCACGCCGAACAGGATGCCGCCGCGGCGATCGTCGCGGCGGTAGGTCGAGAGCGTGACCAAGGGTTCGTCGGCGGTGCGGCCGGTCGACTGGTCGACGGTCGTCACCTGGCAGCGCGCGCAGGGTTTCACCGGTTTGAGCACGACGCCGCCGACGTCGATCGTGTCGAGGTGGTCCTCGTCGTGCGCATCGAGACCCTCGAGCACGAGGTTCGGGCGGAAGCGGTTCATCGGCAGCGCCGCGGCGCCGCGCGCCGCGAGCTTCGCGTTCAGATGGTCGAGCGACGCCTGGCCGATCACCAGCAGCGGATAGCCGTCGGCGAAACGCACGTGCGCGCCGGAATCCCCGGCGTAGTCCGGGTTGCAGGGACGAGGCTGCGCGGGGTCGAAGCGCACGATCCGAAGCGGCGTGCCGACGTGGTCCGACAGCCACCGGGCCGCGTCGTCGCCGGCGTCGTGGCCGCGCACCTCCGATTGCCAGACGCGCACGTCGCGCGATGCTCCGGCAGCGTCGCAGCGCAGGACGATCGCCGAACGGCCGGGCGCCGAGAGCACGACGGTGCCGTCGACGACAGCGGTTCCCACGCGCGCGAGGACGGGAAACTCGCGCTGCGTCACGAACACGCCCTGCGGATCGACCGCCATCCACTCGCGGTCGGCGATGCCTCCGGTGACGAGGCCGGTGACGCGCACTTCCGCGCCGTCGACCGGGATGCCGGCCGCGCCCTTGAGCGGGTAGACGTTGAGCGCGCTGACGACGGCCTGCATCGCGGGAGCGGGTGAGTCGGGTCCGGATTCGCGAAGGCGGAGGCCGGACCGTTCGGCGCCCGGGGAGCCCCCGCGCGCCGCCGCTACGCGCGCCGCGTGACTAGCGCAATCCCTGCGCGTACTCGGCGACCGCGCGCATCTGATCCTCGGTCATCGTGCGCGCGACTGCGTGCATGATCCGGCCGTGGACGTCCTTGCCTTCCTTGTCCATGCCGCGTTCGCCGCCCTTGAACGCCTTGAGCTGCGCGACCGTGTAGTCGGCCCACTGGCCGGCGAGGCGCGGATAGAGCTTCGGGATGCCGAGGCCGGCGGGCCCGTGGCAGGAACTGCAGGCGGGCAGGCCGGCGTCCGCGTCGCCGGCACGCCACAGTCTCTGGCCCTGACGCACCAGCGTGGCATCCTTCGCTTCCTGCGGCTTGGGCGTCTGCGACGAGAAGAACTTGCCGAGCGCGACGCGGTCCTCGTCGGTGAGCGTCGCCGCGAACGCCTGCATGATCGGGCTCGGGCGCACGCCGCTCTTGAAGTGCGCGAGTTGCGTGGTGATATAGTCGGCCGGCAGTCCGGCGAGCGAAGGATTGGCCGGCGTGGCGCTGGTGCCGTCGGGACCGTGGCAGGCCGCGCAGATCTGGTTGACGAGGTCGCGCGCCCGCGCGGCGGCATCGGGCTTGGCGGGTGCTTGCGCGACCGCGAACGCCGGCAGGCCGAGAGCCAAGGCCAGGAGCAGCGTGCGTTTCATGTCCGGACTCCTCCCCTCACAGGTCGTCGGCGCGCAGTCCGGGCGGGACGCGCGCCGGGCCATGCGGAGCAGTGCGGCATGACCCAACGCGCCATTGTATCCGAGAAGGTCCCCAATCCCCCGACCGAGCCTCGCGCGCTGCGGGGCGCGAGCTTCCTGATCGCGGCCGCGGCGCTCGCGCAGCTCCCGCCGCCGGGCCCTCCGGAAGTCGCCTTTGCGGGGCGCTCCAACGCCGGCAAGTCGAGCGCCATCAACGTGCTCGCGGGCCGGCGGCGGCTCGCGTTCGCGAGTCGCACGCCTGGCCGTACGCAGCAGATCGTGCTTTTCGGCCTGCCTTCGGGCGCGATCGTCGCCGATCTGCCGGGCTACGGCTACGCGGCGGTCCCCAAGGCGGTGAAACGGGAGTGGCAGGACGTGCTCGCCGCTTATGTCGCGACCCGGTCGACGCTGGTCGGGCTCGTGCTGGTCGTCGATGCCCGCCACGGCCTGAAGCCGCTCGACCTCGCGCTGCTCGACGGCTTCCTGCCTTCGGGACGTCCGGTCGCGGTGCTCGCGACGAAGTCCGACAAGCTCACGCGCACCGAGGGGCTGCGCGCGGTGGCGACCATCCGCGACGAACTCGACGCCCGGTATCCCGGCCGCGCCGTCGAAGTGATCGCGTTTTCGGCTTCGGCGCGCCTCGGACTTGCGGAGGCCGACGCCGTTCTCGCCGGCTGGCTCGCGTCCTGAGCGCGGAAGCGGTTCGGGACCCGCGCGGAACGAACCGCGACGCGCGCGGCGCTCCGGGCTCAAGAGCACGCGCGGGCGCGCGTGCGCATAGAAAAGGCCCCGGAATCAAGGGGAGTGATCCGGGGCCTTGGAACGCCCGCTGCGGCTTGCCGGCCGCAGCGGGCACCCGCTCAGGGAGGGAAGCGGGAGACGTCACCGTCTGCATACTGGGACACGCTTTCGGCAGCGGAGTTCCGCGACCGGCGTAGGACGAACGCGGATTCGGATTGACCACGACGGCGTCGGGGTCGTCGTCCCGAAGGCTTCGGTCGCGCTACCATGTGCCGCGACGATCAGGATACCCCGCCATGGCGAACGCCCGCTTCCCCGACACGCGCATGCGCCGCATGCGCCGCGACGACTTCTCGCGCCGGATGATGCGCGAAACGGGCCTCGCGCCGTCCGACTTCATCCTGCCGGTGTTCGTGCTGGACGGCGCCGGGCGCGAAGAACCGGTCGACTCGCTGCCGGGCGTGTCGCGCAAGAGCATCGACCGTCTCGCGCGCGACGCGCAGGATTGTCTGAACCTCGGCGTCCCGGCGATCGCGCTGTTCCCGGTGATCGCGCCCGCCTTGAAGACCGACGACGCGTCGCAGGCGTGGCGCCCCGACGACCTCGTGCCGCGCGCGGTGCGCGCGCTCAAGGCGCGCTTCCCCACGCTGGGCGTGATCACCGACGTCGCGCTCGACCCCTACACGAGCCACGGGCAGGACGGACTCGTCGACGCGCAGGGCTACGTGATGAACGACGAGACGGTGGAGGCGCTGGTGAAGCAGGCGCTCTGCCACGCCGAGGCGGGCGCGGACTTCGTCGCACCCTCCGACATGATGGACGGGCGCGTCGGCGCGCTGCGCCGCGCGCTCGACGGCGCGGGGCGCGAGTGCACGCGCATCCTCGCCTACTCGGCGAAGTACGCGTCGTCGTTCTACGGCCCGTTTCGCGACGCGGTGGGCTCGGCCACGAACCTGCAGGGTGGCGACAAGTACAGCTACCAGATGGATCCCGGCAACAGCGACGAGGCGCTGCGCGAAGTGGCGCTCGACATCGCGGAGGGCGCCGACATGGTGATGATCAAGCCGGGACTGCCCTACCTCGACATCGTCCGCCGCGTGAAGGATCGCTTCGGCATGCCGACGGCGGTCTACCAGGTGTCGGGCGAGTACGCGATGCTGAAGGCCGCGGCGCAGCGGGGCTGGCTCGACGAGCGCGCCTGCGTGCTGGAGGCGCTCACCGGCATGAAGCGAGCGGGCGCGGACGCGATCCTCACCTACTTCGCTCTCGACGCCGCTCGCTGGTTGTCGGAATCGGGTGCCTGAACGCGCGGCGGGGGCGACACCTCGCGATGGGTCTGACGGTGGGGTCTGATCTGACGATGGGGTCTGATCTGACGATGGGGTCTGACACCTGACTGGCGTGCTCCGAAGGAGCGCGCCCAGGAAGGTGTCTGACCCCGGTGTTGGATCTTCGGATTGCCGCCGACGCAACGGCGGGGGAGAAACCCGGGGTCAGACACCGGTTTGCGCGCTCGCCTCCGGCTCGCGCGTCAATCGGTGTCAGACCCCACCATCAGACATCAGTCCCCACCGTCAGATCAGACCCCCTCGCTCCCGGAGTCGGAGACCAGCAGCCGCTCGACCGCCGCAGCGTCGAGCCGCAACACCTGGCGATGGGGTCTGACACCTGACTGGCGTGCTCCGAAGGAGCGCGCCCAGGAAGGTGTCT
>JADLBN010000279.1 GCA_020847675.1 Burkholderiales bacterium | reverse complement strand
TCGCCCGGACTCCGCTGCAGCGCTGGGCCTTGCCCGAGGACGTGGCCGGTGTCGCCGTGTTCCTGGCGTCGCCCGCCGCGGCGTTCGTCACGGGGGTGCTGCTGCCGGTCGATGGCGGGTACCATGTGAGCTGAGGGGCGAAGACCCGGGCAAGCAGCGGGGGCGAGGAGAGGCGGGAGCGGGACGCGAGGCGTGCGCGAACGGCGCGGGCGGGTCGCGCGCACGACCTGCTGGCGCGAGGGGGGACGATGGCGGTCGACACGGCGATCCGGCACCTGAAGTCCGGCGACTGGCGCAAGGCGCACGCCGTGGTGCAGAACGATCCGTCGGAGTTCGGCTGCTGGGCGCACGGCATCGTGCACCTGATCGAAGGCGACCTGCCCAACGCCCGCTACTGGTACCGGCGCGCGCATCGCGCGTTCCCGCGCGCGCAGGATCCGTCGGCGGAGATCGACGCGCTGGTGACGGCGTGGGGCAGGGAGGCGCATTGACCGCTTCGGCCCTGCCGCTGCCGCGCGGCATCGTTCCCGAGATCGCGGAAGCGGCGCTGCCGGACGACGAGCGCGTCTGGGTGCCGCAGGCGCCGGGCGTCTGGTTCCGGCCGCTCCTGTTCAACACGGTCGCCGGCGGCTGGTGCAATCTCCTGCGCGTGCGCCGCGCGGGCGTGCTCTCGCGCCACCGCCACCCGATGGTGGTGACCGGCTACGTGATCCGCGGGCGCTGGCGCTATCTCGAGCACGACTGGGTCGCGGAGGAGGGGAGCTTCGTCTACGAGCCGCCGGGCGAGATCCACACGCTCGTCGTGCCGGACGACTGTGCGGAGATGATCACCTTCTTCAACATCCAGGGCGCGATGATCTACGTCGACGAGCGCGGCGCGACGACCGCGTACGAGGATGTCTGGACCAAGGTCGAGATGTGCCGCGAGCACTATGCGAAGGTCGGCCTCGGCGCCGGCTACGCGGACCGCTACCTCCGCTAGAATGGCGCGATGTTCGCCGGTTTCGCAGCGGTCGGAGTCGGAGCCGCGCTCGGGGCGTGGTTGCGCTGGGGCTTGTCCGCGTGGCTCAATCCGCGCGCGCCGTCGTTTCCGCTCGGAACGCTCGCATCGAACCTCGTCGGCGGCTACCTCGTCGGGTTCGCGGTCGCGTACTTCCTCGCCCGCGTCGAACTCGCTCCGGAGTGGCGGCTCTTCGCGGTGACCGGATTCCTCGGAGGCCTCACGACCTTTTCGACCTTTTCCGCCGAGGTGGTCGAACTGCTGATGCGCGGCGATGTCGTCCAGGGTGCGCTCGTCGCCGCTGCGCACCTCGCCGGATCGCTCGCGCTGACCTTCGCCGGCTTCGCCACGTTCCGCCTGCTGGCGGCGTGATGTCTTCCTTCTATTCGGGGAGCTTCGCATGACCAGGGCCATTCGCATCCATTCGCCGGGCGGGCCGGAGACGCTGGTGTTCGAGGAGGTGCCGGTCGGGGATCCGGGGCCGGGCGAAGCGCGCGTGCGTCACACCGCGATCGGGTTGAACTACATCGACACCTACCATCGCTCCGGCACCTACAAGCTGCCGATGCCGTCGGGTCTCGGACAGGAGGCCGCAGGCGTCGTCGAGGCGGTGGGGGCGGGCGTGTCCGAGTTGAAGGTCGGCCAGCGCGTCGCCTACGGCACCGGCCCGATCGGCGCCTACAGCGAGGCGCGCGTGATGCCGGTCGACCGTCTGGTGCCGCTGCCCGACGGCATCGCGGATCGCGACGCCGCGGCGATGATGCTGAAGGGCCTGACCGTGCAGTACCTGTTCCGGCAGACGAGAAAGCTCGAGGCGGGCGACACCATCCTTTTCCACGCGGCGGCGGGCGGCGTCGGCCTCATCGCCTGCCAGTGGGCGAAGGCGCTCGGCGTCACGATGATCGGTACCACGTCGAGCGAAGAGAAGGCGGCCATGGCGCGCGAGCACGGGTGCGCGCACACGATCCTCTACCGCAGCGAGAACGTGGTCGAGCGCGTGAAGGCCCTTACCCACGGCAAAGGCGTGCCGGTGGTCTACGACGGCGTGGGCAAGGACGTGTTCCCGGCGTCGCTCGACTGCCTCGCGCCGCGAGGAATGTGGGTGCTGTTCGGCGCGTCGTCCGGGCCGGTGCCGCCGCTCGACCTGCAGATGCTCGCGCAGCGCGGCTCGCTCTATGTGACGCGGCCCACGCTCTTCACCTATGCCGCGACGCGCCCCGCGCTCCTCGCCATGGCCAAGGAGATGTTCGACCTGATGCTCGCCGGCAAGCTGCGCGCCGAGATCCACCAGACCTTTCCGCTGGCGCACGCCGCCGACGCGCATCGCGCGCTGCAGGGCCGTGCGACGACCGGGGCGACGCTGCTGATTCCGTAGCTGTCGATTCGCGACTCCGACCCCGAATCAGCCGATCGTCATCAGCGTCGCGTTGCCGCCCGCCGCGGCGGTGTTGACGCTGAGCGCGCGTTCGACGACGAGCCGTTCGAGCGGCACACGCGTTTCGCCGGGCGCCATGCGTTCGACCGCCACGACCGGACCTGCGCGCCGCGCGAGGCGCTGCTGGACCGACGCGAGCTCGGCGACCGTGCCGTGCAGCAGCACGGCGTCGAAGTCGGCGTCTGCGGCCCAGGGATCGCGGGTCTCGTCGATATGCTCGCGCACACCCTCTGGCAGCTGGAGCGCGAGCATTCCAGCGTCGTCGGGCCACAGCGCCTGCCCGCCGACGGCCAGAACGGCCGAGAGTTGGACCAGCCGGTCGTCGTCGCTCCCCGCAAGGCACAGCACGCGGCGGCGCGGGACCGCGCGCCAGGTGTTGCGCTCGCCCGTGGGTCCGGGCAGGACGATCGGTTCCCGCGAAGGCGCGAGCGCGGCCATGCGGGCGCAGACCCCGACGAGCGGGCCGGGTCTCGTGCGCGCCCAGGCAGCGAGCGAGCCCAGGGTGCCGGACGCGTCGGCGGGAAACGTTCCATCCGCGACATGGCTGCCGATCCGCAGGCCTGTCGCCCGCGCCAGCGAATCGTCCGGCCACTCGGAGAGGAGGCGCAGCAGATAGAGCGGCCCGCCGGCCTTCGGGCCGGTGCCGGACAGGCCCTCGCCGCCGAACGGCTGCACACCGACGACCGCGCCCACCATGTTGCGGTTCACGTAGACGTTGCCCGCGTTCGCGGAACCCGACACTCTCGCGAGGGTTTCGTCGATGCGAGTGTGGAGGCCGAGCGTCAGCGCGTAGCCGGTGGCGTTGATCTCGTCGACGAGCGCGTCGAGATCCGCGCGCCGGTAGCGCCGGACGTGCAGCACCGGGCCGAAGACCTCGCGCCCGATGTCGGCGAGGTTCGCGATCTCGATCAGCGCCGGCGCGACGAACGTGCCGCGCGCGGGACCCTCGCTCCCCCGCCCTTCGGCCCGGATCACCCGCCGGCCCTTCGCGCGCATCGCCTCGATGTGGCACTCGATCGACCCGCGCGCCTCCTCGTCGATGACCGGCCCCACGTCGGTCGCCAGTTCGTCCGAGCGGCCGACGCGAAGCTCCGCCAGCGCTCCCTCCAGCATCTCGAGCGTGCGGTCCGCCGCCTCCTCCTGCAGGCAGAGCACGCGCAGCGCCGAGCAGCGCTGACCCGCGCTGTCGAACGCCGACGCGAGGACGTCGGCCACCACCTGCTCGGGTAGCGCCGAAGAGTCGACGATCATCGCGTTCTGCCCGCCGGTCTCGGCGATCAGCGGGATCGCTCGGCCGCGGCCGTCGACGCGGCCGACGAGCGAGCGCTGCAGGAGACGCGCAACCTCGGTCGAGCCGGTGAACAGCACGCCTTTCACGCGCGGATCGCCCACGAGTGCCGCGCCGACCGTGGCGCCTTCGCCCGGCAGGAGCTGGATCGCGTCGCGCGGCACGCCGGCCGCCCACAGCGCGCGAACCGCTTCCGCGGCGACGAGCGGCGTCTGCTCGGCCGGTTTCGCGAGAACGACGTTGCCGGCCGCGAGCGCGGCGGACACCTGACCCATGAAAATCGCCAGCGGAAAGTTCCACGGGCTGATGCACGCGACCGGCCCGAGCGGCCGATGGGTCGCGTTGTCGAAGGTCCCGCGCACCTCGGCCGCGTAGTAGCGCAGGAAGTCCGCGGCCTCGCGGACCTCGGCTGCCGCGTTCGCGGCGGTCTTGCCTGCCTCGCGGACGATCAGCGCCATCAGCCGGGCGTGGCCGGCTTCCAGACGGTCGGCTGTCGCGTCCAGCACGCTCGCGCGCTCCTCCGGCGGGACGGCCGCCCACGCCGGGGCACCGCGCTCGGCTGCGGCGAGCGCGCGATCGACGTCCTCGACGGTCGCTTCGCGCACGTGCCCGACCGTGTCGTCCCGGTGCGAAGGATTCGCCACCGCCTTCGCCTCGCTGCCGCCCGCTGCGCCGGCCAGCAGCGGCTCCGCGTCGAAGCGCCCACGGCCTGCGTCGCGGAACACGGAGTCGAGTTCGCGCAACACCCGTTCGTCCGCGAGATCGATGCCCTTCGAGTTCCGGCGGGCGGTTCCGTACAGCGCGCCCGGCAGCGGGATCGCCGGGTGCGGCAGCCCCACGCCGCCTTCGGTCCGCGCCGCCTCCTCGATGACGTCCACCGGGTCGCGCACCAGTTCGTCGAGCGGAACTCCGGGATCGGCGATGCGGTGGACGAAAGACGTGTTCGCGCCGTTCTCGAGGAGCCGCCGCACGAGATAGGCGAGGAGCGTCTCGTGCGTGCCCACCGGCGCGTAGATGCGGCTGGGCTGACCGAGGCCGCCGTCGGACTGCGCCGAGACGACCTGCTCGTAGAGCGGCTCGCCCATGCCGTGCAGGCACTGGAACTCGTACTGCGACGGCTGGTAGCTCTCCGACCCGGCGATCTCGCGAATCGCGGCGAGCGTGTGCGCGTTGTGGGTCGCGAACTGCGGGAACACCGCGTCGGGCGCGGCGAGAAGCTTGCGCGCGCAGGCGAGATAGGAAGCGTCGGTATGGACTTTGCGGGTGTAGACCGGATAGTCGCACTGGCCGTCCACCTGCGCGCGCTTCACTTCCGAATCCCAGTACGCGCCCTTCACCAGCCGGATCATCAGCCGGCGGCGGCTGCGCCGGCCGAGGTCCACCACGTGGTCGACGACGAAAGGGCAGCGCTTCTGGTAGGCCTGGATCACGAAGCCGAGGCCGTTCCATCCGCGGAGTGCCGGATCGAACGCGAGATGCTCGAGGAGGTCGAGCGAGAGTTCGAGCCGGTCGGCCTCCTCGGCGTCGATGTTGAGGCCGATGTCGTGGCGCTTCGCGCGCGCGCAGAGCTCGACCAACACCGGAAGGAGCTCGCCCATGACGCGCCCGTACTGCGACCGGGCGTAGCGCGGGTGCAGCGCCGAGAGCTTGATCGAGATGCCGGGGCCTTCGAGGACGCCGCGTCCCCTCGACGCAGCGCCGATCGCGTCGATCGCGTCCTCGTAGGCGCCCCGGTAGCGCTGCGCATCGTGCGCGGTGAGCGCCGCCTCGCCCAGCATGTCGAACGAGTGGCGAAAGCCCTGCGCCTCGCGTGTGCGGGCGTTGGCGAGCGCTTCGTCGATGGTTTGCCCGGCGACGAACTGTTCGCCCATCATGCGCATCGCGAGGTCCATGCCGCGCCGGATCAGCGGTTCGCCGCCGGACGCGACCAGACGGCCGACCGCGGAGACGAGACCCGGCTCGCTGTGCGTGGCGACCAGCCTGCCGGTGATCAGGAGACCCCAGGTCGCCGCGTTGACGAAGAGCGAGGGACTTCGCCCGAGGTGCGAGTCCCAGTCGCCGCGCGCGAGCTTGTCGCGGATCAGCGCGTCGCGCGTCGCCGCGTCGGGAATGCGGAGCAGCGCCTCGGCGAGGCACATCAGCGCGACGCCCTCCTGCGACGACAGCGAATACTCCTGCAGGAGGTTTTGCACGCGGCCTTCGCGCCCCGCACCCGCTTCGCGCTCGCGGAGGCTGCGCGCGAGCCGCAGCGCGAGTTCGTGCGCGCGCATCGCCTCCTCGGGCGCAAGACGCGCCTCCGCCAGCAGCCCGGCTACCGCCTGCGATTCGGGGCGGCGCGTTGCGTTGGTGATCGCCTCGCGCAGCGGAGTCGCCGCAGCGGGTGACCGCTCGAAGAAAGTCGCGAAGGGCACGAACGCCGGCGAGTCCATCGGTGGCGCGAAGCGGGGCGGAGCGGTGGCGGGGCGCACGGAAGATCGGGAAGCCTACCGCAGTTTCGAGCGGAGGGCCGCGCGCGATCGTGGAGTCCGCATTGCGGACCAGCGCTGCCGCGCGCGCGGTGCGGACCTGCGGTCGGCACGCGCGACAGCCACGCAACCCGCGGCCGGGCGCGCAGCGTGCCAGCGCCGCGCCGTCAGCGACGCACGCGCGGACCGTCGTTCAGGAGCGAGCGTACGGCGTCGCCGACCTCGGCGGCCGAAACGCCCACCGGCCCGATGCCCGTGGCGACGAGACGGTCCGCCGCCGCGCCGTGCAGGCACACGGCGAAACGCAGCGCGGAGACCGGGTCGAGGCGCTGGGCGAGCATGGCACCGAGAATGCCGGCGAGCACGTCGCCGGAGCCGGCGACCGCGAGCGCCGGGTTGCCGGTTGCGTTGACGTCGAATCGTCCGTCAGGGTGCGCGAGGACGCTGCCCGCGCCTTTCAGGACCACGTTCGCCTTCAGGTTCGCCGCGATGGCGTGTGCGGCGGCGACGCGGTTGCCCTGGACGTCCGCGGTCGCCGTGCCGAGGAGCCGCGCGCATTCGGCGGGGTGGGGCGTGACGAGCGTGGGAGCCTTGCGCGCCGCGACGCCCGCGCGAAGCGACGCGATAACCGCGACGAGGTTGAGCGCGTCGGCGTCGAGCACGAGCGGCGCATCGGTTCCGATGGCGTGGCGGAGCACGTCGGCCGCGTCGTCGGTGGTTCCCATGCCCGGTCCGGCGACGACTGCGTCGGCGCCGTCGATCGCGCGGAGGGCTTCGCCCAGCATCAGTTCCGGTGCCGCGGGGTCGACGGCCGGGTGATCCGTGCCGACGAATCCCACGCGCACCTTGCCGGCGCCTGCGCGCAGCGCCGCGCGTCCGGCGAGGATGGGCGCACCGGTCATGCCGCTCGCGCCGCCGAGAATCGCGAGCGTGCCGAACGTGCCCTTGTGGACGTTGCGCCGGGTGCGAGTCAACGCTTCCGGACGCATGGCGTCGAGGGCCGACCAGTCGAGCCTGCGCCCTTTCGCTGCGGCGGTCGCGGCTTCGAGGCCGAGTGCGTGCACGGACACCTGGCCGGATGCGTCGGGGCCGTCGCGGGTGAGGAGCCCCGGCTTGAGGGCGATGAAAGTCGCAGTGGCGCGCGCGCGGATCGCGGGTTCGTGCAGCGTCCCGGTGTCGGCGGCGAGACCGCTCGGCAGGTCGAGCGCGAGGACCGGCGCGCCACCGGCGTTCGCCCACGAGACGAGCGCTGCGTCCGCGCCGGCGATCGCGCGCGAAAGCCCGATGCCGTAGAGCGCATCGACGACGAGGTCGGGACGCTCGGCACGTGGCCGCTTGACGGTGCGGCCGCCAGCGGCGATGAACGACGCGTGCGCGGCGCTGGCGTCGGCCGGGAGCGACGCGGCGTCGTGCGTGAACACGACCTCGACCTCGTGGAAGGCGCGCCGAAGTTCGCGCGCGACGACGAATCCGTCGCCGCCGTTGTTGCCGGGTCCCGCAAGTACGACGACGCGCCCGCCCGGTGAACCCGCGAGCATCGACAGCGCGATGCCCGTCGCGGCGACGCCGGCGCGCTCCATGAGGCCGGCCTTCGCGTGCGCGGCTTCGATCGCGCGGAGCTCCGCCGAAACCAGGACCGGAGCGAGCCGGGCGTCGTCCATCGCGCGATGATACCCGCGCCCATCCGCCGCGGCGCGCATGGCCAGCCGTCGGTTGCGGGTGTAGAGTGCCGCGCATCGCATCCGGAGACGCCGGCATGACGTCCGCCACGAAGGGCGAAGTCCGCATCGAGCACGACCTCCTCGGCGACCGCGAGATTCCCGCGAGCGCCTACTGGGGTGTCCACACGCTGCGCGCGGTCGAGAACTTCCCGATCACGCTGCGCCCCGTCGGGCTGTGGCCCGAGCTCGTGCGTGCGCTCGCGCTCGTCAAGCACGCCGCCGCGCAGACCAACTACGAACTCGGGCTCCTCGACCAGGCCAAGGCGAAGACCATCATCGCGGCCTGCCGGGAGATCGCGGGCGGCGCGCTGCACGACCAGTTCGTCGTCGACCAGATCCAGGGCGGAGCCGGCACCTCGACCAACATGAACGCGAACGAGGTGATCGCGAACCGCGCGCTCGAGCTCGCGGGTCGACCCAGGGGTGACTACGCGTTCCTGCATCCGATCGACGACGTCAACATGGGGCAGAGCACCAACGACGTCTATCCGACCGCGGTGCGGCTCGCCGCACGCTTCGCGATCGTCGACCTGATCGCCGCGATGGAGGAGCTGAAGCGCGCGTTCGCCGCGAAGTCCGACGAGTTCCGCGACCTCCTGAAGGTCGGGCGAACGCAGTTGCAGGACGCGGTGCCGATGACGCTCGGGCAGGAGTTCTCGACCTTCGCGGTCATGCTGGGCGAGGACCAGCAGCGCCTGCACGAGGCGGGCGCGCTGATCGAGGAGATCAACCTCGGCGCGACCGCGATCGGCACCGGCATCAATTCGCACCCGGGCTACGCGCCGCTGGTGTGCAAGCACCTCGTCGCGCTGTCCGGCGTGCAGGTGAAGACGGCGGAGAACCTGGTGGAGGCGACGCAGGACTGCGGTGCGTTCGTGCAGCTCTCCGGCGTGCTGAAGCGGATCGCGGTGAAGCTCTCGAAGACCTGCAACGACCTGCGCCTCTTGTCCTCCGGTCCGCGGGCGGGTCTTGGCGAGATCAACCTTCCGGCGGTGCAGGCCGGCAGTTCGATCATGCCGGGCAAGATCAACCCGGTGATTCCGGAGGTCGTGAACCAGGTCGCGTTCGAGGTGATCGGCAACGACATGACCGTCACGATGGCGGCGGAGGGTGGCCAGTTGCAGCTCAACGCGTTCGAGCCGGTGATCGCGTACAGCCTGTTCCGCAGCATCCCCCACCTGCGGCAGGCGTGCATCGTCCTCGCGCGCCAGTGCGTGGTCGGGATCACGGCGAACCGCGCGCGGCTCGAGGAAACGGTTCGCCACACGATCGGCATCGTCACGGCGCTCAACCCCTACATCGGCTACGCGAAGTCGAGCGCGCTCGCGATGGAGGCGCACGCGTCCGGCCGCGGCGTCGTGGAACTCGTGCTGGAGAAGGGTTGGCTCACGAAGGACGAACTCGACCGCATCCTGTCGCCGGAGAACCTGACCGAGCCGCGGCCGCCGGTGAAGGGGTGATGCGGGACGATTCGGGGTCGGAGTCGCTTTTGCGCGCCCATTCGGGGTCAGAGTCGGGTTTCCGCGTGTTCGTCCGATCTCGGCCACCCTGGTTGGCGCGGAAACTCGACTCCGACCCCGAATCGTCTTCCGCCGGAATCCATCCCCGGAGCCCGGATGCCCGAAGCCGAGTCTGACCCTGCTTTCCTGCTCGGCGTGCTGGGCGGCATGGGCCCGCTCGCCACCGTCGACTTCCTCGCGAAGCTCGTCGCGTGCACGCGCGCCGACGGCGACGCCGACCACGTGCCGTTCGTCGCCGCGTCGATCCCGCAGATTCCGTCGCGCGTCGGAGCGATCCTCCGCGGTACACGATCGCCGCTCCCCGCGATGCTCGACGCGCGCGACCGGCTGCTCGCGTCCGGTGCCACGCTGCTCGCGATGCCCTGCAACACCGCGCACCGCTGGCACGACGAACTGGCTTCCGGAATCGGGATTCCGTTTCTGCACATCGCCGACACCGCGCTCGCCGGCATCGAGGCATCGGTTCCGCAACGGGGAGCGGTCGGCGTGATCGCGACCGAGGCGACGCAGGCGATCGGACTTTTCTCGGGGCGACTCGAGCGTGCAGGTTACCGGGTGCTGGTGCCGCCAAGGGACGACGCGGCGGCCGTCGCGGCGGGCATCGCGCTGGTCAAGCGTGGACGCGCGGCCGAAGGCGGTAACCATTTTGCCGGCGTGGTGACTGCGCTGGAGCGCGCCGGAGCGCAGGCGATCGTGCTGGGCTGCACCGAAGTCCCGCCAGGACTCGAAGCCGCCGGAATCCGGCCGGGCGTTCCGTGGATCGACCCTACCGACGCGCTGGCCCGCGCCTGTGCACTCGCGTGGGCCGACCTTCGCCGGAACTCGGGAAAAGGCTCCGTATTGGCCTGAGCAGGCGACTGGACGGCGCGGGCGATGACTTGTGCCGCCAGCCGGAATCGCCGCCGCCTTGGACAAATCCACGGATATCGGATAAAATCCAAAAGTTTCGCACGGCGCGGACTATCCCGAACAGCGCGCCGGCGACGAACCCGATCCCCCTCCGGAGGTACTCAATGCGCAAGCTTTCCCTGGCCGTCCTCGCGGCCGCCTTCGTCGCCGCCCCTGCGATCGCGCAGGACTCGCCGACGCTCAAGAAGATCAAGGACAGCGGCACGGTCACCATCGGCCACCGCGACAGTTCTCTGCCGTTCTCGTACTACGACGACAAGCAGCAGGTCGTCGGCTACGCGATCGACATCTGCATGCACGTCGTCGACGCGATCAAGGCCGAACTCAAGATGCCGAACCTCAAGGTGGCGTTCAACCCGGTCACCTCGGCCACGCGGATCCCGCTGATCGCCAACGGCACGATCGATCTCGAGTGCGGCTCGACGACCAACAACGTCGCGCGCCAGCAGCAGGTCGGCTTCACCAACACCTACTTCGTGACCGCCAACCGCTACGTCGCCAAGAAGTCGTCGAACATCAAGTCGCTCGCCGACCTCAAGGGCAAGACCGTCGTCTCCACCGCCGGCACCACGAACATCAAGTGGCTCACCGAGGAGAACGCGAAGGCGAACATGGGTATGTCGATCCTGACCGCGAAGGACCACGCCGAGGCTTTCCTGATGGTCGAGACCGGCCGCGCCGTGGCGTTCTTCATGGACGACATCCTGCTCTACGGTCTGGTCGCGAATTCGAAGGCGCCCGGCGACTTCATGGTCGGCAGCGAAGCCTACTCGGTCGAGCCCTACGGCGCGATGATGCCGCGCGACGACGCGGGCTTCCGCAAGGTCGTCGACGGCGCCACCGCCAAGCTCTACACGAGCCCCGCGATGGCCGCGCTCTACGACAAGTGGTTCAACAAGCCGGTCCCGCCGAAGGGCATCGCTCTGATGGTCCCGATGAGCCCGCAGCTGAAGCGCGTGCTCGCGAATCCGACCTCGAGCGGCGACCCGGCCGTCTATCAGTAAGCGGTCGACGCGGCGCCGCTGCGCCGCATCGCAGCACAGGACGGGGAGCTTCGGCTCCCCGTTTTTGTTTGTTATAGTCGCCCGCGGAAGGGCGGCGCCGGATCCCCGGGGCCCGTTGCATCGCGTCACGAGCGGAGGCACGCGGTGAAATACAACTGGAACTGGGGCATCCTCTGGCAGACGTCGATCGACGGCCAGAACACGTGGATCATGATGCTGATCCACGGCCTGGGCTGGACGCTCTTCGCCGCGCTGTGCGCCGGCGTCATCGCGCTCCTGCTGGGATCGGTCATCGGCGTGGTGCGCACGACCGACCACAAGTGGCTGGTGCGGCTGGGCAACGCCTACGTCGAGCTGTTCCGCAACATCCCGCTCCTCGTCCAGCTGTTCCTCTGGTTCTTCGTGATCCCCGAGCTCCTGCCCAAGGCGTTCGGCTCGGCGATCAAGCAGATGCCGCCTCCGTGGGGGTCGTTCGTGCCGGCGGTGATCGGGCTCGGGCTGTTCACGGCGGCTCGCGTGGCCGAGCAGGTGCGGGCCGGCATCCAGTCGCTGCCGCGCGGCCAGCGCATGGCCGGCACCGCGCTCGGGCTCACGCAGGCGCAGACCTACCGCCACGTGCTCCTGCCGATGGCGTTCAGGATCATCATGCCGCCGCTCACCAGCGAGACGATGAACCTCATCAAGAACACGTCGGTCGCGCTGACGATCGGCCTGGTCGAGCTGACGGCGGCCGCGCGCTCGATGCAGGAGTTCACGTTCCAGGTGTTCGAGGCGTTCACCGCGGCGACGGTGATCTACATCATCGTCAACCTCGTCGTCGTCAACCTGCTGCGCTGGCTCGAGAAGAGCGTCGCCGTGCCCGGGTTCATCGGACCCGCCGCGGTCGGCGGCGGGGGCCACTGACATGGGCTCCTTCGACTTCGACGTCATCGCCCGTTCGCTCGGCTACCTGTTCCGGGAGGGGATGGTCTTCACGCTGACGCTGACCGCGCTCGCGGCCGTCGGCGGCATCGTCTTCGGGACGCTGCTCGCGATGATGCGGCTGTCGTCGTTCAAGTGGCTGTCGCTCGCCGCGACCGGCTACGTGAACCTGATGCGGTCGATCCCGCTCCTTCTCGTGATCTTCTGGTTCTACTTCCTCGTGCCCTACATCGGCGCGTGGCTGACCGGCGCGGCGCGGCCGATCCACGTCGGCGCGTTCGCGAGCTCGGTCATCACCTTCACGATGTTCGAGGCGGCCTACTACTCGGAGATCATGCGCGCTGGCATCCAGTCGATCCCGCGCGGGCAGGTCTGGGCCGGCTACGCGCTCGGGCTCAACTACTGGCAGACGATGGGGACGGTGGTGCTGCCGCAGGCGTTCCGGAACATGATCCCGATCCTGCTCACGCAGACGATCATCCTGTTCCAGGACACCTCGCTCGTCTACGTCCTGTCGATCACCGATTTCCTCGGTGCCGCGTCGAAGGTCGCGCAGCGCGACAGCCGGCTGGTCGAGATGTACCTGTTCGCCGCGCTGGTCTACTTCATCGTCAGCTTCGGCCTGTCGCTGCTGGTCAAGCGGCTGCAGCAGAAGATCGCAATCGTCCGATAGGGAGCCGCCCGCCATGGCGATGATCGAATTGAAGGATGTGTCCAAGTGGTACGGCAGCTTCCAGGTGCTGAACGGCTGCACGACCAGCGTCGAGAAGGGCGAGGTGATCGTGGTCTGCGGGCCGTCGGGCTCGGGCAAGTCGACGCTCATCAAGGTCGTCAACGCGCTCGAGCCGTTCCAGAAGGGGACGATCCACGTCGACGGCATCTCGGTCTCCGACCCGAAGACCGACCTGCCGAAGCTCCGCTCGCGCGTCGGCATGGTGTTCCAGCACTTCGAGCTCTTCCCGCACCTGACCATCACCGAGAATCTCACGCTCGGCCAGATCAAGGTGCTGAAGCGCAGCGAGGAGGAGGCGAAGACGCGCGGGCTCAAGTACCTCGACCGCGTGGGTCTCATCGAGCAGAAGGACAAGTTCCCGGGCCAGCTCTCGGGAGGCCAGCAGCAGCGCGTCGCGATCGCCCGGGCGCTGTCGATGGACCCGATCTGCATGCTCTTCGACGAACCGACCTCGGCGCTCGACCCGGAGATGATCAACGAGGTGCTCGACGTGATGGTCGGCCTCGCGAAGGAAGGCATGACGATGATGGTCGTCACCCACGAGATGGGCTTCGCGCGCAAGGTCGCGAACCGCGTCATCTTCATGGACCGCGGCCAGATCGTCGAGGACGCGAGCAAGGACGACTTCTTCGGCAAGCCGCGCAGCGAGCGTGCGCAGCAGTTCCTGGCCAAGATCCTGCACAACTGACGCAGGTGCGGTCGGGCGCCTCCCGGAGCGCCGCCCGTGCTACAGGTTACGCCGGGGGGCGCGAACGCTGGTATCGCGCAATCGTGCGGGGGTAGGCTTCCCTGACCCGCGGCATCGAATCGGCCTCGATGCCGAGGTCGCGCAGCAGGCCGTCCCGCAACCCGTAGACCAGCCCGTGCAGCGTGACCGGCTGGCCGCGCGCCCAGGCTTCCTGGACGATCGTGGTGCGCGCGAGGGTGACCACCTGCTCGATCACGTTGAGTTCGCACAGGCGGTCGACGCGCGCCTCGCCCTCGGTCGTCTGCGCGAGCAGGTCGTCATGGCGGACGGCGACGTCCTGGACGTGGCGCAGCCAGTTGTCGATCAGGCCGAAGGCGGAGTCCTCGAGAGCGGCGCGGATGCCGCCGCAACCGTAGTGACCGACGACCATGACGTGCTCGACCTTCAGCACGTCGATCGCGAACTGCAGCACCGCGAGGCAGTTGAAGTCGGTGTGGACGACGATGTTGGCGACATTGCGGTGGACGAACAACTCGCCCGGATCGAGGTCGACGATCTCGTTGGCCGGCACGCGGCTGTCCGCGCAGCCGATCCACAGGTAGCGGGGCGCCTGCTGCGCCGCGAGCCGCCCGAAGAAATCCGGCTGCCGGGCGACGATGTCGGCGGCCCAGGCGCGGTTGCGGTCGAAGAGGTGGGCGATCGAGGACATGGAAGGGTGCGCCATCATACCGGCCCCGGAACCTCGCCGGACGCGCGAAGGGCCCGCTGCGGATCCACCGGCGCCCCCGGGGCGAGTACAATCGGTCAACGTCGGAGCCGCCCGCGGGGCCGCCCGGCGTTTTTTGCGCCCGCGCGGCGGGAGGAGTTCGCCCCATGCGTATCGAGAACGAGGTCAAGCTCGACTTCAAGGACGTGCTGATCCGGCCCAAGCGGTCGACGCTGTCGACGCGCTCGCAGGTCGACATCTCGCGCGAGTTCCGCTTCCGGCACACCGGGACTGCGTACGCCGGCATTCCGATCGTCGCCTCCAACATGGACTCGACCGGGACATTCGAGATGGCGCGCGCGCTCGAACCGTTCGGCCTGAGCGTCGCGCTGCACAAGCACTACGGGATCGACGAAGTCGCGGCGTTCTTCGCCGGCCTCGAGCGCAAGAGCGCCGCGTTCTACTCGATGGGCATCCAGGACGCCGACGAGGAGAGGCTCCACGCGGTGATGGCGAAGGCCGGGAAGGGCGCAGAGGCGGCGATCCGCTACCTGTGCATCGACGTCGCCAACGGCTACACCGAGAGCTTCACGCGCTTCGTGGCGAAGGTCCGCGCGGCCTATCCGCACCTCGTGATCATGGCCGGCAACGTCGTGACCGGGGAGATGACCGAGGAACTGATCCTCTCCGGCGCGGACATCGTGAAGGTCGGCATCGGACCGGGCTCGGTGTGCACGACGCGCAAGATGACCGGCGTCGGCTATCCTCAGCTCTCGGCGATCATCGAGTGCGCGGACGCCGCGCACGGGCTCGAGGGCCACATCTGCGCGGACGGCGGCTGCACGACGCCCGGCGACATCGCCAAGGCCTTCGGCGGCGGCGCCGACTTCGTGATGCTGGGCGGAATGCTGGCCGGTCACGACGAGTCCGCCGGCGACGTGGTCGAACGCGACGGCTCGAAGTTCATGCGCTTCTACGGCATGTCGAGCCGGATGGCGATGGACAAGTACGCGGGCGGCGTGGCGAAGTACCGCGCGGCGGAGGGCAAGGACGTGCTGATCCCCTATCGCGGCCCGGTCACGGAGACGGCGCAGGAGATCCTCGGCGGCGTCCGGTCGGCTTGCACCTACGTCGGCGCGCGCCGCTTGCGCGAGCTCTCGAAGCGCACTACGTTCGTCCGGGTGACGCAGCAGTTGAACGAGGTTTTCGGCAAGGCGTGACGGGGGAGTGTCGGCGCCGCGCGAAGGATCCGCCGCGGGCGGGCGTGTTGCGGGGCGCGGATCCGGGCGGTACCATCGTCGCGGGAAGTGCCGGTCGCCAGGAGAGCGTACCCGATGGCTCCAGAGGCCGCGGAAAGCGCCAGGCGCACTCGGGCTCGACGCCTGGTACAGGTTCGTCGAGCTCACCGCATGGCGATCCGGCACCGTCACGCGCACTCGCCAGTTCGAACCTTGCCACCGTCCGGTTGATCGAACCGCTTCCGAATTCGGGCGGCCCATGCGCCGCCGATGCGGTTCGGACGGAGGGGTGACCCGGGGCGCACATCAGAGGAGGAAGTTCGCATGTCCATCGGATCCACCGTTCGAACTGTCGCGCTGGCAGCGCTGGCGCTCGCGTTCTGCCTGCCTGCGTCGGCGCAGACCTGCGGCAACCGCGGCGATCTCGACGCACGTTATTGCGACGACAACCGGGACCTCGTCGCCGACACGCCGAAGAACCCGAAGGATTGGCAGGATCCGGCGACGCTGGTGTTCTCGTACACGCCGGTCGAGGACCCCTCGGTCTACGAGAACGTGTTCGACGGGCTGATGCAGCACATCGCCAGGCTCACCGGCAAGAAGGTCAAGTGGTTTCCCGCGGAGTCGTACGCCGCGCAGGTCGAGGCGATGCGTTCGGGCCGGCTGCACATCGCCGGCGTCGCCACGGGGCCCACGCCGTATGCCGTGAACCTCGCGGGTTTCGTCCCGATCGTCGCGATGCAGCACGCCGACGGTTCGATCGGCTACACGCTGCAGCTCATCGTGCGCAAGGACAGTCCGATCACCAAGGTCTCCGACCTGAAGGGCAAGCGCG
>JADLBN010000278.1 GCA_020847675.1 Burkholderiales bacterium | reverse complement strand
CTCGCCGAGAAGCCGCTCGGTGTCGCGAGGCTGCACCGGCTGGAGAGCGGCGTGCAGGTCGACTACCGGCTCGTGAGCGCCGAGGCGCTGGCCCGCGAGGCGCCGGCGAGCTTCGACGTCGTGACCTGCATGGAACTCCTCGAGCACGTCCCCGATCCCGCTTCGACGATCGCCGCCTGCGCCGCGCTCGCGAAACCGGGCGGGCACGTCGTGGTGTCGACCCTCAACCGCAACCCGAAGTCCTACCTGCACGCGATCATCGGCGCCGAGTACGTCCTGCGGATGCTGCCGCGCGGCACCCACGACTGGACGCGTTTCCTGACACCCTCGGAGGTCGCGCGCCATGCCCGCCGCTCGGGCCTCGAACTCGCGAGTCTCGCGGGCATGACCTACCACCCGCTCGCGGGGACCTACCGGATCGGCGAGGACACCTCGGTCAACTACCTCGCGGCTTTCCGCCGCCCTGCAGCATGACGCGACTCGACGTCGACGCGGTCCTGTTCGACCTCGACGGCACGCTGGCCGACACGGCTGGCGATCTCGCCGGCGCGCTCAACCGCCTGCGCGCCGATCGCGGACTCCCGCCGGTCCCGGTCGACGCGTTGCGAACGCACGCGAGTTCGGGCGCGCGCGGGCTCCTGGGCGCGGGGCTCGGTCTCAAGCCGGAGGACGACGGCTACGGCGAGGCGCGCGACGCCTTCCTGGTCCACTACGAGGCCTGCCTCGCTCAGACGACGCGGCTGTTCGACGGCATCGACGACATGCTGCGTGCGATCGAGTCCCGCGGCCTCGCCTGGGGCATCGTCACCAACAAGGCCGAGCGCTACACCGGGCCGGTGGTGCTCGCGCTGGGCCTCGCGCACCGCGCCGGGACCATCGTCTCGGGCGACACGACGCCGCATCCCAAACCCCATCCGGCACCGTTGCTGCACGCCGCGTCGGCGCTGCGTCTCGCGCCGCAGCGCTGCGCCTACGTGGGCGACGACCGGCGCGACATCGAAGCGGGCAACGGCGCGGGTATGCCGACGCTCGTCGCCAACTGGGGCTACATGGGCAACGGCGACCCGCCCTCGGACTGGCCCGCCAGCGCCTGGCTCGACCATCCCGCGGACCTGCGGACGCTGCTCGGCTGACCGCAACCGCGCGGACCTGCGGACGTTGCCGGGCTGACCGCTCCTGCCGTGCGGCATGACCGGCGTGCCGCAGTCACGGGCAAGCGGTCGCGTTGACGACGAAGAGTTCCCTGGGCTGCGCCCCGCGAGTCCCGGCGATGCGCACCGGACGGCTCGCAACCAGCGGTCGCAGCACGGCGCCGATCACGTCGTCGGGCTCGTGCAGTGGTATCCCGTTCGCCTGCACCAGCCGGTCGCCCTTCGCGAGCCCCAGCATGGCGGAGAACCCGCCGTCCTCGCGCACCGCCAGGGCTCCGGCGTCTTCGACGAGCATCGGCCGCCACGTCTCCGGCTGCGCGATCAACCCGTCGAGCAGTTCGCCATGGAGCTTGACGACGGCGCCGACGAAACCGGCGGGAACGCTGCACGCCGGGTTTGCCGTCGACGGCGCAGCGGCGACTTTCGGAGCCGGCGTTGCCCGGGCGGCCTTGGCGCTACGCGTCGGGTCGCTGCGAGTGAACTCGAGCGTCCTCTCCGCTGCGCCCTCGCGCAGGCGAACGCTCCTCGGTTCCACCGACAGGAGGCTCGTTCCCGGCACGACCTCGGCACCGACCGCGATCGCACGGGCGCCATCGCGCGTGCGAAACACGGCAATGCCCCGTCCGTCGCGCTCAGCGAGGATGCCCAGGAGCCGGATCTCGCCGGTGGCGGGTTCGCCCCCGGTCCGCAGCGGCGCGCCAGTCCCCGACCACAGTCCCGAGGCGACGATCGCGGCGGCCGGATCGGCGGGCGCAGCGGGCAACCCGGCGGCCTGGCGCGGTGCGGACCAGCGCCAGAACTGCTGTGCAGCGACCCAGGCGAAGAGTGCGAGTGCCGCAACCGTTGCCAGCAACACGGCAAGTCGCCAGCCCAGCGGCAACGGTCGTTCGTCGCTCATGCCCGCGACAGGTCCGCCACCGCGCGATCGCTATAATCGGCGGTCCGCTCGTCGACCGGTGCCCGCTTGAATCCCCGCCTCGATCTCACCCGTCCGTATCCGTTCGAGCGCCTGCGCGCGCTGTTCGAGGGTTCGCGACCGCCAGCGGATCTGGCCCCGGTCAACCTGGGCATCGGCGAGCCGCGACATCCGACGCCCCGGCTCGTGCTCGACGCGCTTGCGGCGAGCGGCGCGGGGCTCGCGAATTATCCCACGACGATCGGCTCCGCCGCGCTTCGCGAGGCGATCGCCGCCTGGCTCGCCGCGCGACACGCCATCCCGGCGCCCGATCCGGCAACGCAGGTGCTGCCGGTGCTCGGGAGCCGCGAGGCGCTGTTCGCTTTCGGGCAGGTCGTGGTCGACCCGAGCCGCGCCGGCGCAACGGTCGTGCTGCCCAATCCGTTCTACCAGATCTACGAGGGCGCCGCCGTCCTCGCCGGTGCGGTTCCGTGGTACGTGAACGCCGTCGAGGCGGACGGCTGGAAGCCCGATTGGGAATCCGTCCCGGCCGAGGCCTGGGCGAGAACCCAGCTCCTGTACCTGTGCTCGCCGGACAACCCGACCGGCCGCGTCGCCGGACTCGACGAGTGGCGGACGCTGTTCGAGCTCTCGGAGCGCCATGGCTTCGTCATCGCCTCGGACGAGTGCTACTCCGAGGTGTACTTCGACGAAGGGGCGCCGCCTCTCGGCGCGCTGGGGGCCGCGCACCGGCTCGGGCGGGACGACTACCGGAACCTCGTCGTGTTCGGCAGCCTGTCGAAGCGCTCGAACGCCCCGGGCCTGCGCTCGGGCTACGCGGCAGGCGACGCGCGCCTCATCGGTGCGTTCCTGCGTTACCGCACCTACCACGGCTCGGCGATGTCGCCGGCTGTCGCCGCCGTGAGCCTCGCCGCGTGGCGCGACGAAGAGCACGTGCGCGACAACCGCAGGCGCTACAAGGCGAAGTTCGACGCGCTGGTGCCGAGACTTTCGGCCGCGCTCGCCTGCGCTCGTCCCGACGCCTCGTTCTACCTGTGGGCGCGCACGCCCGGAGACGACGCCGCGTTCGCGCGCGACCTCCACGCCGAGGCGAACGTGACGGTGCTTCCGGGCAGTTTCATCGCGCGCGAGGCCCATGGCGTCAACCCCGGCCGCGGCCGCATCCGCATCGCACTGGTGGCGGATGAAGCCGAGTGCGCCGAAGGCATCGACCGCATCGTGCGATTCGCGCGGCATCGCACGCCCGAGCGCGCCGCCCGTTGATCTCCGGCGGGGGGCGTTTCGTCCCCTCCGGTGCGTTCCTGTCCCGGTCCGGGGCGCTTCGTCGGCCGGGGGCCCTCTCCGGCGAGGCGGCACCTACAATCCGCGACCATGTCCGACTTCGCCACTCCCGCCGCCCGTTCCACCTGGATCGCCGCGCTGGTGCGCGGATTCAAGGCGGACCTGCCCACGATCGCGCTGATCGCGGCGATCAACACCGGCATCGCCGGCGTCCTGTGGATCGACGACACGCGCGCGTTCTGGCACCCGCTGGTCACGGTGCAGATCTTCGGCTTCGTGATCGCGTACTGCGTGAACGTGGCGGCGCCGTGGAACAGCACCCGCCCGCTGCGCCGGATGCTCCTCGCGGTGGCCATCGGCGCCGGCGTGGGCATGGTTCTCGTCATCCTCGTCAAGGGCTACTCGCTGGAGGAGGTCGTGACCAAGCGAACGCTCTTCGCGTTCAACGTGATGCTCGCGTTCTTCAACGGTCTCGTCTTCAGCCTCCTCTTCCACGTGAAGCTGGCTGCTGCGCGTGCGCAGGCCGCGCTCGCGCGCGCCGAATCCGCTCGCCACCTGCTCTCGAAGCAGGCGATCGAGGCCGAACTGAAGCTCATGCAGGCGCAGGTCGAGCCGCACTTCCTGTTCAACACGCTCGCGTCGGTCCAGTACCTGACCGAGACCGACCCGCAGGCCGCCCACCGGCTCCTCGGGCACCTGATCGCGTACCTCCGCGCGGCCCTGCCGCAGTTGCGCGCGTCCTCGACCACGCTCGGCAAGGAGGTCGACCTGTGCGAGGCCTATCTCAACATCCTGCGCACCCGCATCGGATCGAGGCTGTCGTTCACCGTCGACGTTCCCGGCGACCTGCGCGCGCAGCCGTTCGCTCCGAATCTCCTGATCTCGCTGGTCGAGAATGCGGTGAAGCACGGGATCGAGCCTGCGGCAAGCGGAGGCGCGATCGTGCTCCGCGCGCGACGGGAAGCCGACCGCCTCGTCGTCGAGGTCGCCGACTCCGGACGCGGCCTCGTCGAATCGGCCGCGCAGCCGGGGAGTGGAGTCGGCCTCGCCAACGTGCGCGAGCGCCTGGCCGCCTTGTACGGGTCGCGCGGCCGGTTCACACTCGCTGTCGCGAGACCGCAGGGCACCACGGCGACGCTGGAGATTCCGGTCGACGAGGCCGACGAACCCCGCCATTCGTGACCGATCGGCGATCCGTGTGGCGGCGATCCGGATGCACACGGCTTGCCGGTCCGCACGCCCGCTCCCGGCGGTTTGCCCCCTGAGCCATGACCACCGCCCTCATCGCCGAAGACGAGCCGATGCTGATGGCCCAGCTCAAGTCCCGGCTCGCCGAGGCCTGGCCGGACCTCGTCGTCGTCGCCGAGGCCGGGAATGGCGAGGAGGCCGTGATGCTCGCGCGCGAGGAGCGCCCCGACGTCGCGTTCCTCGACATCCGGATGCCGCTCCTCACCGGCATCGACGTGGCAAAGGCGATCGCGGGCGGCCCGCACATCGTGTTCGTCACCGCCTACGACGAGTACGCGGTGGCCGCCTTCGAGGAGGGCGCGGTCGACTACGTGCTGAAGCCGCCCACGCCCGAACGCATCGCCAAGGTGGTGGCGCGGCTCAAGGCGAAGCTCGGCACGCCGCCCGCCGACCTCGCGGCGCTCCTCGAGCGGCTCGCCACGCGCGATGCGCAGGGCGGCGCGCTCAAGTGGATCCGGGCCTCGCTCGGCAACGCGATGAAGCTGATCGCGATCGAGGACGTCCTCTACTTCCAGTCCGAAGACAAGTACACGAAGGTCGTCACTGCCGAAGGCGACGCGCTGATCCGCAAGACGATCAAGGATCTCCACGACGAGATCGACCACGAGGCGTTCTGGCAGGTGCACCGCGGGACGATCGTCAACCTGCGCGCGATCGCGAAGGTCGAGCGCGACTGGCGCGATCAGCCGCTGCTCACGCTCAAGGGCCGCGCCGAGAAGCTCACGGTCTCGCGCACCTTCGCGCATCTCTTCAAGGCGATGTGACGGCCGGGCGGCACCGCCGCCTCGCGTAGACTTCCGGCGTGCGCCTGATCGCCCTCGCCGGGCGGCACGCCACCGCCGTGATGGCGGCCGGGGTGCTGCTCGGACTCGTCGTCCCGCCTCTCGCTGCGCTCGCGCGCCCGCTCCTCGTGCCGACGCTGGTGATACCGCTCGCGCTGGCGCTCGTCCGGCTCGACTGGGCCGCTGCGGCGGCGTGGCGCGGGCGGCCGCTCGCTGTGGCCTCCCTGCTGGCGTTCGTGCTCGTGGTCTCGCCGGTGGCAGTGCGCGTCGCCACGGTCGCGCTCGAGCCGCTGGGCTTCCCCGCGTCGCTGTCGCAGGCGCTGGTGCTGATGGCCGCGAGTTCGCCGATCGTGTCCAACGTCGCGATCGCGCTGCTGCTGGGCCTCGACGCGCCGCTCGCGGTCGTCGTCGTGCTTGCGGCTACCGCGCTGGTGCCGCTGACGCTGCCGGTCGCGGCGAACCTGCTGCTCGGCGTGAACCTCGAGATCCGGCTCGCCGAGTTCATGCTCCGGCTGATCGGGCTGGTCGGCGGCGCGTTCGCCCTCGCCCTCGTCGTCCGGCGGATCGTCCCGGCGTCGGCGCTCGAAGCGAAACGCGAGATCGTCGACGGGATCACGGTCCTGAATCTGCTCCTGTTCGGCCTCGCGATCATGGACGGCGTCACCGCCTACGCGTTCGAGCGTCCCGGCTACGTCCTTCTCGCCATCGCCGCGGCCTACGCGTTCAACCTGATGCTCCAGGCGGCCGGAGGGTTCGCGTTCCGGGGCCTCGGAACGCGCCGCGCGGTGACCGTCGCGCTGCTGGCCGGCAACTGCAACATGGGACTCGTGCTGGTCGCGCTCGAAGGCCGCGCGGGCTTCGAGGTCGTCGTGTTCTTCGCGCTGGCGCAGCTTCCGATGTACACGCTGCCTGCCCTGCTGCGCCCGCTGTACGCGAAGCTCGCCGGCGCCCCGGCGCCGCCGGGGTAAAATGCACCTTTCTCGGAAACGGCGCCGATGAACGACCTGCAAGCCACCATCGACCGCGCGTGGGACGATCGCGCGACGCTTTCGCCGGCCTCGGCGCCTTCCGGCGTGAAGGAAGCGGTCGCCCACGTCATCGGAGAACTCGACGCCGGCCGGCTGCGCGTTGCCGAGAAGGTCGCAGGCGTCTGGACCACGCACCAGTGGATCAAGAAGGCGGTGCTGCTCTCGTTCCGCCTGAGCGACAACGTCGCGATGGGACCGCCGCCCGAGCGTGCGCCCTTTCGCTTCTACGACAAGGTGTCCACCAAGTTCGCGCGCTTCGACGACGCCGCCTTCGCGCAGGCGGGCGTCCGCGTCGTCCCGCCCGCCGTCGCGCGGCGCGGCGCGTTCATCGCGAAGGGCGTCGTGCTGATGCCCTCCTACGTCAACATCGGCGCCCGGGTCGACGAGGGCACGATGGTCGACACCTGGGCGACGGTCGGATCCTGCGCGCAGATCGGGCGCAACGTGCATCTGTCCGGCGGCGTCGGGATCGGCGGCGTCCTCGAGCCGCTGCAGGCGAACCCCACGATCATCGAGGACAACTGCTTCGTTGGCGCGCGCTCCGAGGTCGTCGAGGGCGTGATCGTCGAGGAGAACTCGGTGCTCGGCATGGGCGTGTTCATCGGCCAGAGCACGAAGATCTACGACCGCGCGACCGGCGAGACCCATTTCGGGCGCGTGCCCTCGGGATCGGTCGTCGTGGCCGGAAGCCTTCCTGCAGCGGATGGCAGCCACAGCCTGTATTGCGCGGTCATCGTCAAGCGTGTCGACGCAAGGACGCGCGCCAAGACCTCGATCAACGAACTGTTGCGCGGCTGACGGCCGATTCCGCCTGCCCGCGTCCGAACCCCGCCCGCGAGCCCCCATGAGAGCCCCCCTGCCCATGTCGGTCCAGATCAAGAGCGCCGAGGACATCGCCGCAATGCGCGTCGCCGGCCGGCTCGCGTCGGAACTCCTCGACTACCTCGAACCGCACCTGCAGCCCGGCATCACGACCGCCGAGGTCGACACACTCGCGCACGACTACATGATCGACGTGCAGAAGACGGTCCCCGCCACGCTCAACTACGCGCCACCCGGCCACACCCCCTACCCCGCGTCGCTGTGCACCTCGGTGAACCACGTCGTCTGCCACGGCATCCCCGGCGACCGCAAGCTCAAGTCCGGCGACATCGTGAACGTCGACGTGACGGTCATCCGCGACGGCTACCACGGCGACACGAGCCGGATGTTCTTCGTCGGCGCGCCGTCGATCCAGGCGAAGCGCCTGTGCGAGGTGACCTACGAGGCGATGTGGAAGGGCATCCGCGCGGTGCGGCCCGGCGCGCACCTGGGCGACGTCGGAAGCGTCATCCAGAAGCACGCCGAGAGCCACGGCTACTCGATCGTGCGCGAGTTCTGCGGCCACGGCATCGGGCGCAACTTCCACGAGGAGCCGCAGGTGCTCCACTACGGCCGCGCCGGAGCCGGTTTGAAGCTCCTGCCCGGGATGATCTTCACCATCGAACCGATGGTGAACGCCGGCCGGCCGGGCATCCGCTGCCTTGCCGACGGCTGGACCATCGTCACCGCCGATCACTCGCTGTCCGCTCAGTGGGAACACACGGTGCTGGTCACCGACGGCGGCTACGAGATCCTCACGCAGTCGGCCGGCACCCCGGCCCCGCCGCCCGCCTGACCGCAGGCAGGACATGGCGACGCCAGCGCAGCCGCGCGCGGCGGACGCACCGCCGACCCCGGTCGCAGCGCTGCGCACGGCGCTCAAGGCCGGCCGTGAAGCGCTGCGCGAGTCGTTCCTCGCGAAACCGGACACGCCGAAGCTCCTGCGCGAGCACGCACGGCTCGTCGACACCGCGATCCGCGGCGCCTGGCGCGAGAGCCGAATGCCCGCGCACGCCGCCCTCGTCGCGGTCGGCGGCTACGGTCGCGGCCAGCTCTTCCCGCACTCGGACGTCGACGTCCTGATCCTGCTGCCGGGAGACGACCGGGACGGCGCATCGATCCCCGCCATCGAGCGCTTCCTCGCGATGCTGTGGGACGTCGGCGTCGAGGCGAGCCACGCGGTGCGCACGATCCCCCAGTGCGCGGTGGAGATGAAGTCCGACGCGACG
>JADLBN010000277.1 GCA_020847675.1 Burkholderiales bacterium | reverse complement strand
GTCGTCTTCACCGTGTAGTGGCGCGGATGCGGGATCGGCACCGGGACGTCGGCCTTGATCCGCCCCGGGCGCGCGCTCATCACGACCACCCGGCTCGCCATGAAGATCGCCTCCTCGATGTCGTGGGTGACGAACAGCACCGTCGTGCGCTCGCTCTCCCAGATCGCGAGCAGCAGTTCCTGCATGAGGCCCCGCGTCTGGTGGTCGAGCGCGCCGAACGGCTCGTCGAGCAGCAGGATCTTCGGGGCGTTGGCGAGCGCACGCGCGATCGCCGTTCGCTGCTGCATCCCGCCGGAGAGCATCTTCGGATAGTGCCGCTCGAAGCCGTCCAGCCCGACCTTGTGGATCCAGTGGGCCGCGATCGACGCCTGCTCGGCGGCCGGCACGCCCTTCTCGTTCAGGCCGAAGCGGACGTTCGCCTCGACCGTGAGCCACGGGAACAGCGTGTAGCTCTGGAACACCATGCCGCGATCGGCGCCGGGCCCGGTCACTTCGACGCCGTCCAGCAGCACGCGTCCGGAGGTAGGCCGGTCGAGTCCCGCGACGATGCGCAGCAGCGTCGACTTGCCGCAGCCCGAGGGGCCGAGGATGGTGATGAAGTCGTTGTCGGCGACGTCGAGCGACACCGGCGTCAGCGCGAGCGTCGGTGCACCGCCGCGCACGCCGGGAAAGACGCGGCCGACGCCGTCGATAGCGAGCTTGCTCACGCGAGGCTCCAGGGAAAGAGCTTCTGGTTCGCCCACTTGAACGCGAAGTCCGAGACGAGGCCAATGAGGCCGATCATGATGATGCCGAAGATGATCTGGCCCGTGTTGAGCAGCGCCTGGCTGTCGGTGATCATGTGCCCGATGCCCGAGGACGCGCCGATCAGCTCGGCGACGATCACGTAGGTCCAGGCCCAGCCGAGGACGAGCCGCAGCGTCTCGGCGATCTGCGGGGCGGCGTTCGGCAGCAGCACGCGGCGCACGATGCCCGAGGAGCCCGCGCCGAGCGTGTAGGCGGCCTCCACGAGGTCGCGGCGCGTGGACCCGACGGTGACGGCGACCATCAGCACGATCTGGAAGAACACGCCGAGGAAGATCACCAGGAGCTTCTGCGTCTCGCCGATGCCGGCCCACAGGATGAGCAGCGGGATGAACGCGGACGCCGGCAGGTAGCGCGCGAACGAGACGAAGGGCTCGAAGAACGCCTCGACCGGCTTGAACGCGCCCATCGCGATGCCCAGCGGCACGCCGACGAGCGCGGCCAGCACGAAACCGCCGAGCACGCGCCACACGGTGATCCCGACGTCGAACGCGAAGCCGTGCTTCGTGAACAGCTCCCGGCCCTCCGCCAGCATGGTCAGCGGATCGGCGAGGAAGGTCTTCGAGACGAAGCCGCCGAACGTCGCCGCGCTCCATACGGCGACGAACAGCACGAAGAACGCGACGCCGAGCGCGACCTTGCGCGCCCGGCCCACCGGAACGAGGGGCTTCATCGGGCCGCCGGCCGCGCGCGGGACGGGTAGCGTCGGGCGCCGGGGCCGACGCGACGCCGCGCCATCACGGCCGCGACCCGGGACGGCCTACTGGATGAACCGCGTGTCGGCGAGCTTCGAGAGGTCGGGAATCGCCTTGATGATCCCGATCTCGAGCAGCAGGTCCGCGGCCTCCTTCGAGAACTGCAGGTGCGGCCCGGCGAAGAATGCCTTGTTCGCCGCGCGGTCCTGCCAGCGCAGGTAGCGCTGCGACGCCTCGAACTGCTCGGCCGACTGCTTCACGTCCGCGCCCATGATCTCGAAGCTCCGCTTCGGGTCGTTCTTGATCATGTCGACCGCGTCGAAGTAGCCGTCCGCGAGCGCGCGCGCCGCCTTCGGGTTCTCGGCGAGGAACTTCGGCGTGCAGCCGAACGTGTCCATGATCATCGGGTAGTCGAGCGTCGTCGCGATGATCCTGCCGGCCTGGGGCGCGGCGCGGACGGTCGACAGGTAGGGTTCGTAGGTCATCGCCGCGTCGTTCTGGCCGGCGACGAACGCCTGCGCCGCGGGACCGGGCTCGAGATTGACCACGCGGACGTCCTTCACCGACAGCCCGTTCTTCTTGAGGAACCAGGCGAGAGTGAAGTACGGCGCGGTTCCCGGCGCGGAGGCCGCGACCGTCTTGCCCTTGAGGTCCGCGATTTTCTGGACGTCGTTGCGCACCGCCATGCCGTCGGCGCCGTAGCTCTTGTCCATCTGGAAGATCTGCGTCGTCGGCACGCCGTTCGCGTTCCACACGATCCAGGTCTCGACCGTCGTCGCGGCGCACTGGATGTCGCCCGACGCGATCGCGAGGTGGCGGTCCTTCTGCGGGATCTTCTTGAGCGAGACGTCGAGACCGTGCTTCTTGAAGAAGCCGGCCTCCTTGGCGAGCGTGAGGGGGGCGAAGCCGGTCCAGCCCGAGAGCCCGATCGCGACCCTGGTCTCCTGGGCCGCGGCGGGACCGGCGACGAGAATGGCGAGGGAAGAAAGCGTGACGGCGAGGCGACGCATGGCGGGGCTCCGGGGGAGGAAGAGGCGGAATCTTGGCGAGTCGCCCTGCGCCTGTCAACGCCGGTGCCGGGCCGTCTCGATGGCATACAATGCGCCGACCCGCGCCACCGGAGTTGCCGCCGGAACGCATCCGCGATGACGATCTCCCGCCTGCTTTCCCCGCGCGACTTCCGGCGAATGCCGTGGCGCAACGGTGGCGGCACGACGGCGGAGATCATGACCTGGCCCGAAGGCGCCGGCGGACACGCGTTCGTCGGGCGGGCCTCGATCGCGGACATCGGGCGCGACGGCGCTTTCTCCGCCTGGCCCGGTTTCGACCGCACGATCGTGCTGGTCGACGGCGACGGGATCGCGCTCGAATATGAAGGGCAGACGGTCGAACTCGCGGCGCTGCACGAGCCGTACCGCTTTCCCGGCGACAGCGCCTGCGATTGCCGGCTCCTGCGCGGACCCGCGCGCGCGTTCAACCTGATGATCCGGCGCGGCGGGGCGAGCGGCCGGGTCGTCGTCGTCGACGGCGCGAGCGCGATCGCGGGCGGCTGGCGTTTCGGCGTGTGCTACGCGGTGCGCGGAACCTCGGAGTGCCTGCTCGCCGGACGCGCGCCGATACCGGTCGGACCGGGGCAGGCGCTCGTCATCGACGATCCCGATCCCGGCGCACCGATGCACGTGAATCCGGTCGACGGCGGCGCGGTCGCGATCGTCGTCTCGGTCGACCTGCTGGCCTGACGGGCGATGGCGACCTGCCTGCACGCGCCGCTCGCGCTCTTGCCGTCGGGCTGGGAGCGCGACGTGGCGGTGTCGGTCGCAGACGACGGAACGATCGCGGCCGTGCACGCAGGGCGCGCGCGCGGTGACGCACAGGATGCCGGCGGAACGCTGGTGCCGGCGATGCCCAACCTGCATTCGCACGCGTTCCAGCGCGCCGTGGCGGGGCGCTCCGGGCAGGCCGGGCGAGGCGGCGAGGACAGCTTCTGGACCTGGCGCCAGGCGATGTACGGCTTCGTCGGCCGTCTCGATCCCGACGCCTGCGAGGCGATCGCCGCGCAGGCCTACGCCGAGATGGCGAAGGCCGGCTACGGCGCGGTGGCCGAGTTCCACTACGTCCATCACGATCCCGATGGCAGGCCCTACGCCGATCGCGCGGAGATGTCGGCCCGTGTGCTTGCCGCGGCGCAGGCCGCCGGCACACCGCTGACGCTCCTGCCGGTGTACTACGCGCACGGCGGCTTCGGCGGCGTGCCGCCCACGCCCGCGCAGCGGCGATTCGTGATGTCCACCGGCGCGTTCGCGACGCTCGTCGAAGCGTTGCTGCCGCTCGCGGCGGCACAGCGGGCGATCGTCGGCGTCGCTCCGCACAGCCTGCGCGCCGTCGCGCCCGATGAACTCGACCGCGTGGTCGCCGCGAGTCCGGCCGGATCGCCGGTCCACATCCACGTCGCCGAACAGATCGCCGAGGTCGACGGCTGCCTCGCCTGGTCGGGCGCGAGGCCGGTCGAGTGGCTGCTCGGGCACTGTGCGGTCGACGCGCGCTGGTGTCTCGTGCACGCGACGCACATGGAGGATCGGGAGACGCACGCGCTCGCCGCGAGCGGCGCCGTCGCCGGCCTCGCGCCGACGACCGAGGCGGATCTCGGCGACGGCGTGTTTCCGGGCGTCGCCTACGCCGCTCAAGGTGGACGCTGGGGCGTCGGCAGCGACTCCAACACGATCGTGGATCCGTTCGCGGAACTGAGGCAGCTCGAGTACTCGCAGCGCCTCGCGCACCGGCGTCGCAACCTGATGCACGGTGCCGGCCTGTCGACCGGAGCGGCGATGTGGCTGGCCGCTGCGCGCAGCGGCGCGCAGGCCTGCGGACGGAAGGCCGGCGCAATCGAGGTCGGGGCGCAGGCGGACCTCGTCGTGCTCGATCGCGACGAGGCAGCGCTCGCGGGGCACGGCGACACCGTTCTCGACGCCGCGATCTTCGGACCCTGCCGCGCGCCGGTCCGGCACACGATGCTGCGCGGCCTCTGGGTGGTGCGGGACGGCCACCATCGCGACGGGGACCGGATCTTCGCGCGCTACCGGCGCACGATCGAAAGGCTGGCGAAGGCCGAGCCGTGAATCTGCCGGCGCGTTTCGACGTACTGCTCACCGGTATCCACCTCGCGACGCTCGAGGGCGCCGACTGGGGCATCGTCCGCGACGGCGCGATTGCCGTCACCGGCGACCGCATCGCCTGGGCGGGGCCGGAGAGCGGCCTTCCGGCGGTGCCTGCGTCCCGCCGCCTCGCGTTCGACGGCGCGTGGGCGACGCCCGGGCTCGTCGACTGCCACACGCACCTCGTCTACGCGGGCAACCGCGCCTCCGAGTTCGAGCGGCGCCTGCGCGGTGCGACCTACGAGGAGATCGCGCGCGAGGGCGGTGGCATCGTGTCGACGGTGCGCGCGACGCGCGCTGCGAGCGAGGACGCACTGGTCGAGGAGAGCCGGCCGCGTCTTGCCGCGCTCGCGGGCGAGGGCGCGACGACGGTCGAGGTGAAGTCCGGTTACGGGCTCGAGCGCACAGCGGAGCTGAAGCAGCTCGCGGTCGCGCGCCGGCTGGGCGCAGAGCTTCGTGTCGACGTCCGCACGACGCTGCTCGCCGCGCACGCGGTGCCGCCCGAGTACGAGGGCCGCGCGGACGCGTGGATCGACACCGTGTGCGGCGACATCGTTCCCGCGGCCGCGCGGTCGGGGCTCGCCGACGCGGTCGACGCGTTCTGCGACCGGATCGGGTTCACGCGCGACCAGACGCGACGCGTGTTCGAGGCCGCGCGCGAGGCCGGCCTGCCGGTCAAGCTCCACGCCGAGCAACTCTCCGACCAGGACGGTGCGGCGCTCGCTGCCGAATTCGGGGCGCTGTCGGCGGACCACCTCGAGTGGTTGTCCCCGCGCGGCATCGGGGCGATGGCGGCCGCCGGGACGGTCGCGGTGCTCCTGCCCGGCGCATACTACGCGCTGAGGGAGACGAAGCTGCCGCCGGTCGATGCGCTGCGGCGCGCCGGCGTGCCGATCGCGGTGTCCACCGACTGCAATCCCGGCACCTCGCCGACGACCTCGCCGCTGCTCATGCTGAACATGGCCTGCACGCTGTTCCGCCTGACGCCGCTCGAAGCGGTCCGGGGCATGACCTGCGTCGCCGCGCAGGCGCTCCGACTCCGGGATCGCGGTGTCCTGCGCGCCGGGATGCGTGCGGACGTCGCGGTCTACGCGGTGAGCGAGCCCGCGGAACTCGCTTGGCGCTTCGGCGGAAACCCCTGTCTCGGGACGCTGCGCGGCGGCGTGCCGTGCTTCGCGGTCGAACCGTGAGTCTCTGGCGCCTCTCGCGCGGCGACTCGCCGCTCGTGATCGACGTTCCACACGCCGGCACCGTGGTCCCGGAAGCGATCGCCGCGCGGATGACGGCGAACGCGATCACGCTGCCCGACACCGACTGGCACGTCGAGAAGCTCTACGCGTTCGCCGCCGAAGCCGGCGCGACGCTGCTCTTCGCGACCCACTCGCGCTACGTCGTCGACCTGAACCGCGATCCGGCCGGTGTCGCGCTCTACGCGGGCGCGGACAACACCGAACTCGTGCCGACGCGCAGCTTCGACAACGCGCCGATCTGGCGCGAGGGTGCGATTCCCGGGCCCGACGAGGTGGCCGCGCGCGTCGACCGCTACTTCACGCCCTACCACGAGGCGCTCCACGCCGAGATCGACCGCGTGCGCGCGCGCCACGGCCACGCCGTGGTCCTCGACGGGCACTCGATCCGTGCGACGGTGCCGCGCTTCTTCGCCGGCCGGCTGCCGGACTTCAACCTCGGAACCGCGGACGGCGCGAGCGCGGATCCGTCGCTCGAATCCCTCGCCGCACGCCTCCTTGGCGAGGACCGCGCGTTCTCGTCGGTGGTGAACGGCCGCTTCAAGGGCGGCTGGATCACGCGCCGTTGCGGGCGGCCGCGCGAGGGCGTCCATGCGCTCCAGCTCGAGATGGCCCAGGCGGCGTACATGGACGAGGCGCCGCCCTACGTGTGGGACCCGGGCCGTGCCGCCGCGCTCTCGGCCGTGCTGCGCCGGCTCGTGTCGGCGCTCGCGGACTGGCGGCCGGGACGCGGGTGAAGCGCCTCTACAACGCGCATTCGCGCGTCGACGCCTTCCTGGTGCGCGACCGGTTGCTGCACGCGAACATCGAGGCGCACGTGTTCAACCAGCACATGGCGTCGATCGCCGGCGACGTGCCTCCCGACGTCGCGGGCCCGCAGGTCTGGGTCGACGACGAGGACTACGTCCGTGCACAGGGTGTGCTCGCGGACTTCGAAGCCGAGCGCGCGCGCCCCGGCAGCCTGCGCTGCGCCCGCTGCGGCGAGGAAAGCCCGGCGACGTTCGACCTGTGCTGGAAGTGCGGCGGTTCGCTCTGACGGGGGAGGCGTCCGCCTCGCCCGGGCCCCGCCCGCGGATCCGACGGCCGCGTCGACGTCGTGCCCCGTGCCGGACCGGACGGCGCCCCCGGGCGGGACCCGGTCAGCCCAAAGGGTTGTCGTCGAGCAGTGCGCGTGCTCGAGCGAGGGCGTCGCCGCTCTCCTGCGTCGCAGGCGACGGCGCCACCGCGACGGCGCGCCGTCGCCGCACGATCGCGAGCCAGACCAGCGCACCGCCCGCGAGGAGCAGGAACGGACCGAACCACAGGAGCCAGGTGGTGGCCTTGACCGGCGGCTCGTAGAGCACGAAGTCGCCGTAGCGCGCGACGAGGAACGCGCGGATGTCGTCGTCGGACTTGCCCGAGACCGCGAGTTCGCGGACCTCGCGACGCAGGTCCTCGGCGAGCGGAGCGTTCGAGTCCGCGAGCGTCTGGTTCTGGCACACGAGGCAGCGCAGTTCGGACTCGAGCCGCTTGAGGCGTCCCTCGAGCGCGGGATCGGGCGCCGGTTGCGCCGAGGCGGCGCCCGCGATGATCGCCAGCGCGAATGCGAAGCCGGCGAAGCGCGCGCGCATCACGCCTGCTGGAGCTTGCGCACGAGCGGAAGGATCGTGCGTTGCAGCGCCTCGGTCGTGATCGGGCCGATGTGCTTGTGGCGGATCACGCCGTCCTTGTCGATGACGAAGGTCTCCGGCACGCCGTAGACGCCCCAGTCGATGCCGACGCGGCCGTCGGCATCGACCACCGAGAGCGTGTACGGGTCTCCGTGCTGCGCGAGCCAGGCGAGGCCCTCGGCGGACTTGTCCTTGTAGTTGAGACCGACGATCGGCACCACCTTCGCCTTCGCGAGCTCGACCCAGAGCGGGTGCTCGACGCGGCACGACACGCACCACGACGCCCACACGTTGAGCAGCCACACCTGACCCTTGAAGTCGGCGGCCGCGACCTTGCGCTCCGGCTGGTGGAGGTTGGCGAGCGCGAACGCGGGCGCGGGCTTGCCGATCAGCGGGGAGGGGACCTCTCGCGGGTCGCGGAACAGGCCGACGAACAGGAAAGCGACGATCGCGGCGAACACCACCAGCGGCAGCGCGAACTTCCAGTTCACGCGCGTGCTCATGCGCGCGCTCCGGCCACGGCCGCGGCGATCCGCTCGCGCACCGCGATCCGGTAGCGGCGGTCCGCGACGGCGAGGAAGCCACCGAGCGCCATCAGCAGGCAGCCGGCCCAGATCCAGTCGACGAACGGCTTCACGTAGATGCGCACGCCCCAGGCGCCGGCGAGTCCGTCCGCGCTCACCGGCTCGCCGAGCGACACGTACAGGTCGCCGGAGAACCGCGTGCGGATCGCGGCCTCGGTCATCGACTGGCCCGAGGCCTTGTACACGCGTTTCTCCGGCTCGAGCGTGTCGACGAGCGTGCCGCCGCGCCGCACTTCGATCGCTCCGACCAGCGACTGGTAGTTCGGTCCGGGTCGCGTCGTTACCCCCTTGAACGTGAACGAGTGGCCGCCGACTTCGACCGCCTGTCCGACGTCGAGCCTCACGTCGCGCTCGACCTCGTAAGCCTTCACCAGCGTGACGCCGACGATGAACACCGCGATTCCGAGGTGGGCAACGAGCATCCCGTACCACGAGGAGGGATTCGCGCGGAGCTTCGCCACCAGCGTGCGTTGCGGCGATCCGGAGAGCCTCTGTGCGACGGTGACGACCGTCGCGGCCGCGACCCACGCCGCGAGGAAGAGTCCGGTGGCCACCAGCGGCGACCAGCGGCCCATCGCGAACGGCGCGGCGAACGCGATCGCGATCGAAGCGCCGAACGCCCAGCGCAGGCGCGTCCATAACACCAGCACTTCGGCGCGACGCCAGCTCGCCAGCGGTCCGACGCCCATCAGGAACACGAGCGGCGCCATCAGCGGCACGAAGACTGCCTCGAAGTAGGGCGGCCCGACCGAGATCTTGCCGGCGTCGAGCGCGTCGAGGACGAGCGGGTAGATCGTGCCGAGGAACACGCTCGCCGTCGCGACGACGAGCAGGATGTTGTTCGCGAGCAGCATCGACTCGCGCGACACCGGGTCGAACGCCGCGCCGCCCCCGACCGCGCCCGCGCGCGCCGCGTAGAGCGTGAGCGATCCGCCGACGACGACCACCAGGAAGCCGAGCACGAACACGCCGCGCGACGGGTCGGTCGCGAACGCGTGGACCGACGTGAGGACGCCGGAGCGCACGAGGAAGGTGCCGACCAGCGACAGCGAGAACGCGACGATCGCGAGCAGCACCGTCCAGCTCCTGAACGTGCCGCGTTTCTCGGTCACCGCGAGCGAATGGATGAGCGCGGTGCCGACGAGCCAGGGCATGAACGACGCGTTCTCGACCGGATCCCAGAACCACCATCCGCCCCAGCCCAGTTCGTAGTACGCCCAGGCGCTGCCGAGCATGATGCCGAGCGTCAGGAAGCACCACGCGACGGTCGTCCACGGCCGCGACCAGCGCGCCCAGGTCGCGTCGAGGCGTCCGCCGAGGAGCGCGGCGATGGCGAACGCGAACACCACCGAGAAGCCGACGTAGCCCATGTAGAGCAGCGGTGGGTGCAGGACCATGCCCGGGTCCTGCAGGAGCGGGTTGAGGTCGCGGCCCTCCGGCGCCGGGGGCACGAGTCGCTCGAACGGGTTGGAGGTGAAGAGCAGGAACGCGAGGAAGCCCACCGCGACGAGCCCCATCACGCCCAGCACGCGCGCGAGCATCGGCGAGGGCAGGTTGCGCGAACGCAGCGCGACCGCCGCGGACCAGCCCGCGAGCATCAGCGTCCACAAGAGCAGCGAGCCTTCGTGCGAGCCCCAGGTCGCCGCGAGCTTGTAGCGCGGCGGCAGCGACGAGAACGAGTTCTGCGCGACGTTGGCCACCGAGAAGTCGGAGGCGAGGAAGCTCGCCGCGAGGCAGCCGAACGCGAACGCGACCAGCGCGAACTGGGTGATCGCCGCGGGACGCGCGAAACCCATCAGTGCCGCATCGCGCCGCGCCGCGCCCATGAGCGGAACGATCCCTTGCGCGATCGCGACGAAGAGCGCGAGAATCAGCGCGAGGTGGCCGAGTTCGGGAATCATCGCGCCTCGCTCATTTCCCGGAGGACTGCATGCGGCCGCCCTTGTGGGCCTGCTCGATCGCCGCAGCGGCCTCGGGCGGCATGTAGTTCTCGTCGTGCTTCGCGAGCACCTCGCTCGCCCGGAACACGCCGTCCTTGCCCAGCGTACCCTGCGCGACGACACCCTTGCCCTCCTTGAACAGATCGGGGAGAAGGCCGGTGTAGACGACGGTCATCGCCTTCGCCGTGTCGGTGACGACGAAGCGCACGGTGAGCGAATCCTTCTCGCGCTGGAGACTCCCCTGCTCGACCATGCCGCCGATGCGGAACGGGCGGCCCACCGGCGCTTCGTTCGCGAGGACCTGCGAGGGCGAATAGAAGAACACGAGATTCGAGTTGAACGCGTTCAGGACCAGGGCCACGGCGACTCCGATCGCGACCAGCCCCGCGATGATCCAGGCGAAGCGGCGATGGCGGCTCTTCATCGCCGATCTCCGGACGAAACCGCGTCGCCGGACGCGAGCGCGGTCTCGAGCGCGCGCCGGCGGCGGCTTCGCAGCGCGAGCGCTTCGGCAAGAATCGCGAGAGCGCAGGCGCCGTAAGCCATCCAGACGTACCAGCCGTAGCCGCCCATTGCGAGGAACTCGTTCACGTCACCCCCTTGAGTGCCGGATCCGGCGCGAGCCACGACGCGCCGCGCTCGCGCTCGACCACGATCGCGCACACGCGCCACAGCGCCGCCGCGATGCACCAGGCCCACGCGGCGAAGGTCATCAGGAGCATACCTGCGAGCATCGTCTTCGCCATCGTCGGGGCGGCGGTGAGACTCACGCTCGCACCCTGGTGCAGCGTGTTCCACCAGCGCACCGAGAAGTAGATGATCGGGACGTTGACTGCACCGACGAGCGTGAGGATCGCGCAGGCGCGATCGGCCCGCCGCGGGTCGTCGATCGCGCCGCGCAGCGCCATCACGCCGAAGTAGAGGAACAGCAGGATGAGCGTCGAGGTCATGCGCGCGTCCCAGGCCCAGTAGGTGCCCCAGGTCGGCCGGCCCCAGAACGCGCCGGTCCACAGCGCGAGCGCGGCCATGATCGCTCCGGTAGGCGCGAGCGCCTGCGCCATCATCGCGGAGAGCCGCGTGTTGAAGCCCAGCGCGAGCGCGCTCCAGAACGCCATCACGAGGTAGACGAACATCGCCATCCACGCGGTGGGGACGTGCACGTAGATGATCCGGTAGGCCTCGCCCTGCGTCGCGTCGGTCGGCGCGACGACGAAGCCGACGTAGAGGCCGGCGATCGCCAGGATCGCGGCGGCGAGCGCGAACACCGGCGCGAGTCGGAGCGCGACCGGGTGGAACGATGCCGGTGAGGCGTAGCGGTACCAGGAGTTCGCCATGGTCGGTCAGTCGAGCGCGATGCGCACCGCCGCAGCGGCCGCGAACGGGGCGCCCACGGCCGCCGCGATCAGTCCGGCGCCCAGAAGCGACAGGTTCGCGTCGACGCCGAGCCCCGCGCGAAACGCATCGACCGCACCGGCGCCGAAGATCAGCACCGGCACGTAGAGCGGCAGCACGAGGAGCGCGAGGAGCCCGCCCGCGCCGCGCACCCCGAGGGTCAGCGCGGCGCCGATCGCGCCCAGGAGCGACAGGATCGGCGTTCCCAGCGCGAGGCTCGCACCCAGCACCCCGATCGCGTCGCCGTCGAGCCCGTAAGGCAGTGCGGCGAGCGGCGCGAGCAGGACGACCGGCAACCCCGTCGTCAGCCAGTGCGCCGCTATTTTACCGGAGACGATCGCCGGGAGCGGCCAAGGGGACAGGGCCATCTGCTCCAGCGTGCCGTCGGCGAAATCGGCCGCGAACAGGCGGGGGAGCGACAGGAGCGAGGCGAGCAGCGCCGACACCCACAGGACGCCCGGCCCCAGCGTCAGGAGGGTGTTGCGGTCCGGCGTGGTGGCGAGCGGAAACAGGGTCACGACCACGGCATAGAACGCGACGATCACCGCAAGTTCCGAGCGCGTCCGCAGGGCGATCCGCAAGTCGCGCGCGAGCGCCCAGGCGAGGCCGGCGAGCGCCCCGTCGCGTTCGCCATCGGCATCCTGCGGACGCGCGCCGCTCATCCCCCGAGAACCATCGACCGCGACCGGGCGGCAGGCAGCGCGAGCGGCGCGTGGGTCGCAACGACCGCGAGGCCGTCCCTCTCGAGATGCGCGGCGACCAGCGCTTCGAGAGTGGCGACTCCGTCGCCGTCGAGCGCGGTGGCGGGCTCGTCGAGGATCCACACGCGGCGACGTGACAGTGCGAGCCGCGCGAGCGCGATGCGCCGTCGCTGGCCCTGCGACAGCGCACGCGCGGGAAGCGCCTGCCGGCCGCGCAGCGCCACGCGGTCGAGCGCGGCGTCGAGCGCCGCGTCATCCGCCGGTTCGCCGGACAGCGCGGCGAGCGAGGCCAGGTTCTCGCGCGCGGACAAGTCGTCCTTGATCGCGTGCGCGTGCCCGCAATAGGTCGAAGCGGCTCGCAGCTCGGGCGAGCCGGCGGCCCGGCGCTCGCCGTCGAGGCGGATCTCGCCGGCGTCGGGAAGCGTGAGGCCCGCGAGCACCCGCAGGAGCGTCGTCTTGCCGCATCCGTTCGGCCCGGTGACTACCAGAGCTTCGCCGGCGCGAACGCGCAGGCCCATGCCGGAGAACAGGCGCGCATGGCCGCGTCGCGCGGCGAGGTCGTGCGCTTCGAGCATGGTCGGAGGGGGCGGCCGGCGCCCCGGGGGAAGCGGTAAGGCGCAGAACGCCCTGAAAGGCGAATTATAGCGGCGGACGTCCGGGGAGCCCCGAGCGCTGCCTTGAGTCCGTCGGGTCCGTCGCTGGCGCATCCCGCGCCCGTTGGGCTGGCCTCCGACGGATCCCGGCCGCGCGCGGGCCGTGCCGCGACGCTGTCTCCGGCAGACCGGCAGCCGCGCGCCGGATCGACAGAGACCCGCGGAATCAGCAGGCCCCGGGCGCGGCGCAGCGCCGGTAGCCGGCGGCGCCTTCGATGACGCCGGTGCGCGTGTTGAAGTAGTAGTCGAGGCCGAGGCCGGCAGCGCCGGGTCCGGCAAGGAAGCCGGCGAAGTTCGCGGCGGCGATCGGCTGGCACGCCGCTCCCGCGCAGGTTCCCGTGGCGCCCGTGCCGCCGGTCGAAAACAGCGGACCGGCAAGGCTCGCCGTGCCGCTCATCGTGTAGGTCGCGTCGGTGAAGCCGACCTGAAGCCCGACGAGCGATACCTGCGCGATGTTGAAGTTCACCGCGACCCGTCCACCGCTGACGAGAGCGCCGACGCTTCCGGTGCCCGAATCGGTGGGCTGCGTGCCGCCGACCAGCGCGTATTCGACCACGCCCGCCGTCGGGATGTCCTTCGCAGCGATGCCGT
>JADLBN010000276.1 GCA_020847675.1 Burkholderiales bacterium | reverse complement strand
GGTGTGGATCTCGCTGTGGGGCGGCAATACCGACCAGTCGGCGATCGTCTTCTACGACGACAAGACGCTGGCGGTCAAGAAGGTGATCACCGACCCGAAGATGATCACCCCGACCGGCAAGTTCAACGTCTACAACACCCAGCACGACATCTACTAGGTCGGAGGGACGCGGCGCGGCGCGAGCCGCGCCGCGCGGCCGGCCGCGCGCGACGGCGGAACCCCGGGGGATCGACATGGCCGGAGACGGCGACGAAGGCAAGGGCGGCGCGCTCGCGCGCCTGTGGGCGCGGCTGCGGCGCCCGAGCGGCACCGTCTCGGTGCTCACGCTGCTCGTCGTCGGGATCGGCGCGGGCGTGATCCTGTGGGGCGGCTTCAACACCGTGGTCGAAGCGACCAACACCGAGCAGTTCTGCATCTCCTGCCACGAGATGCGCGAGAACGTGTACGTCGAGTACCAGAAGACGATCCACTACACGAACCGCACGGGCGTGCGGGCGGTCTGCGCGGACTGCCACGTGCCGAAGGACTGGACGCACAAGATGATCCGCAAGGTCCAGGCGACCCGGGAGTTGTACGGCAAGCTCGTCGGATCGATCGACACGCGCGAGAAGTTCGAGGCCAAGCGGCTCGAACTCGCCCGCAGCGAATGGGCGCGCATGAAGGCCTCGGATTCGCGCGAGTGCCGCAACTGCCACAGCTTCGCCAGCATGCAGACCGATGCGCAGAAGCCGAGGGCGCAGAAGGCGCACGAACTCGGCCAGCGCGACGGCCAGACCTGCATCGTCTGCCACAAGGGAATCGCGCACCAGAAGCCCAAGGGCATGACGGAGGCCGACGAAGATTGACCGCGCCGCACGCGCACACCAGGAGCAACTCCATGAGACGACCCACCGCCCTCGTTGCAGCCCTCGCCGCCGCGCTCGCCTGCACTGTCGCCGGCGCAGCGCAGCCCGACTGGAGCAAGGTCCCCGCGCGCAAGATCACCGCGTTCTACCCGGGCGCCTCGCCGCTCGAGTGGGTCACCAAGGGCACCGAGCACGGCGGCGCGCGCGCGATGCGCAAGGGCGAGACCTGCGCTTCCTGCCACGACGCCGAAGCCGCGGACATGGGCAAGAAGATGGTCAGCGGCCAGAAGCTCGAGCCGACGCCGCCGAAGGGCAAGGCCGGCTCGATCCCGGTGTCGGTTCAGGCCGCGCACGACGGGACGAATCTCTACCTGCGCTTCCAGTGGAAGCAGCCGCCGGCTTCCGGCGGCGCGAAGATGGACGCAGAGAACGCGGTGAAGCTCGCGGTCATGCTCGAGGACAACAAGGTCGAACTCGCCAACCTCGCCGGCTGCTGGGCGACCTGCCACGAGGACTCGCGCACGATGCCGGGGGCGAAGGACGACAAGAAGACCAAGTACGTCGCCGGCGGCAGCGTCGCCAGCGGCAAGTACTACGACCTGGTGCAGTGGAAGAGCAAGGGCAAGCCCACCGACGGCCACGTCGCCGAAGCGCGTGTGGCGGAAGGCGGCAGCGCACTCGTCTCGGCGGAGGGCAAGCTCGCGGGCGACACCTGGACCGTGACGTTCACGCGGAAGCTCGCGGGCGGCGCGGGCGACGTCGCGCTCGTGTCCGGCAAGACCTACAACTTCGGCTTCGCCATCCACGACGACCACGCCGGCGGCCGCTTCCACCACGTGTCGCTCGGCTACACGCTGGGCATCGACGCGAAGGCCGACATCACGGCGGCGAAGATGTGAACGCGGCGCGGGCGGCCATGGCGGCGCATCGTCGCGCCGGCGCGCTGATCGCGCTCGCGCTGGCGGCCGCCGCGCCGCTCTCGCTGGCCGACGCGCCGGCCGCGACGATTCGCATCGAGGGCTACGCGTTCGTGCCGCCCGAACTCGTGGTGCGCGCGGGCAGCGTCGTCCGCTGGGAGAACGCGGAGAAGCGGACGAGCCACTCGATCCTCTTCACCGGACCCGGCGGGTTCGAGTCGGACCGGCTGTTCCCCGGCGAGCACTACGAGCGCCGCTTCGACCGGCCAGGCCGCTACGCCTACGGCTGCGGGCCGCATCCGGAGATGCGGGGCGTCATCGTCGTCGAGCCGTAGCCGCGGTCCGGGCGGACGGCCCTCGACGCCCCGGGACGGAAGGCCCTTTCCCGAAGCCTCACTCCCGGTCGGCGTCGAACGCGATGAGCGCGGTCACCGGGATGCCGAGCCGTTCGAGCGCCGCGCGGCCGCCGAGGTCGGCGAGCGCGATGACGAACGCGCAACCGACCACGCGTGCGTTGGCCCGTTCGAGCAGCGTGAGCGCCGCGATCGCCGTGCCGCCGGTGGCGACGAGATCGTCGACCAGCAGCACGCGCTCGCCGGCCGCGATCGCGTCGCGGTGGATCTCCAGCCGGTCCTGGCCGTATTCGAGCGCGTAGTCCTCGCCGAATCGCTCCGCCGGCAGCCGGCCGCCCTTGCGGATCGGCACGAAGCCGGTTCGCAGCTTCGCGGCGAGCGCCGCCCCGACGATGAACCCGCGCGACTCGATGCCGACGACCTTGTCGATCGCCGCGCCCTTGTACGCGGCCGCGAGGCGGTCGACGGTCCTGCGGAAGCCCGCGGCGTCCTTCAGCAGCGTCGTGATGTCGCGGAAACGGACGCCCGGTCTGGGAAAGTCCGGGATCGTCCGGATCAGCGCGCGAAGGTCGGTGTCCCTGGCCACGTCGGTTCCTCGAAGGCGGGTCGACCACGATCCTACCGCAGCGCGCCGGTGACGCGACGACGGCGGTCGCGGTGCTCACTCTCCGCGCTTCATCCGCATTCTTGCCCGGGCCGCGCGCCCGCGCGCCTTCCACTCGCCCACCAGGCGCCTGCGCTCGAGCGCCGTCATCGTGTCCCGCGCCTGCTCGCGCCCGAGCTTGTGCCAGTTGCGCAGCCGGTCCGGATCGACGCGCTCGCGGACGGCGCACCCCGGTTCGGACTCGTGCCGGCAGTCGGAGAACCGGCACGCCGCCGCGAGCGCTCCGATGTCCGCGAACACGCCGGCGAGCGACGCGCCGTCGGCCTCCGGCCTGAGCGTGCGCAGGCCCGGCGTGTCGACGATGCAGGCGCCGCCGGGCAGACGCAGCAGCGAACGCGCGGTCGTCGTGTGCATGCCGCGCCCGTCGGCGGCCCGCACCGGCCCGGTGTCGCGCACCGCGGCGCCGGCCAGCGTGTTGGTCAGCGTCGACTTGCCCGCGCCCGAGGAACCGAGCAGCACGAGCGTGCGCCCGGACTCGCACCACGGCGCGAGCGCCGCGGCGGCGCCGGGATCGGTCGCGTCGAGCGCGAGCACGGGGATGTGCCCGCCCAGCCGCACCGCGAGTTTCTGCGCACGCGCGTCCACGTCGTCGCCGGCCGCGCGCGCGACGTCGGCCTTGGTCAGCACGACCACCGGCGCGATCGCGTCGTGGTGGACGAGCGCCACGAAGCGCTCGAGCCGGCGTGGATTGAAGTCGGAGTCGAGCCCCATCACCAACAGCGCGACATCGACGTTGCTCGCGATCGGATGGCGCCGCCCGTCGGCGTCGCGCCGGGCGATGTGCGTCCATGGCGGCACGCGCGCGACGATCCAGCGCTCGCCGTCGCCGTCGTCGACGAACACCCAGTCGCCGGTCGCGAGCGCGGTCGCCTCGGCCGCCAGCCTGCGGACGACCTGCGGATGCGGTCGCGCGACGCGCGCGTTCTTGCCGTCGTCGACGACGACGGTCTCGCGGTGCACCTCGGTCACGCGCATCAGCACGGCGCGCGCAGCAAGTGGGTGTTCAACGGCAATCGCCGCGGCGCGCGCGGCGAGTTCTTCGTTGAAGCCGATGGCGGTCAACGCCGCCCGTTCGTGGTCCGGCATGGTCGTCGTGTTCCTCGTGGCCTGCGGGCGGACGCGCGGGCGCCGCCGGAAAGACGCGCGCTTGCGCGTCCGTCGCTCGGATGCGTGGAATGCCGGCGGCCGCCCGGACGATCGGGGCAGGGAACGCGCAAGGCGCGGGGCGAACCCCTGCGCCGGGGGAGGATCAGCGTGCCTGCGCCCGGATCGGGAGGCGATGGCCGGCGGAGAAGGCGGGATCGTGCGCAGTCATGGTCGTCCTCCTCGTTCGGATTGCGCGGGTGCGCAGGGAAGCCGCGATGATACGCGCGAGAAGCGCCGCGTCCACGGCGCCCGTCGCCCCCTGTCGTCGTTCGTCGCAGCGGGGGAGCGGCGCCTCCGGCCGACCCGAGGCGGCGGGTATAGTGCGCGCACTTCCGGCGGCGGTTTCGAACCCGCGCCGGCAACGAGCCATGCGCATCGAGATCGATCCCGCCGACTTCACCTGGACCGCGGTCCGCTCGCAGGGCGCCGGCGGGCAGAACGTCAACAAGGTCGCCACCGCGGTGCGGCTGCGCTACGACGTCGGCGCCTCGTCGCTGCCGGCCGCGGTGAAGGCGCGCCTCCTCGCTTCGGGTGACCGTCGCATCGCCGCCGGCGGCGTGGTCGTCGTGAAGGCGCAGCGTCACCGCACGCAGGAGCGCAACCTCGCGGATGCCTTCGCGCGGCTGCGGGCGCTGGTCGAAGCCGCGGCACACGTCGACCCGCCGCGGCGTGCGACCCGACCCACGCTCGCGTCGAAGCGCAGGCGGGCCGAGGACAAGCGTCGCCGCTCGCAGGTGAAAGCGTCGCGGCGCACACCGGACGCGTAGCGCATCGGTGCCGACCGGCGACGGGCGCACGATGCCACGCGAAGTCGAGTTGACCGGCGTCGATCCTGGAAGCCGACAGCGGTGGGCAGCAGCGCCGGAGCATGCATCCCGGTCCGCGAACCGACCCGGCGACGCCTTGCCGGTTCCCTCCGCAAGAGCGAACCTGCACGAGGCGCGAGGGTCGAAGCAGTGACGCGCCAAACCCCTCACGCCGTCCCGGACCGATGACCCGACTCCAATCCGCCCTGCCCCTGCTTTCCTGCCCGGACGCTTCCTTCTCCGAGACCTGCGCCGTCGAGCGCGCCCGTCTCGCCCGCCGCCGCTGGCTCGGCGCGCTGGGCGGCGCGACGCTCGCGGGCCTCGTGCCCTCGCGGGCGCTGGCCTGCGCGCTCATCCCGCCCGAGACCGCGGGGCCGTTCCCGGGCAACGGCTCCAACGGCCCGAACGCGCTCGGCGAGCCGGGGATCGTCCGGTCCGACATCCGATCGAGCTTCGGCAGTTCGGGCAGCGCGGTCGCCACCGGGACGGCGCTCGACTTCACGCTGCGGCTGGTCGACCCTGCGCTCGGCTGCAGCCCGCTCGCGGGCTTTGCGATCTACGCCTGGCACTGCGACGCGCGCGGACGCTACTCGATGTATTCGTCAGGCGTCACCACGCAGAACTACCTGCGCGGCGTCCAGATCACCGGGAACGACGGCCGCGCGACCTTCACCACCGTCTTCCCGGGCGCCTACCCCGGGCGCTGGCCGCACATCCACTTCGAGGTGTATCCGTCGCTCGACGCAGCGGTCGCCGGCAACCGTGCGCTGCGCGTGTCGCAGCTCGCGCTGCCCGACGCCGCCTGCCGTGCGGTCTACGCGCAGGCGGCGCTGTATCCGTCGAGCCTCGCGAGCCACGTGCGGACGCCGCTTCGATCCGACGGCGTGTTCCGCGACGACGGAGGAGTGCTGCAACTCGCGACCGCGACCGGCAGCGTCGCGAAGGGCTACACCGCGGCCCTCGACGTCGGCATCGCCCGCGGGTGACCGCGGCCGCGCGAGCGGCGCAATCGTCTCGTCGCGACCGCCCTGCGCCGCCTTCGTCGCCTTCGCCCGGCGTCGCCCCGTCCGGCCGCCATCCGCGTGCAGGGCGCCCCCTGGCGAGAACGCCTACGGCCGCTCGAGCATCTGCTGCAGCGCCCGGCCGAAATCGGTGTTGTCCATGTAGCCCTTGAAGCGTTCGGCGCCCGGGCCGATGGCGCCGACGATCACCGGTTCGGTGCTGTGGCCCGACGTGCCCCAGTAGATGCCGGTCTGCCGCGAGACCATGCGGCCAAGCGTGTTCTGCGTGGGGTAGCTGAAATTTCGCTCCAGCACCTGCTGCCTGACGATCCCGTCGCGAAGGTCGCTGTCGAGCGTGAATCCCGGAAAGTTCTCGGCGACGAGCTTGTCGAGGACCGCAGCGTCCGGCTCCTTGCCGAGCGCCTCCGACGCCTTGTCCAGCGACATCCTGATCCGCGTCAGCATCTCGAGCTGCGCGTTCGCCGTGTAGAAGCGGTTCCTGCTCGACGTCGAGCTCAGATCCTTGAGTGCGTAGGTGGCGCTCAGCGCGCCGGTCTCGTGGTCGCCGGTGACGATGACCAGCGTGTCGGGCGAGCGTCGCTGGAACTCGAGCGCGACCTTGACGGCGTCGTCGAAGGCCCACAGCTCGCGCATCAACCCGGCGGCGTCGTTGCGGTGCCCGAGCGTGTCGGTGCTCTCGTCTTCCACGAACAGGAAGAATCCCTGCGGACTGTTCGCGGCGAGTGCCTTCAGCGCGGCGGTGGTCATCTCCGCGAGCGATGGTTCGTCGCTCCCCGAACGGTCGATCGCGTGGTCCAGCGACCCGCCGGAGAAGAGGCCCAGCAATCGGCCGCTGCCCGCGGCGCGCATCTCCGCCGCGTTGCGCGCGACCGTGAAGCCCTTGGCCCGGAACTCCGCGATGACGTCCTTGCCGTCTTCGCGCCTGCCCCGGGGCTTGGGCAGGAAGAAGTCGGCGCCGCCGCCGAGGATCACGTGTGGCTCGAGCGTGAGGTACTGGTCGACGATCGCCGCGCTCTCGCTGCGGCTCTTCGCGTGCACCGAGAACGCCGCCGGCGACGCGTCCCAGATCTCGGAGGTGGTGATGAGGCCGACCTGCCTGCCGCCGACTTTCGCGGCCTGCGCGGCGGTCCGGACCGGTTTTCCGTCGGGGCCGACGCCGATGGCGCCGATCGTGGTCTTGACCCCGGTCGACATCGCCGACGCCGTCGCGGCCGAATCGGTCGCGAACGCCTCGTAGGGGTGCGTGGTCAACAGACCGATCGTGCCCTGCTTCAGCACCGTGTCGGTCACCGCGTAGGGCTCTTTCCTCAGGATCTCGCTCGTGTAGCGGCCGAACTCGAACTGCGTGGCCGCGGTGCCGTCGGCGTACAGGATGATGACGTTTCGCGGCGACTGCGCCGCCTTCTGGATCGCGCAGCCGGCGAGTGCGAGTGCGACCAGCAGGACCGCGAACGGGCGGCCCCACTCCCGGTGGATGGCATACATGAGACCTCCCCTGGCAAAGCGTTTCCGGTGGAGTTCAGCGCGTGCCGACTCCCACCGCTGCAGCGCCTTCGCTCCGCAGCCGCCTCGCCCGGCCGGTGAGGCGCGGACCACGGCGGACCCTGCGGAACGACATCCTATCCGGATGGCGCCGCGGCGGCCTGGCGTCCGGTCGGTTAGTTCTGCTGGAAGACGATGTGCAAGTCGCGCGCGCGAAGTTTGCTACGGTCGCAGCTTCGGCAGCGAACACGCTCCGGACATGGATGAAGTGACCGACCCTCCGCGCATGGTGGACGCGAAGCTGCGGGAGTTCCACTTCCGGTCGCCGACGGTCAATTCCGTTCCGTCCGGCGAGACGCATCGACCCTGAGCGCTGCAGCAACGATCGGCTTCGCCCACGACGGGGTCGCCGACAGGTCGGATGGCTCGATGATGACCCCGTCGACGGCACGGAGCAATCGTCGTGGATGGACCTTCGTGGATCCGCCGATGTCCGCTTGCGCGCTGTTGTCGTGGAGGAGAAGCTGGTGCAGATCGGGGAGCAGGCGAATCAGATTCAGGCGCCCACGGAGGTAGCGTCGCTCGATGTCGGCACGAGGGATGTCGTGCCCGCCGCGCGCTACTCGCTGCCGCACGCGCGCGACGTGCAACTCCACCGAATCGAGTCCCACGAACCAGACATTCACCGCGAGACCGGAGGCGACCGCCTGCAGCAACAGGCCGACGATCGTGTCGCCGCCCAACGTGGTCTCCAGCGCGTAGTTGCCACGTTCTGCAATGGCGCGCCGCAGCCGTTTCACCCCTTCGTGCCACGCCCAGGCGTTGGCTTCCGTCCGGGAGAGGGCGTGGCCCGAAGCACTCGCGACGCCAATCGCCTCGCGCGCGGCATCGTCGGGATTGAAACAGGGAACTCCCGCCGCCTGGAACGCACTGCCACCTATGCTGCTCTTGCCGGCGCCGTTGCAGCCGGCCAGCACGAAAATCGTTCCCTTGCCGCCAGCGGCTTTCCCGTCAGCCACGCTTGCGCAGCCTTGCCGAGGTCTTTCGCGCGGCTGGTGACTTCTTCAACGATGCGGCCGCGAAGGCACCGAGCCGTGACACAGGCGTGTCGAAGCCGCGCTGCATGGCCGCAGCTGCATTCGGTGCCTGCATCGTGTCGTACCGGCGGTCGAATTCCGCGGAGAGCGCGGCGAGGGCACGATCGTCCGCCTGAGTCAACGCCCGATAATCCTCGATCGAAATCAGCACCGCCGTCGGTCTGCGCTGCCTGGTGATCGCCACCGGGCCTTCGCGCAGCGCGGCATCGAGCAATTGACCGAACTTGTGCTTGGCTTCGCTGGCCGTAAACTGCGGTGCGTCGATCATCTCGCCGCGCTTGTTTCGAGCACGAATGGCGGAGGCCATGGAATTCTCCGGCAGAATCGGATCCGACGCGCCAGATTAGTCCAACTTGACCCATTTGGTCAAATGGGTCATTCTCGTCGCGAACGAGGAAGATTCGAAACGGCAACGCTCCCGGAGACCGCTCGCTCCACGACCTTCGCGCCGAGCCACGGCGTCGCCGTCCAGCCCGCGTACGGCGCCGAGATGAGGCCATCCACCGAGCTCGCTGGGCGCCGCGAGATGCTGCGCAGCGCCAGCCACGGCAAATCGAGCGCGGCCCCAGTAGCCCATCTCCGCTCCGCAACGAGGTGTCTCGAAGGCCTTGATTCATTCGGACCCCTGGCGGGGAGTTTTCGAATCCCGCCCCGGCGGCATCCGGATTTCCATTGACAGTCCGCGCACCGCCTGTGATAGGGTACGGCCGGTCAACCCTCTGGGGGAGCGTGATGAGTCGATACGGTTGGGTCTCGGCTATCGCCATCGGTGCGCTGCTTCTGTGCGCGGCCCCGGTTCACGCGCAACTCGTCACCAACGGCACGCTCGACACGGACGCCGCAGGGTGGACGTTCGGCTTCGGGTGCGCC
>JADLBN010000275.1 GCA_020847675.1 Burkholderiales bacterium | reverse complement strand
GTCGCCGCCCGATAGAAGGTCAACGCCGTCGCCGCCGTCGAGAAGATCGAGACCGTCGCCGCCGTAGAGCTCATCGCCGTCGGCGCCGCCTTCGATCAGGTCGTCGCCGGCGGCGCCATCGAGAAGATCGGAGCCCGCGCCTCCGGCGATTTCGTCATGCCCTTCGCCGCCGTCGACCTGGTCCCGTCCGCTCCCCGCGACGACGCGATCGTTGCCGGTGCCCGCGTCGACCGTGTCGTCGCCCTCGCCCGCGTCGATGATGTCGTCGCCGCCGCCAGCGGTCTGCGTGAGGTCGCCCGCGATCGCGTCGTTCCCCGCGCCGCCGACGATCTCGTCGTTGCCCAAGCCGCCAGCCAGCGCGTCGTCCCCGCCTCCCCCATCGAGCCGATCTGCGCCGTGGAACGCAGCGGCCACGCGATCGATCGCGTCGTCTCCGATCAACGTGTCGTTGCCGTCGCCGCCAACCAGATCGTCGGCCGCACCGCCGCCGGTGAGCCGGTCGTCACCGGCGCCGCCGTCGAGCCGGTCGTTGCCCTGGTCGGTGCCATCGGTCGTCGCCCAGCCGTCACCGACGAGCCGGTCCGACCCCTCACCGCCCGCGAGCGCGTCGGCGCCTGCGTCGCCCTGCAGGAAGTCGTTCCCGCTGTCGCCGAACAGCGCGTCGTCGCCACGGCCGCCGAGCGCGAAGTCGTTGCCGACGCCGCCGTACAGGCTGTCGCTCGCGCCGCCGGCGGGGTCGGGCTCGCCGTCGTCCATGTTCGCGAAGGTCCGCCTCAGTACGCCGTTCACTTCGGCGTCGGACCAGCTCCAGTTGCCGTCGAACGGTGCGACCTCCGCGTCGCCGAGCAGCGAGTCGTCGCCGACGCCTCCGGCCAGAATGTCCGCTCCCTCGCCGCCGGCGAGGCCGTCGTTGTCGAGCCCGCCGATCAGCAGGTCCGAGTCGCCGTTGCCGGAGAGCCAGTCGCCTTGCGCGTTCGTCGGCGTTCCGTTCGACGCGAGCGCCGAGCGGAGCGCGGCCAGCGGATCGAGCGAGGTCACGGCGTCCGCATACAGGCGGTCGCGGCCGGCCCCGCCCTCGACGATGTCGGCCGCGATGCCGCCTTCGATCACATCGTCCCCGGCTTCGCCGTCGAGGCGGTCGCGCCCCGCGCCGCCGAGGATGCGGTCGGCGCCCGTGCCGCCGTACACGAGATCCGCGTCCGCGCCGGCATCGATGCGATCGTTCACGGCGGTGCCGATCAACGTGTCGCGCTTGTTCGTGTTGTGGTCGCCGGTGATCGTGTTGGTCGTCGCCTGGTCCGCGATGTCCGGCAGCAGCGTGATGCCCAGCGCGCCGACGCGGTCTTCGTCGACGACCACCTGCGTGCCGTCGGGCATCGAGAGAGTCAGCGGCGAGTTGCGGGTGGCGACGACTTCGAGTTCGCGACCGATCAGCACCGACCAGCGGTTCGCGGCGGAGCGGTCGGCGATGCCGACGCCCGCGATCGCGACGGTGCGCTCGGATGCGTCCACGAACGCGATGCGTCCGCGCCCGTCGGCGTCGGCGATGGTGTCCTTGCCTTCGCCGCTGCGGATCGTGTAGACGTCGTAGCCCGCTCCGCCGCGGAGCGCGTCGGCGCCGAGTCCGCCGTCGAGGCCGTCGTCCGCTGCGCCGCCGTCGAGCGTGTCGACGCCTTCGCCGCCAGCGAGCCTGTCTGCGCCAGCGTCGCCGAAGAGCTGGTCCACACCTTCGCCGCCAACCAGACGATCGTCGCCATCACCGCCGCGCAGCACGTCGCTTCCGCGCCGGCCTTCGACATGGTCGTTGCCGGCGCCGCCGTCGAGGGTGTCCGACTGGAATCCGCCGAAGAGCGAATCGCGTGAGACGGTACCCGTCAGCGTGTTCGCGGCGCCCTCGCGGCCGAAGACGATGCGCTCGTGGGGCATGGCACGCAGGTCGCCCGGGCGGGTGTTCAGCACCGTGCCGCTCTCGAGATCGACGTACGTCCGGGAGACGGGGAACCGTCGCGCTCCCTGTGGCGACCCCAGCGCTTCATTGCGCGCGACGAGCGTCCACAGGAGTCCGGCCCGCTCCGCCCGCCAGGTGTCGCTGTAGTCGGCATCGGCCAGACGCGTACCGGACAACGAGGCATCGTGCGCGAGAGAAGCCTGCAGCCCCGGATGGGCGGCGGCGAGTTGCGCCTCCGCGCCGTTGAGCTGGAACGGCGTCAGCCAGCGGAGTGCGACCAGCGGTGCGAGCGGCCCCCGGGTCGAGGAAGCGATGCTCTCGAAACCCTGGTTCGCGATCGGTGCGATCGTCGCGCCGGCCTGGACCGAACGATAGGCGGCCGAATCGGTCAGCGCGTAGAGGTTACGGTAGAGCTCGTCGCGGTTCTCCTCGGGTGTCCGCGCGACACCGCCTCCCTGAAGCGTGATGCGCAGAGCGTCGAGTGCGGCTTCGAGCTTGTTGAGCTCCCGGTCACTGGAGCCGCGGATGATCCGGCTGGCCGTCTGCAGCGGATCTTCGCCGGCGAATCGGCCGAATGCGTCGTGGACGGCGAGCGAGTCGACGAGGTACTTGATCGAGTGATTGTTGGTTCCGATCAGGAGTCCGCCATGGTCCTCGCCTTCGATCAGGATCGGCGGCGACGGTTGCGT
>JADLBN010000274.1 GCA_020847675.1 Burkholderiales bacterium | reverse complement strand
TCTTGCGGATGTGCTGGATCTCGAGGAAGTCGATGATCTCCTCGACCCGGGCCCGGTGCTCGAGTTCCTCGCGGCGCGCGCGGCCGATCCAGATCGCCTGCTCGACGAAGCTCGTCTTCATCCGCAGGTTGCGCCCGGTCATGCTGTTGTCGAGGACCGTCATGCCCTTGAACAGCGCGATGTTCTGGAACGTGCGGGCGATGCCGCTGGCGGCCGCATCGTGCGTGTTCATGTTGTGACGGACCTTCCCGTGGAAGGTGATCGTCCCCTGCTGCGGCCGGTAGACGCCGTTGATGACGTTGAGCATCGAGCTCTTGCCGGCGCCGTTGGGGCCGATGATCGCGCGCACCTCGTGCTCGCGGACGTCGAAGCTGATGTCGGTCAGCGCCTTCACGCCGCCGAACGCGAGCGAGATGTGCTCGAGCTTCAGGATGACTTCGCCGGTTGCGCGGCTCATGGCCTCGCCCGCTGCGCGATGACGGCCGCCGACGCGGCCGATGAAGCGCTCGCGCGCCATGACGGGCCGCGTTCGCGGCCCGATGAACACGGCCGGTGCGCGACGTCGCGGTGCTCATCCTTCATGCTTCAAGCGGCCTTCCGCGCCGCACCGGGCGCGAACACTTTCGCGTCCTCGATGCGCAGATCCGCCGCGACCTTGCCGGTGCGGCCGTCCTCGAACTTGACCTGGGTCTCGATGTGCTGGACCTTGCGTCCGCCGTAGAGCGCGTCGACCAGCACCGCGTACTTCTCCGCGATGAAGCCGCGCCGCACCTTGCGCGTGCGCGTCAGCTCGTCGTCGTCGGGGTCGAGTTCCTTGTGGAGCACGAGGAAGCGGTGGATCTGCGACGCGGCGAGCGCGGGCTCGGCGGCGATCTCGGCGTTCACCTCCTCGACCACCTGGCGCACCAGTTCGATCACCTCGGGCTTGCCGGCGAGGTCGGTGTATCCCGAGTAGGGCAGCCCGCGACGCTCGGCCCAGTTGCCCACCGAGCCGATGTCGATGTTCACGAACGCGCAGACCATCCCGCGGCCGTTGCCGAAGGCGACCGCCTCCTTGACGTGGGGCGAGAACTTGAGCTTGTTCTCGATGTAGTTGGGCGCGAACATCGCGCCGTTCGCGAGCTTCCCGACGTCCTTCGCGCGGTCGATGATGCGCAGGTGCCCGTCGGGATCGAAGAGCCCCGCGTCGCCGGTGCGGAAATAGCCGTCGGCGTCGATCGACTCGGCCGTCGCGTCGGGGCGGTTGTAGTACTCGGCGAGCAGCATCGGGCCGCGCACGAGCACCTCGCCGTCGGGCGCGATCTTCACCTCGACGTTCGGGGCGGCGATGCCGACCGTGTCGAGGCGCACCGCGTCGTCCGGCTGCAGGCAGCAGTACGCGCAGGTCTCGGTCGAGCCGTAGAGCTGCTTCATGTTGATGCCGATCGAGCGGTAGTAGCGGAACAGGTCCGGCCCGATCGCGTCGCCTGCCGTGTAGGCGACGCGGATGCGGCTCATCCCCAGCACGTTGCGGAGCGGCCCGTAGACCAGGACGTTGCCGACGGCGTAGGCGAGGCGGTCGGCAAAGCCCACCGGCTTGCCGTCGAGAATGGCGACGCCGCAGCGCTTCGCCACGCCGATCGCCCAATGGAAGATCGCGCGCTTGAGCGCGCCCGCGTCCTCCATCCGGATCATCACCTGCGTGCGCAGGTTCTCGAAGATCGCCGGCGGCGCGAAATAGTAGGTCGGTCCGATCTCGCGCAGGTCGATGCGCACCGTGTCGGCCGACTCCGGGCAGTTGATCGTGAAGCCGGCGGCGAGCCACTGGGCGAAGCTGAACAGGTGGTCGCCGACCCAGGCCATCGGCAGGTACGAGAGCACGCTGTCGTCGGGACCCAGCCGGTCGAACGCGATGCCGCCCTCCGCCGCCGTGATGAACGCCCGGTGACTCTGGCGCACGCCCTTGGGCTTGCCGGTCGTGCCCGACGTGTAGAGCATGATCGACACGTCGGAGTCCCGGCCCTTCGCGACTTCGCCGTCGAAGAAGCCGGGGTGCGCCTTGTCGTAGTCGCGCCCGGCGGCGATCAGCGCGTCGTAGGACATCACGCCCTCGAAGCCCGCACCGGTGTAGTTGCGCAGGCCGCGCGGGTCGTCGTAGACGAGGTGCGCGAGCGCGGGCACCTCGGCGCGGGCCTCGAGGTGCTTGTCGAGCTGCTCCTGGTCCTCGACGATCGCGTAGCGGACGCCCGCGTCCTTCAGCACGTAGATGAATTCGTTCGCCGGCGCGTCCTGGTACATCGGCACCGGCACGCCGCCCACGCACTGCGCGGCGAGCATCGACCAATAGAGCCGCGGGCGGTTGTCGCCGACGATGGCGAGGTGGTCGCCGCGCGAGAAGCCGATCGACGCGAGTCCGCAGGCGAGCGCGCGCACCTCGGCGGCGACTTCGGACCAAGTCCAGGTCTGCCAGATGCCGAGGTACTTCTCGCGCGTCGCGGGATGGTTCGGCCGCTCGGCCGCGTGCCTGGCGAGCCGGCGCGGGAACGTGTCGAGCGCCTGGTCCATCGTCCTCCTCCTCGTGCGGAACGGCTCTTCCGCGAGTCCGCTGGCGCCGCCTCTTGTCCCGGGCGGTCGCCTGGCTCTCCCTCGCTCGGTCCACCGGGCGCGGCCGGTCATCTTAGCCCAGGTCCACCGTCCCGGGCGGGCAGCGCGACGCCAGGACCGGCGCCCCTCGCGGAGGCAGCCCGGCCCAGTAGAATCCGGTAGGCGTCGCGCGGACCTTAAGCCGTGCGGCACCTTGCAAGCTGTCGCCGGGCCGACATTGTTGCGGTCCCGTCACCTTCGACCCCCCGATGCCCGTACACGAGGCCCGCCTGCGACGCATGCTCGAAGCCAGCACCTGGGCTCGGGCGCTCGCGCCCGTCGAACTCGATCGCGTCGCGTCCGAAACCCTGGTCCGCGCCTGCCCCCCGGGCGGACTCGTGTGCCACAAGGGCGAGGCGGTCGAGCACTGGATCGGGGTGATCGAGGGCCTGGTCAAGATGGCGAACGTCTCGGCCGAGGGGAAATCGACGAGCTACACCGGCATCGGCCCCGGCGGCTGGTTCGGCGAGGGCTCGCTCCTGAAGGACGAGCCTCGGCGCTACGACATCGTCGCGCTGCGCGAGTCGCTCGTGGCCTACATGCCGCGCGCGACGTTCCTGCGCCTGCTCGACAGCAATATCGCGTTCAACCGCTTCCTGATCGTCCAGCTGAACGAGCGGCTGGGCCAGTTCATCGCGCTGGTCGAGCACGGCCGCCTGCACGGACCCGAGGCGCGGCTCGCCCGGTCGCTCGCCGGGCTCTTCAACCCGGTGCTCTACCCGGGCGTGGGGCCGTCGCTCCCGGTGTCGCAGGAGGACCTGGGCCAGCTCGTGGGACTTTCGCGCCAGCGCGTCAACCGGGCGCTGCAAGAGCTCGAGGCCGGCGGACTCCTGCGCGTCGAGTACGGCAGCGTCACCGTCCTCGATCTCGACGGGCTGAGGAGATACGGCGAGTAGACTCGGGCCGGCTCTCCGCGGCGGGACTCGACAGAACTCCGCGATGGGACCCGGCACGCGCCGTGCCGAACCGGCGTTGCGCAAGGCCGGAGGTCGCCTCGCGTGCAGATGACGTTTCCAGTGGCGACATGAACCGGAAGACGATCGGAACCGTGGTATTCGCCGTGCTGAGCGCCCTGGCATGGGGTCTCACCGCTTATCTGATGGGCCGGTCCGGTGAATCCGGAACGCTTCGCACGTTCGGTCTCGCGGCCGGCTTCGCGGCGGCGATGCTGACGCTGCATACCGTGTTGTATGCGGTGTTCGCCGATCGCAAGGCGCTGGACGGCGACTGGTTTCGCCGACACGGCAAGCCGGTGGACGCGGAGATCACCAAGGTCGGCCGACGCGGACATCGGACCGCCTGGCGCGTCAAGGCGCGCCACCTCGATCGAAGGAGCGGGGTCGAAACCGTCTTCAAGAGCGACATCCTTCGCTCCAACCCCGGCAGGAGAGTCGGTGTGGGCGACACGGTCCGGGTCTACCTGCATCCGACGAATCCGCGCCGCTACTGGATGGACATCGGCGTGGAGAGCGAAAACCTGTGACGGCGCCTGCCACGGTTTCACGCGTGAACGGATTGCGCCTTCGGTCGTGGTCGTACCCGGTTGCCGACGGACCGCATCCCGTCGGACTCCGGTCCGCGGATTGCCGGTTCATCGATGCGATGTCTGCGAGAACGCCGCGACGGTTAGAATCGCGTCATCGCAGACTCGAACGTTTCCCATGGCGTCCACGGTCGAATCGATGGTTCATCTGCTCGCGTCCGCGCACCGGACCCGCCGCATGGTTCGCAGGGCGGACCTCGACGCGCTCGACGTGTCGGTCGCGGAGGCCTACGCGGCGCAGGCAGGCACGCTGATCGCGCTCGGCGAACGCGCCGGCGGATGGAAGGTCGGATTCGGGTCCGACGGCTCGGCCGTCGCGGCGCCGATGCTCGCGAGCACCTGCGTCGAGAGCGGCGCCGAAGTCGAACTGCCGCCCGACCGTCCGGTGATCCTCGAGATCGAGATCGCGTTCCGCCTCGCGCGCGACCTGCCGCCGCGGCCCGGGCGGCCGTACACGCGCGGCGAAGTCGAGGATGCGGTCGAATTCGCGCTCGCCGGCGCCGAGATCCTCGCCCCGCGCGGCGGAATGCCGACGGACGGCACGCCCTACCCGCGCTTCCTCGCGGATCTTCTCGGCAACGCCGGCTACGTGAGCGGCGGCGACACGCGCGGCTTCCGCTCGATCGACCTCGCCACTCGCCGTGTGCGCCTGTGGATCGACGACGAACTCGTGCACGACGCGGTCGGCGGTCACCCGCAGGGCGACCCGTGGGCGCCGGTCGTCGCGTGGGCAGGAGCGCAGCGCGACCGCGCCGGCGGGCTCGCGCGCGGCCAGGTGGTCACCACCGGCAGCCTCAACAAGCCGCTCTCGATCGACAGGCCCTGCCGCGTGCGCGCGAGCGTCGAGGACGTGGGCGAGGTCGCGTTCGCGTTCGTCGCGGCGAAGCGCTGAAGATCGTCCGCGCGCCGTTGCGAACGGCGCCGCGCGATTCGATCACCCGCGTCCGGTCGGCACTCGACCGGCCGGGCAGCCGGGCCGGTCGCCCGTCTCCGCGGACGGCTCAGCGCGCGTGCGCGCCCGCGCCGATGGCCGCGAGCGCGCGCTCGAGCGAGGCGACCGTCCGGTCCACGTGTCCGAGCTTCTCGAGGCCGAAGAGTCCGATGCGGAACGAGCGGAAATCGGCCGGCTCGTCGCACTGCAGCGGTACGCCGGCGGCGGTCTGCAGCCCCGCCTCGATGAAGCGCTTGCCGCTGTGGATCTCCGGATCGTCGGTGTAGCTCACGACGACGCTGGGCGAGGCATAGCCGTCGGCCGCCACGCTCGGGAAACCCGCGCGCACGAGCAGCGAGCGCACCTTTCGGCCGAGGTCCCACTGCGATTCGCGCATGCGCTCGAAGCCGGCGCGCTCGGTCTCCATCATCGTGTCGCGCAGGCGCATGAGCGAGTCGGTAGGCACCGTCGCGTGGTAGGCGTGGCCGCCCTTCTCGTAGGCTTCCATGATTCCAAGCCAGCGGCGCAGGTCGAGCGCGTAGCTCGTGCTCGTCGTGCGCTCGACCGCCTCGCGAGCGCGCGCCGAGAGCATCACGAGCGCGCAGCCCGGGCTGCTGCTCCAGCCCTTCTGCGGCGCGCTCAGGATCACGTCGCAGCCGCAGGCCTCGAGGTCGACCCACAGCGCGCCCGACGCGACGCAGTCGAGCACGAACAGGCCGCCGGCGGCGTGCGTCGCTTCGGCGATGGCGCGCAGGTAGTCGTCGGGCAGCAGGATGCCGGACGCGGTCTCGACGTGGGTCGCGAACACGACGTCCGGTCGGTCCCTCCGGATCGCCGCGGTCACCTCGTCGATCGGCGGCGGCGCCCACGGCGCCTGATGTCCGGTGCGCGACATCCGCGCCTTCAGCACGGTCGCGTGCGCGGGGATCGAGCCCATCTCGAAGATCTGCGTCCAGCGGTAGCTGAACCAGCCGTTGCGGACCACGAGCACCTTGCGGCCGGTCGCGAACTGGCGCGCGACCGACTCCATGCCGAACGTCCCGCCGCCGGGGACGAGCACCGCGAACGGCGCGTGATAGGCGCGCTTCAGCACTCCGGCGATGTCGCGCATCGCTCCCTGGAAGCGCTGCGACATGTGGTTGAGCGAGCGGTCGGTGAAGACGACCGAGAATTCGAGCAGGCCGTCCGGATCGACGTTGGGCAATAGGCCGGGCATGGGGTTCTCCCGAAGAGGTCGTTGCAGCGGGGGCCGGGCCAGGCGCGCCCGGGATCCCGCCTCGGTGTGGCGGCAGCGCGCCCGCGCTACCTGGCCGGATAGTCGAAGAAACCCTTGCCGGTCTTGCGGCCGAGCCAGCCGGCCGCGACCATCTCCTTCAGGAGCGGCGCTGGCCGGTACTTGGGGTCGTTGAAGTCGGAGTAGAACACGTTCATCACCGCGAGCAGCACGTCGAGGCCGATCATGTCGGCGAGCGCGAGCGGGCCGATCGGGTGGTTGCAGCCGAGCTTCATGCCCTCGTCGATCGCCGCGGCGCTCGCGAGCCCTTCCTGCAGCGCGAAGACCGCCTCGTTCAACATCGGGCACAGGATCCGGTTCACGACGAAGCCGGGGCTGTTCTTCACCACGATCGGCGTCTTGCCCAGGCGCTTCGCGAGACCTTCGGCGGCGGCGACCGTCGCGTCCGAGGTCTGCAGCCCGCGGATCAGCTCGACCAACGCCATCATCGGCACCGGGTTGAAGAAATGCATGCCGATGAAGCGCTCGCCGCGCTTGGTGACCGCCGCGAGCTGGGTGATCGAGATCGACGAGGTGTTCGACGCGACGACTGCGCCGGCCTTCGCGATCGCGTCGACCTTCTTCAGGATGTCGAACTTGATCGCCGGATTCTCGGTCGCGGCCTCGATCACGAGGTCGGCCTGCGCGAGATCCTCGTAGCGCGTCGTCGGGTGGACCAGGGCGAGCGCGGCGTCGCGCGCGGCAGGGGCGAGTTTGTCCTTCTTCACCAGGCGGTCGAGACTGCCGGCGATCGCCGCCTTGCCGCGATCGAGCGCGGCGTCGGAGACGTCGACCATCACCGCCCGGATGCCGGAGACCGCGCAGGCCTGCGCGATGCCGTTGCCCATCGTGCCGGCGCCGATGACGCCGACCGTACCCACCTCGCCCATGCCGCTCTCCGTCCCGCGCTTCCCGCAGGGGCGATTATGCCGGATGCCTCGCCGCGGCGCGTCGGGGGGCTACTTTCCCCGGGGCGCCGCCGTTGCGACGGCTGCAGCCGCCTTGCTGCCGGCGCCGCGCCCCGCGGGTCGAGTCCGCGGCGGGTTCGCGACCACGCCCGCGATGAACGCGTCGATCAGCGCGGGCGCCGCCGCGCGGAGATCGAAGGCGTCGGGGTCATGCGTCCACTCGTGCATGAGCCCCGTCACGTACGCGTGGATCGCGAAGGTCGCGAGCGTCGCATCGGTGTCGCGCGGCAACTCGCCCGCGGCGACCGCGCGGCGGATGACCGTCTCGACGCAGGCGCGGGCGTTGGCGCACTCGCGGTCGTGCCGGTCGGCGACGCCCGCGAGCTCGCCGGAGAGCTCGCTGCGGTGGAACAGGATCTCGAACACCGCGTGGGCCCGCGTGTCGCGGGACAGGTGCGCGAGCGCGTCGATGCAAAGAAGCCGCAACGCCGCGAGCGGCGAACCTTCGTGCGTGCCGCGGGCCTGCTCGATCAGCGCGTCCAGCGGACTCGTCGCCCGCTCGCACATCGCGACGAACAGGTCGGCCTTGTCGCGGAAGTGCCAGTAGACCGCCCCGCGGGTGACGCCGGCCTCCGCGGCGACCTCGGCGAGCGAGGTGCGGGTCACCCCACGGTCGCGGAACACGCGCTCGGCGGCGTCGAGCAATTGCTCGCGGGTGGCGGCGGCGGCTTCCCGGGTGCGGCGGACCATCACGGAGGGCTCCCGCAAAAAATGGTTGCGAACATTCGTGAATGTATGTAGTTTGGCGAGCCCGGTCAAGCTGCGACGCAGCAGGCCGCCCCCCGAAAGTCCGCCATGACCCCAGAGAACCCGACCTCCCCACTCCGGCGCGCTTCACTTGCCGTCGGACTCGCTCTCGCCGCCGCTCTCGCCGCGTGCGGCCAGGGCCAGCAGGGCGGCGGCCACATGGGCCTCCCGCCGGCGCAGGTCTCGACCGTGACGCTCGAGCCGCGGACGCTCCCGGTGTCGTGGGAGTACGTCGGCCAGACCACCGGCTCGAAGGACGTCGAGGTGCGTGCGCGCGTGACCGGCATCCTCGAGAAGCGGCTGTTCCAGGAAGGATCGGCGGTCAGGGCGGGTCAGCCGCTGTTCGTGATCGACCCCAAGCCCCTCGAGGCGCAGGCCGCCGCCGCGCAGGCGGACGTGGCGCGCGCGCAGGCGCAACTCGCGCAGGCCGAGCGCGAGGCCTCGCGCCTCAAACCTCTCGCCGAACGGCGCGCGGTAGGACAGAAGGAAGCCGACGACGCGACTTCCGCCGCCGAACTCGCGCGCGCGTCGCTCAAGGCCGCCGAAGCGCGCAACGCCGAGGTGCAGTTGAACCTCGGCTACACGCGTGTCGCCGCGCCGGTGTCCGGCCTCACCAGCCGCGCGATGAAGTCGGAAGGCAGCCTCGTGAACGCCAACGAGACGCTGCTCACCGTGATCTCGCAGGTCGACCCGATCTGGATCCCGTTCGGCATCTCCGAGAACGAGCAGCTCGCGATCAACCGCTCGGTCGCCGCGGGGCTCCTCCAGCTTCCGAAGGACAACGGGTTCGACGTCACGATCCGCCTCGCCGACGGCACCGTGCTGCCGCGCACCGGGAAGATCAACTTCGCGGATACCCGCATCAATCCGGTCACCGGCACCTACGAGATGCGCGCCGAGGTCGCGAACCGCGACAACCTGCTCAAGCCGGGCCAGTTCGTGCGCGTCACGCTCAAGGGCGCGGTGCGCAAGGACGCGATAGGGGTGCCGCAGGTGGCGGTGCTCGACGGGCCGCAGGGCAAGTTCGTCTACGTCCCGGGCAAGGACAAGGACGGCAAGGACGTCGCGCTGCCGCGCCCGGTGACGCTCGGTCCGTGGGTCGAGGTCGACGGCGCCAACCTGTGGATCGTCGAGGCGGGCCTCAAGGCCGGCGAAACGGTGATCGTCGACGGCATGGCGCGCATCATGGCGCCGGGGTCCCCGATCATGCTCGGGCCGCCGCCGGGCGCGCCAGGGGCGCCTCCCGGGGCAGCCCCCGCGAAGGGCGACGCCAAGGCCGCCGCTCCGAAGTCCTGACGCGAGCGCCCCGCCATGCTCTCCCGCTTCTTCATCGACCGGCCGGTCTTCGCGGCGGTCATCTCGATCTTCCTCGTCCTCGCCGGCCTGTCGGCGATACGCGTGCTGCCGATCTCGCAGTACCCGGAAATCGCGCCGCCGGTCGTGACGGTCCAGGCGATCTACCCGGGCGCCTCGGCCGAGGTGGTCGAGCAGACCGTGGCCGCTCCGCTGGAGAACGCCATCAACGGCGTTCCGGGCATGATCTACATGGGCTCGAACTCGTCGTCGAACGGGCTCGTGCAGATCCAGGTCACGTTCGACATCGGCACCGACATCGACGAAGCCACGATCAACGTCAGCAACCGCGTCAAGCAGGTCGAGGCGCGCCTTCCGGCCGAGGCCCGGCGCCAGGGTGTGACGGTCGAGCGCGGATCGAGCTCGTTCCTGCAGGTGCTCGCGTTCTACTCGCCCGACGGCAGCCACGACGACCTGTTCATCTCGAACTACGTGACGCTGAACGTGCTCGACGAGCTGAAGCGGCTCCCGGGCACGACCAACGTGCAGATCTTCGGCGCGAAGGACTACGCGATGCGGATCTGGCTCAAGCCTGACCGTCTCGCGCAGTTGAAGCTCACGCCCGGGGACGTGGTCGCGGCGATCAACGAGCAGAACGCGCAGTTCGCCGCCGGCAAGGTGGGCGCGACGCCGATCGGGCCGAAGCAGGACCTCGTCTACACGATCACGACGCAGGGGCGGCTCGCCGACGAGAAGGAATTCGGCGAGATCATCGTGCGCGCGAGCCCCGACGGTTCCACCGTGCGCCTCTCCGACGTCGCCCGCGTGGAGCTCGGCAGCAAGGACTACGACTTCATCGGCCGCATCAACGGCAAGCCGGCGACGCTGATGGGCATCTTCCTCGCGCCCGGGGCGAACGCGCTCGAGGTCGCGAAGAGCGTGACGAACCGCGTGGACGAGCTCTCGAAGCGCTTCCCCGAGGGCGTCGCCTGGTCGGTGCCCTACGACACCACGCGCTTCGTCGAGGTGTCGATCCGCGAGGTGCTGAAGACGCTGGGCGAGGCGATGCTGCTCGTGTTCCTCGTCGTCTACCTGTTCCTGCAGAGCTGGCGCGCCGCGATGATCCCGTTCCTCGCCGTGCCGGTTTCGCTGATCGGCACCTTCGCGGGACTGCACCTCCTCGGCTACTCGATCAACACGCTGACGCTGTTCGGCATGGCACTCGCGATCGGCATCGTGGTCGACGACGCGATCGTCGTGCTGGAGAACGTCGAGCGGATCATGCGCGAGGACCAGGTGCCCCCGCGGGCAGCGGCGATCAAGGCGATGAACGAGGTGACCGGCGCGATCGTGGCCATCGTGCTGACGCTGGTCGCGGTGTTCGTGCCGATCGCGTTCCTCGGCGGACTCACCGGCGAGCTCTACCGGCAGTTCGCAGTGACGATCGCGATCGCGGTCGTGATCTCCGGCATGATGGCGCTCACCCTTTCGCCGGCGCTGTGCGTGCTGATGCTCTCGCACTCGCACCGCCCGCCGGGTCGCTTCTTCCAGGCCTTCAATCGCCTCTTCGCGAAGGTGACGCACGGGTACGTCGGCGGCGTCGTGTTCATGATCCGGCGCGGCGTGCTGGGCGCGATACTGTTCATCGGCATGGTGGCGATCACAGCGGGGCTGTGGCGCATCACGCCCGGGAGCCTCGTGCCCGACGAAGACCAGGGCTTCTACATCAGCGCGGTGATCCTGCCCGACGGCGCGTCGCTCGAGCGCACCGACAAGGTGGTCGCGCAGGTGACCGAGGCGATCCGCGCGAACCCCGCGAACAAGGACGTCATCGCGTTCACCGGCTTCGACTTCATCGGCGGCGGGTTCCGCAACAACGCCGCGACCATCTTCGTCTCCCAGACGCCTTGGGACGAACGCGAGGCGAACACGAAACAGCTCGTCGGCGAGCTGTTCGGGCGGACCATGGGCATCAAGGAGGCGCTGGTGCTCGCGTTCGAGCCTCCGGCCATCTTCGGCCTCGGCACGGCGGGCGGCTTCGAGTTCTACATCCAGAACCGGGGCGAGGGCGGCGCCAAGCGCCTGCAGGAGGTGACCTACGCGTTCCTCGGTCGCGCCAACCAGGATCCGATGCTGGGCGGCGCGCAGACGCTGTGGCGCGCCACGGTGCCGCAGGTGTACGTCGATGTCGACCGCGAGAAGGCGAAGAAGCTCGGCGTCTCGCTCGACGAGCTCTACGGCGCGCTGGCGGGCACGCTCGGCACCTACTACGTGAACGACTTCAACAAGTACGGCCGCACCTGGCAGGTGCTCCTGTCGGCCGACCCGGCGTTCCGGCGGCGGCCGGACGACATAGGCGGGGTGTACGTGCGCGCGCGCGACGGTTCGATGATCCCGATCAGTTCACTGGCCACGGTCAGGTTCACCGCCGGCCCCGACTCGCTCGACCGCTTCAACAACCTGCCCGCCGTCAAGATCATCGGCCAGGCGGCGCCTGGCTTCAGCTCGGGCCAGGCGATCGCGCGCGTCGAGGAGATCGCGCGCGAGGTGCTGCCGGCCGACTTCAGCTTCGACTGGGGCGGCACGAGCTACCAGGAGAAGAAGTCGAGCGGGGCCTCCACGTTCGCGCTGGCGCTCGCGGTGATCATGGTGTTCCTGATCCTCGCCGCGCAGTACGAGCGCTGGTCGCTGCCGCTCTCGGTGCTGCTCGCGCTCCCGTTCGGCACCTTCGGTGCCCTCGCCGCGGTGTGGCTGCGCGGACTCACCAACGACGTCTACTTCCAGATCGGCCTCGTGACACTGCTCGGACTCGCCGCCAAGAACGCGATCCTGATCGTCGAGTACGCGGTCCTCAAGCACGAGGAAGGTCTTTCCGCGTCGGCCGCGGCGATCGAGGCGGCGCGCCTGCGCTTCCGGCCGATCCTGATGACCTCGCTCGCGTTCATCCTCGGCGTGCTGCCGCTCGCGATCTCGGTGGGCGCCGGCGCCGGTGCGCGCCACTCGGTCGGCACCGGCGTCATGGGCGGGATGCTCGCCGCGACCTTCCTCGCGATCTTCTTCGTGCCGCTGTTCTTCCGCGCGATCTTCGAACGCTCGCTCGTCGAGCGGCGCTCGCACGACGACCTCGTGGCCGAGATCGACCGCGCGCACGCGACGCACGCGCGGCCGCCGGGCCCGCTCCCGAACTCCGAACCGCGAGGCGAAAATGCCTGACGCCCTTTCGCGCGCGCTCGCCGCGCTCGCCCTCGCCGCCGTGCTCGCCGGCTGCGCGGTCACCCAACCCAAGGCGCCCGCTTCCGAGCTGCCGCCGGCGACGCCGCCGACCGCGGCGCAGCTCGCGCTGCTCGAGCGCTGGTGGCTCGCGTTCGACGATCCACGGCTGACTGCGCTCGTCGACGAGGCCCTCGCGCACAACCTCGACGTGGCGTCCGCGTTCGTTCGTGTCGAACTCGCGCGCTCGCAGGTGCTGCTCGCGCAGTCGTACCTGTACCCCTACGCGAACCTCGCGGTCGGCGCCTCGCGCTCGCGCGTCTCCGGCGCCGGGGTTCCGGTGTTCCCACCGCCGCTCACCAGCAACGACTTCAACGTCGGCGTGGACCTGGGCTACGAGCTCGACCTGTGGGGCAAGTACCGCAGCGGCTCGCTCGCGGCGAAGAACGAGCTCGCGGCGTCGCGATACTTCCAGGAGTCGGTGCGCTCTGCCGTCGCCGCGGACACCGCGATCACCTACTTCCGGCTGCGGGCGGCGGATGCCGAGTTCAAGCTGCAGCAGGACACGCTCGCCTCGCGCGACGACACCGTGCGGCTGCAGAAGGACCGCTACGACGCCGGCCTCATCGGCGACTACGACCTGAGACAGGCGGAGGCCGAGCGCTCCGAGGTGGTCGCGAACATCGCGCGCGCGAAGCAGGGGATCGGGCTCCTCGAGGGCTCCCTCGCCACGCTCACCGGGCGCTCGCCGCGCGACGTCTACGCCCCGTCGATCGCGCGCGTCGCTCCCGATCACGCGATCCTGTCGGTGCCGGAGCTGCCCTCGGGCCTGCCTTCGGGGCTGATGGAGCGGCGGCCGGACATCCAGCGCGCCGAAGCGCTGCTCGCGGCCTCCGAGCTTCGCATCCAGCAGGCGAAGGCCGCCTACTATCCGTCGATCTCGCTCACCGCGGCGTTCGGTTCCGAGTCGGCCGCGCTCGCGGATCTGTTCACCTCGCCCGCGTCGGTCTGGCGCTTCGGAGCGGCGCTGTTGCAGCCTCTGATCGGGCTCAAGAGCATCGAGGCCAACGTGCAGGCCTCGGAAGCCCGCCGCGACGAGGCGGTCGTCCTCTACCGGCAGACGGTGCAGACCGCGTTCCGCGAGGTGCACGACGCACTGGTGGTCCACACCACCGCGCGCGAGATCCTCGCCGCCGAAACGCGGCGGCGCGAGCAGCTCGCCGCCGTGCTCGAGGTGGCGAACCTGCGCTACACCGCCGGCCGGACGTCGTTCCTCGAAGTGCTCGACGCGCAGCGGGGGCTGCTCCAGGCCGACACGCTGCGCATCGCCGCCGCGCGCGACACGCAAATCGCGATCGTGTCGTTCGCCAAGGCACTGGGCGGCGGATGGGAGCCCGTTCCGCTCGACGCCGCGATGCAGTAGGGCCACGCCGGGCCGCCCCGCATTGCGCCCGGCGCCGGCGCCGCGCGACCCGAAAGCCGGTTTCGCGCAATCGGACGAAGCCGGGTCCACACTTCGCACCCGCGCTTCGAAACCCCGTGGCGGTCGACGGACCCGCCGCCGAATCGCGTAGACTTGCGCGGACCATGAGAGCCATCCGCACTGGGGCCACTGCGTTGGTCTTCGCCATCGCGGCGTCGATCACGTCCGCGCAGGCACCCTCGCAGCCGATCGTCCCGCAGCAGATCGCCTGCCGCGGCGAGGAGCCGTTCTGGAGTCTCCAGGCCAGCCGCACGTCCGGCACGATGCAGAGCCTCGCCGCCGGCAAGGCGCGGCAGGTGGTCGAGTTCCGCGGCGAACTCATCGCGATGCCGTTCCTCGAACCGAAGGCGATCGTCTGGCGCGGCCAATCGACGCACCTGCCCAACCAGACCGTGGTGGCGACGCTGCGCAGGGAATCGTGCGCGTCGACGATGAAGGACGGCCCGCCGCAGGACTGGCGCGCGATTCTCACGTCGCGGCCGGGCGAGGCGATCACCGGCTGCTGCACGGTCAAGTCCGGCTTCGACGCGATGAAGGCGCCGCTCGCGGCGTTCGCCTCGAAACCCGACGGCGACTGGTCGCGCCGCTGGCCCGAGATCTCGGCTGCGGTGCAGCGCTGCGCGAACGATCCTTCCACGCCGGTGCGGGAAGTCGCGAACGCCGCACCCGGCGGATCGGGCGAAGTCGTCGCGCGCGTCATCGCGGTCGACGGCAAGGCGTGGACCTGCACGGTCGATGCTGCAGGGAAGTCCAAGCCGCGGTTCTCGCCCGCTTCCACGGAGGCGTCCGCGGTCGCGAACGCTCCGGTGTTCTATCCCTTCCGGGATCCTTCGCCGATCGTGGCCTGCGGTCGGCTCGAGCGCATCGCCGGCCCGGGCGCCCGCGCCCGCACCGAAGGCTGGCTGCACTACGATCGCTGCTGAACCCGCGCGGACGTGGCGCGTGCGGCTTCGGGCAAATTCGGGGACAGGGCGGTGTAACCCCGTCATTGCAACACCTTCTGGTTCAATGGAGAAGGGAGGTGTTCAATGGGACAAAGTCGTAGGTTCACGGCGGCGGAGTAATCGGCGATATGGGAGGCGCGGAGGGAAGGCCTGTCCATTGTGCGGATCGGGCGTCGGCTGGACCGCCATTTCGTGTCGGTTTACGGGTTGTTGCGACGAGCCGGGGGGTATGCGCCGCGATCTCG
>JADLBN010000273.1 GCA_020847675.1 Burkholderiales bacterium | reverse complement strand
GCGACTTGACCGGCGTCGAGACCGCGAGCGGCTCGCCGGCGCGATCGACGATCCGCCCGCGGTGCGCCGGCAGTTCGAGCTCGCGCGAGTAGCGCGCGGCGCCGCGCTCCTGCAGGAACGCGTTGTCGACCCACTGCAGGTACACCGAACGCCCCGCGAGCACCGCGAACAGGAGCGCGAGGCCTCCGAACAGGATCGCCGCCCGCGCCGCCGGGATCGCGGGAGCCTCCGCGGTCCGCGCGCGGCGTCGCGGAATGGCCGTCGTGGCGTTCATCGCGGCGTCCCCGCTTCCGGCGGCAGCGGCACGATCTCGACCCGCCCCGGTCCCGGCGCCCTGAGCTGCAGTTGCTCGCGCGCGAACTTCTCGACCCGCGCGGGCATCGACCAGGTCGACTGCTCGAGCTGGAGCTGTCCGTACTCGACTTCGAGCGCGCGCGAACGCGCCTGCTCGCGCTCGAGCGCGACGAACAGCTTGCGCGCCTGATGCCGCGAAGCGACGAGCGAGACCGCGCAGGCCACGACCACCGCGAGCAGCACGAGGTTCACGCGCGTCACGGCGACTCCCCCGGAGAGCGCCCGGTGACGGGCGCCCTGTCGACTGCAGGTCCGCGGGACGGCGTGCCGGACCCCGCCGCGGGCCAGTCGGCGGGCAGCGCGCCCGCGGTGCGGCGAGCGACGCGCAGCACCGCGCTTCGCGCGCGCGGGTTCGCGTCGCACTCGGCGGCCGAAGGCCTGATCGCGCGCCCGACGCGCGCGAGCGGCGGCACCGGGAGGTCCGCCTGCGCGATCGGAACGCGCGCGAGCCGCGGGTCGCCGCCCCAGGGCGCCGAAGCGCGCGCGACGAAGCGCTTGACGATCCGGTCCTCGAGCGAGTGGAAGCTGATCACCGCGAGGCGGCCGTCCTCGCGCAGCCTCGCGACCGCTCGCGGCAGCACGCGCTCCAGTTCGGCGAGTTCGTCGTTCACCGCGATCCGAAGGGCCTGGAACGTGCGCGTGGCCGGATCCTGACGCCAATCACCCCGCGTGCGCGCGCCGACGGCTTGGGCCACGATCGCGGCCAGCTCGCGTGTGGTCGCGACGGGCCGGACCGCGCGAGCCGCAACAATCGCTCTTGCAATCGGTTGAGCAAGCCGTTCTTCACCATGATCGCGGATGACCTCCGTCAGTTCGCGCAGGCTCGCGCGGGCGATGAACGCGGCGGCCGATTCCCCCGCGTCCGGATCCATGCGCATGTCGAGCGGCCCGTCGCCGCGGAACGAGAAGCCGCGCGAGGGCGTGTCGATCTGCGGCGAGCTGATCCCGAGGTCGAGGAGTACGCCGTCGACCCGGTCGATCGAAAGCGCGTCGAGGACTTCGTCGAGCGCCGAGAAGCGCGCCCGCCGGAACGAAAGGCGTGCGTCGCCGATCGACGCGGCCGCGCGCTCCGCTTCGGGGTCGCGGTCGATCGCGACGACGCGCCCGCGCGCGGAGAGCCGCGCGAGGATCGCGCGCGAATGGCCGCCGCGTCCGAACGTCGCGTCGACGTAGGTGCCGGCGGGATCGAGCGAGAGCCCCGCGACCGACTCTTCGAGCAGGACGCTGACGTGGGTCCCATGCGGCATCAGAGCGAGAAGCCGTCGAGCGACGGCGGCAGCGTCCCGCCGTCGAACGCGATCGCCTGCGCGGTGCGCGCGGCCCAGGCCGCGTCGTCCCACAACTCGAACTTGCGTCCCTGCCCGACGAGCACGACACGCCGGTCGAGCGACGCGTAGCGGCGCAGCGCGGGCGGGACGAGGATGCGTCCCGCCGCGTCGACCTCGACGTCGTCGGCGTGGCCGACGAGGAGCCGCTGCAGCGCGCGGATGCGTTCGTCGAACGACGAGAGCGACATGAGGCGCGCCTGGATCGGCTCCCACGCGTCGATCGGATAGATCAGCAGGCAGCGCGACGGATCCGCGGTGAGCACGACGCGCGTGCCGCCGGCCGCGAAGAGCGCGTCGCGCTGGCGCGCGGGAAACGCGAAACGCCCCTTCGCGTCGAGCGAAAGCTCGGCGACGCCGCGAAACACCGGCCCGATCGCTGCGCTGTCGCCTGCGGATGCTGCCAACGCCCCCTCCCTCGCCACCGCGTTTCCGGCCCCGGAGCCGGATTCCGCGCGGAACCGCCTCCAAATCCCACCTTAACCCACATTTCCCCACTTCTCGCCACTATACCCACGATGCCTGCGCAGGGTCAATGAATTTCCTCAGTCCGAACAATCACTTAGCGTCGTTTTCGCCACATTCGATAAAATACAGTCAAAACAATGAATTACATCAATAATCGAAGGTGATGCGCGAAATGGCGGGATCGCTTCCGGCGAAAAGACGAACGATCGTTCGACCGATGCCGGGAATCCCGATCCGGGCGCATCAGGAACACGCTTCGGGTCGGCGGCTGCCGGAGGCAGCGCGACCGAAGGCCATGCTGATGGCATAAGACTCGCGGGATCGGGGTTTCCCGGCGCGAGGGGACCCCGGCACGCCGGTATCCGTCCGGGGCGCCCGATTACAATGACCGATTCGTCACGCGCTCCGGGGACCCCGACCGGCCCGTGATCCGCCGCCTCCCTCCCGAAACCCGCCCATGCCAGCCATGCATATCCGCGTCCTGCCGCTTGCCCTCGCCGCCCTTCCGTTCGTGACCTCGATGGCTGCAGCGCAGGGCCTTCCGGTCGGCGCGACCGTCGCCAACGCCTCGTTCACCGCGTACACGCAACTCGATGCGGACATCGACGGCGGCGGCGAGGCGAAATTCAGCGGCGCCTTCGCCCTCGGCAGCGTCACTCGGCGTTTCTCGCAGGCGGTCACCGCGGGCGTGTCGTTGCGCTACGACTACGAGAAGTGGGACTGGTCGGGTGCCAACGACCTGGGCGGCGAGCCCTGGAACCGTCTCCACCGTCCGGGGCTCGGCGCGACCTTCGTCTACGCCACGCCGGACGGCCTCGCGTTCACGGTCCTGCCTGCGGTCGAGTGGGCCTACGAATCCGGTGCCAGCACCGGCGACGCGCTCAACTGGGGGGCGGCGTTCGCGGTGAGCAAGAGGTTCTCGCCGGATCTCCTGCTCGGCGTGGGCGCGGGCGTGTACCGCGAGATCGACGACGACGTGGTGGTCCCGGTGCTCCTCGTCGACTGGCGGATCAGCGACCGGCTGCGCGTCGGCAACCCGGCGCAGACCGGCCCCGCGGGCGGCGCCGGCCTCGAACTGGTCTGGACCCCCGGCGACCGGTGGGAGTTCGCGGCGGGCGGAGTCTGGCGCAGCTACCGCTTCCGCCTCGACCGCGACGGCCCCGTCCCCGACGGTATCGGCGAGAAGTCGTCGCTGCCGCTGCTCGCCCGCGCGACCTGGCGGCCGACGCCTTCGACCCGCCTCGATTTCTACGCCGGCGCCGCGGTGGCAGGCGAGATCACGCTCTACGACCGCGACAACAACGAGATCGTGTCGCGTGACATGGACCCGGCAGCCCTGTTCGGCGTCACCTTCGGCGCCCGATTCTGACCGGGCCGGCGAGGATGCGGGCGCGGGCGCTCCCGGGTTCGGCGTCGCGTTCGGCACCTGGCATGGACTCCTCCGTGTCGCATTTCGGCCACGGCGGGACGCCCCGACGCCGGCATCGCATGACGCCGGCATGAATCCTGCCTGCCGATGTGAGAGACTGGCTCTTCGCCGCGGCAGGCGCCGCGGCGCCTGCCGAGCATCCGGGAGAACGTCATGCGCCGCGCCCTGACCGTCGTCCTCGCCCTGGCCGCCTGCGCCCTCGCGGGCTGCGCGACCTGGAACGACCGCTACGGCTACGTCCGCAGCGACCCGGTCATCTGGTTCCTGGGCGGCGCGCCGACCGAGATGCAGCTCGACTGGCCGCGCCGCGAAGTGCCGACGCTGCGGCCGCTCATCTCGCCGGACTACGTCATGGCGAAGCAGCCGCACCCGCTCGACTATCCCCGCGGCTGGTCGCCGTACTTCCCTCCCTACTAGGGAAGCTCTGCGAAAGTGGGCGCGGGCGCGACGCGAATGCCGGAGATGATCACGAGGCGCCGACCGCAGGGTGTGACAGGCACCCCACCCAAGGTCGGCAACGATGTGAGCGCTCCGGCATTCACGTCCCTTCGGGTTGGCCCGAGATCGGGCGCCAGCGTCGCCCGGCGTCTTGCCGGTATTCCCGATACCGGGTGCGCCGCCGGTCTCGCCGTCATCCCGATCTCGGGCCAACGCGCACCACGCACTTTCGCAGAGCTTCCCTAGGTCCTGTTGACGCTACCGGGACAGTCCGGGCGGACTACTTCGGCGCGCCCGGGACCTTGCAGCCGGGGATCGGCTCGACACGAGCCACCACCGGCTTCCATGCGTCGCCCATCGCCGCCTCGAACTGCGCGTTGACGTAGTAGCGCCGACACGGCTCGACGTCGAGTTCGACCGTCCGGTCGGTGCCCGGCGTTCCCTTGCGGGTCGCGGACTGCAGGACGATGGTCCGCCGGCCCGGCTCGAGCTTCACGATCCTAGGGAAGCTCTGCGAAAGTGGGCGCGGGCGCGACGCGAATGCCGGAGATGATGACGAGGCGCCGACCGCAGGGTGTGGCAGGCACCACACCCAAGGTCGGCAACGATGTGAGCGCTCCGGCATTCACGTCCCTTCGGGTTGGCCCGATATCGGGCGCCAGCGTCGCCCGGCGTCTTGCCG
>JADLBN010000272.1 GCA_020847675.1 Burkholderiales bacterium | reverse complement strand
CGGCCGCGGGAACGAGAGCGGCGCCATGTGGATGCGGTCCTCGTCGTGCGAGTCGTGCAGCACGCTGTCGAAGGTGATCTCGTCGACCTTGGCGACCGCAGCGATGTCGCCGGGCACCGCGCGCTCGACCTCGACGCTGCGGCCTCCCTGCAGCATCAGCAGGTGGCCCACCTTGAACGCCTTCTTGCCCTCGCCGATGTAGAGCTGCGTGTCCTTCGTGATCGTCCCCTGGTGGACGCGGAACACGCCGAGCTTGCCGACGAACGGATCGACGACGACCTTGAACACGTGCGCGAGCACGTGCTTCGACGGATCGGGTTCGGAGCGGAACTCGGTTGCCGCCGCTCCCTCCCCCTTGGTGAACATCGGCGCGTTGCCCTCGGCCGGATTGGGCGCGAGCTTCACGAGCACGTCGAGGAGTTCGGCGACTCCCGCTCCGGTGCGGGCGGACACGAAGCACACCGGCACGAGGTGCCCCTCGCGGAGCGCCTTCTCGAACGGCGCGTGCAACTGCTCCGCCTCGATCGACTCGCCCTGCTCGAGGTACTTCGCCATCAGGTCTTCATCGACCTCGATCACCTGGTCGACGAGCGCCTGGTGCGCTTCGGCCACCGACGAGAAGTCCGACTCGCCGGACGGATTGAAGAAGCAGTCGACCACGCGAGTGCCGCCGTCCGCGGGCAGGTTGATCGGCAGGCACTCGTTGCCGAACGCCGCGCGGATCGACGCGAGCACGCCGGGCAGGTCCACGTTCTCGGCGTCGATGCGGTTGACGACCACGATGCGGCACAGGTGCCGTTCCGCCGCCCACTCCATCATGCGCGAGGTGATCATCTCGATGCCGGACGCCGCGTTCACCACGATCGCCGCGGTCTCCACCGCGTCCAGCGCACCGATCGCCTGGCCGATGAAGTCGGGATATCCCGGCGTGTCGATCAGGTGGATGCGGGCGTCGGGCGTGTCGAGGTGCAGCATCGACGCGCGCAGCGAGTGCAGGTACTGCTTCTCCAGCGCATCGAAGTCCGAGACGGTGGTGCCCTTCTCGACGGTTCCCGCCTGCTGGATCGCGCCGGCCCTGACGAGCAGCGCCTCGGCGAGCGTCGTCTTGCCGGCGCCTCCGTGGCCCACGAGTGCAACGGTGCGAATGCTGGGTGTGGCGTAGTCCGCCATGGTCTCCTCCGGGGTGCTGGGTTTGGCCGGTCCTGGGTGCGTAGTAGCCGTTCCGGAACGCGGGACGCCTGGGCAGGCACGGGAGGCCGCCCGGAGGGCGCGATGCGTCGGGTCCCGGCCATGGTAACGCGCTCGGCGGCGCGCGTCCTGCCGCGCTGCACACCGGTCGGGCTCCCCGGAGGTTCCCTTTCGGGTCGCGGACAGGCACCATGAGGACCTTCCGCCCGGCCCGACGCACCGTGTCGAAACGACTCCGCTCCCCGCTCTACGCGCTTTCCCGCGCGCGATGCGCCGCCGTTGCGGCCGCCGCCCTTGCGTTCGGACTGGCCGGCGTGCCGGCTCCCGTGCCGGCGCAGGCGATCGTCCCGTCGACGCTGGTCCAGGCGGTGCCGGGCGCGGGCAGCGTCGTGCTCGCCGGCACGCTGAAGGGACCCAACCTCGGCGCCCGCGATTACGTCGTGCGCGTCGAAGGCGGCAGGACGATGAAGGTGCAGCTCGACACGAAGGCGCCGGACACCTGGTTTGCGGTGTTCGATCCCTACGGCGGACGGATCCATGCGAACGAGGGCGACCGCCGTCCTGCATGGTCGGGGCAACTCCCCGAACCCGGCGAGTACCGCGTGCGCGTCTACCTTGGCGGCGAGGCGTCGCGGCAGGCCCGCGCCGCTTCGTACACGCTGAAGATCGGCGTCGATCCGGGGGCCTGAGTTTCCCCGGTCGCGCTCGCTCCCCGGCCGCTCGACACTCCGCTGCCGCGAGTCTGCGAACCCGCGGTCGTCTCCGAAGGCGCGGGTCGCCCGAAGGACGCGAGCGCCGAAGCCGCGGGTCGTCTCGCGGCCGGCGGCCGAGAGGGCCGCGCTACGCGAGTTCCAGCATCTCGCGCAGGCTCTTCAGGAGATCCTCTTCCTGGTAGGGTTTGCCGAGGTAGAGGTCGACCCCGAGTTCGCGCGCGAGGTTGCGGTGCTTCTCCGCGGTGCGCGACGTGATCATGATGATCGGGATGTGGGTGTGCTTGCGGTCGGCCTTGATCGTCCGGGTGAACTCGAAGCCGTCCATGCGCGGCATCTCGATGTCGAGCAGGATGACGTCGGGCGCCTGCTCGGCGAGCACCTGGAGGGCGTCGATGCCGTCCTTCGCCGTGACGACGTCGAAACCTTCGCGCTGGAGCAGGCGGCCGGTGATCTTGCGGACGGTGAGCGAGTCGTCGACGACCATGACCAGCGGCCGGCTCGGCGCGGCCGGGGCCGCGGTCCGGACGACGCGCTGCTCGGCGTTCGGGTCGAACGGCTGCACGTCGGCGCGCTGCGCGAGCGCGACCGGGTTGACGATCAGCACGATCTCGCCGTTGCCGAGCACGGTCGCGCCGGCGATGCCGGTCACGCGCGCGAGCTGCGGCCCGATGTTCTTGACCACCACTTCCTGGTTGCCCGCCATCTCGTCGACGTGGATGGCGGCGCGGGTCTGGCCCGAGCGCAGCAGCAGCACCGGGTTGTGGCGCGCGGACTCGGGATTGTGCGCGGTGTCGCCGAGGAGCCGCGGCAGGTAGTGGAACGGGTACTTGCGGCCCTGCCACTCGACCTCGCGCGCGATGTAGAGCTGCAGGAGCGCCTCGGCCTTGACCTGCTGCACCTGCTCGACCATCGGCGCGGGCAGCGCCCACAGGCGGCCGCCGGCACGGACCAGCACCGCCTGCGCGACCGCGAGAGTGAGCGGCAGGTAGAGCGTGAACGTGGTGCCCCTGCCCGCGCGCGTGGCGACTTCGACTCGTCCGCCGAGCGCCGTGATCTCGGCGCGCACGACGTCCATGCCGACGCCGCGGCCGGAAATCCGGGTCACCTGCGAGGTCGTCGTGAAGCCCGGCTTGAAGATGCACTCGACCAGCTGGGCCTCGGTCGGCTGCGCGTCCGCGGCGATCATCCCGACGTCGACGGCGCGGCGGCGCACGCGCTCGAGGTCGATGCCGCTGCCGTCGTCGTCGAGTTCGATCATCACTTCGTTGCCGACCTGGCGCACCTTGAGCGTGATCTCGCCGGTCTCGATCTTGCCGGCCGCGAGCCGCGCCTCGCGCGACTCGATTCCGTGGTCGAGCGCGTTGCGCAGCAGGTGCTCCAGCGGGCCGGCGAGCTTCTCGAGCACCGAGCGGTCCAGCTCGGTCTGCGCGCCGACGATCTCGAGGTTCGCCCGCTTGTCGAGCTCGCGCGCCGTCGCGCGCAGGATCCGGTAGAGACGCTCGGACAGGCTCGAGAACGGCACCGTCCGGATCGAGAACAGGCGCTGCTGCACGTCCCGCGACAGCCGGGCCTGCGCGAGCAGCGCGGCGTCCGCGTCGTCGAGGTTCTTGAGCAGCGACTGCTGCACCGTCGACACGTCGTTCACGCCTTCGGCCAGCGAGCGCGTGAGTTCCTGGAAACGCGTGTAGCGGTCGAACTCGAGCGGGTCGAAGCCCTCGTGCGCCGTCTGCACCGCGCTCATCCGCGACTGGATCTGCGACTCGGCCTGGATCTCGATCTCGCGCACCTGGCCGCGCAGGCGGATCACGCTTCCGGTCAGTTCGAGGAGGTTCGCCTTGAGCGAGCGAAGCTCTCCCTCGACCCGCGCCCGCGCGATGGCGACCTCGCCCGCCTCGTTGGCGAGCCGGTCGATCAGATCGGCGCGCACGCGCAGCATCGCGCGCGCCGAACTCTCGGCATCGGCAACCTCCGGCACCACCGTCTTCGCCGGCGCGACCACGGGGGCCGGCTGCGCAGCGGCGACCTCCGCGGCAGCGGGAGCAGGCGCGACAGGAGCGGAGACGCTGACCGGCGAAGCGGCCGGGAGAGCGGGGAACGGTTCGACCTTCGGCACCGGCTCCTCGGCCGCACCCGTGGGCGCGGCAGCGGCCTCCACGGCCGGGGCGGGCTCGGCCTCGGCCTTCGCCTGCGCGACCCGGGGCAGGTCGAGGTTCACCCGGCCCTTGCGCAGGCCGTCGAGCAGGAACGACATGTCGTCGAGGTCGGCTTCGAGCGACTCGAACAGCAGCGGCGTCGCCGCCGGCGGCGTGTCCTGCGATCCGAGCCTCGCTTCCATGCGATGGGCGAGTTCGCCCAGTCGCATCGCGCCGGCCATGCGCGCGCTGCCCTTGAACGTGTGCAGCACGCGCCGCAACTCTGCGGACGCACCCTGGCCTGCCGGAGCGCGGCGCCAGGCGCGGACCTGTTCGCCCGCCTGCGGGAACAGGTCGTCCGCCTCCTCGAGGAAGATCGACAGGACCGAGTCGTCGACGACGTCCCTCACGCCATCGAGCGGATCGGCCGACGGCGGCGGCAGCACGACGCCGTCGAAGCCGGACTCGTCCTCGGCGACGTCCGGAGGCGCGTGGGCGGCCGCGATCGGAACCCCCTCCGCGGGGACCGGGACTTCGGCGTCCTGTGCCTCCCCGCCGAGCGTGGCTTCGTCTTGGTCCTCGGCCTGCGCCGCGAGAGCCGCGCGCGTCTCGGAGTCGGCCTCGACGGCGCTCGCGGATTCGCGTCGCAGCGTCTCGAGTTCGTCGACGGTGCGGTCGCACTCCCGGGCATCGATCGCGTCGAACCCTTCGCGAGCCGTCACGCGCGCCACGAGCGAGCGCAATGCGGCGACCCCGTGCGCGATCGCCGGCTGCGCACCGCCGGGGAGCGGCGCCCCGGCCTGCTCGAGCCCCGCGAGCGCGAGTTCCAGCGACTTCGAGAGTCCCGCGACGAGAGGGAAGCCCCCGGTCCGGTGAATGCCGCAGAGCGTGTGCGCCGCCCGGATCATCGCGGGGGACGGCACCGCCCCCGGGTCGAACTGCAACAGCGAGAGCTCGTGCTCGAGCGTCGCGAGATGCTGCGCCGACTCGTCGACGAGGATCCGGTGGAGCGCGGCAGGGATGCGCACGCCGCCGACTTCGACTTCGTCGACCGGCGGCGGAGCGTCTTCCTGCGCGGCCTGCGTGTTGTCGGCGACGAGCTTCAGCACCGGAGGACCGGGCGGACGCAGGGAATCCTCCGTGCCGTCGGCCTCGACGACGACGACCCGCGGCGGCTGTGCGGCAGCCCCGAGTTCCGGAAGTTCGATCAGCCCGGCTTCGGGCAGCGCCTCGATTCCGGGCTCAAAAGGGGGGAGCGGCTCTTCCAGCGCGGGCACCGCGATCTCGATCACTTCCGCGTGCTCCGGCGCGGGAGGCGGCGCGGGAGGCGCGGCGGCGGAACCCGCAGGGAACGTGGCCTCGACCGCGGCGATCGCCGTCTGCAGCGCAGCCGGGTTCGCTGCGACGTGTCCCTTCGACGACAATTCGTCCACCCACGAACGGAACGAAGCGAGCGCGACGCGGATCAGCTCGCGCACCTGCGGCGTGACCGGCAGTTCCTCGTCGAGCAGCCGGTTGTGGACGCGCTCGACGCTCCAGGCGAGCTCGCCCAGATCCTTCAGGCCGACCATCCGGCCGGAGCCCTTGAGCGTGTGGAAGCCGCGGCGCACCGTCCGCAGCGCCTCGCGGTCGCCCGGATTCACGTCGAGAGCGCGCGCCTCGCCTGCGATGCCGTCGAGGACTTCGGACGCCTCGGCGAGGTAGATGTCGAGGAGTTCCGCGTCGAGTCCCTTCGCGTCGGTCTCGAGGAGGCGCCGGGTCTCGTCGGAGATCTCCGGTGCGGGTGCCGCCCCGCTGTCGGCGATCGCGGCGGCGGTCTCGGCGAGCGCAGCGACCGATCCGCCCTCCAGTTCCTTCATCGCCGCCTCGGCTTGCGCGACGAGATCGGCGTCGCCGATCAGTTCGGCGTCGTCGCGAAGCCCCGCCAGCTTGGCGCGCAGCGACTCGCGAGCCACCGCGTCCGAAGGTGCCCGGCGCGCCTCGTCGACCAGCGCGGGCAGTGCCGAGCGAAGCCGCGCGACCGCCGACTCGACCGATTCGCCGTCATCGACCTTCGGCGCGGGCTTCTCGCCCAGCCGTGCCGCGATCAGCGGCGCGATCAGCCGGTCGCGGTCGGGGCGCTGCTGTTCAACCGCCTCGACGTAGAAACCGAGGCCGGACAGCGCCTCGGCGAGGCTCTCGAGCTCGTCGCTGCCGACCGGCGTGTCGGATTTCGCATAGTGCTCGATCTGCTGCTGGCACGACGCCAGCAGCCGCTCGGCCTCGTCGAGCCCGAGGATCGTGAGCGCCCCGCGGATCTGCTGGCTGTCCCTGGTGAGCGTCGCCAGGTCGGCGCGCTTGCCGTGGTCACGGAAGAACGCGTCGAGCACCTGCTCCATGTGGCGCAGATTGGCCTGGATCTCGCGCCCCACCTGCGCGACCAGCACGCGCTCCTGCGCGCGCTTGCTCATCTCGTCGAGCGCCGGCGCGCCGGCAGACTGGCCGGTGCGGCCCGCACGGGCCGAGTCGAGGCGGGCGACCATCGCGTCGACCTGCTTCGGGAAGTCGGGAGCGAGCGTCGAGTAGTTCTCGAACGCGCTCTCGGCCAGCAGGAGCGCGGTCGCGTACTCCATCGCCAGCATCTCGGACACGCCCGACGTGGGCATCCTGTCGAGCCGCTCGACCAGCGCCGAGGTGAGCTTCATCAGCGCGCCGTGCTTCACCTCGGCGGCCTTCGTGTGCACCGAGGCGAGCGTCGCCTTGAGCTTGGGCAGGTTCTCGGCGCGGCCGGACGCGAACTTGAGCCACGCGTCCTTCGCCGCAGCGAGTTGCTCTCGCGCCTCGCGCAGGATCGGCTGGATGCGGACCAGATCGGCGTTGAGCGCCTCGGCCGTGGGAATCAGGCCAGCGAGCCGGAACGCCCGCTGCACGGCCTGCACCTGCGGACCCACCGGCGCGCTGATCGCGACGTAGTAGAGCACCTCGCGGCGCAGCCGGTCGGCCGCCTTCGCGCTGCCCTCGACGACGCGCCGGATCTGCAGGTCGACGCGCGCGGCGAGCTGCTTGACGCCGAAGCCAGGTTCGAGGCCGTTGCCGGTGATCGACTCGAACAGCGCCCCGACGGTCCACCAGAACGCGCGCAGGCTGCCCTGCGTCGTCGCGTCCTCGATGCCGGCGACGGCCTCGCGCATCGCCTTCGCGCCTTCCGCGTCGCCGCGCAGCCACGCCAGCAGTCCGCGCTGGTAGCCGCGGCGCTGCTTGACCAGATAGGAGGGCAGCTTGTTCGGCGGGACGGACTCCCTCGGCGCGATCTTCGGCGCGCGCGGCGACAGGTCCGGATAGAAGAGCTCGGTCGGCGACGCGGCCCTGATGCCGCGCGAGAGTTGCATCGCCTCGTACTCGGGGAAGAGCTTGAGCGGGACCGGCGCCGCGCCCTTGACCAGTTCGTCGAGGAAGATGCGGAGCTTCCGGCACGCGCGGTCGACGACGTCTACGGCGGGAGCCACCGCATTGCCCTGCAGCGATTCGAGGCGGGCGAGCTGGCGCTCGAGTTCGTCGGTGTAGGCGACGACCGCGTCGAGACCGACCATCTGGATCGCGCCGGCCGCCTGGTGGACCTGGGTGCGCGCGAGCCGGAGCGCCGAGGCGTCGCCGGGGTTCGCCCGAAACGCCGCGAGCGCGTCGATGCCGCGCGAGATCGCCTGGTCGATCTCGCCCTGCACCCAGGACAGGGGTCCGAGGTCGTAATCGTGTCCGGCGTCAGTCATCAGGTAACAGGGAACAGGTAACAGGGAACAGATTCAGCGAGGCAGCAGGAATCGAGCCAGAACGCACGGTCGGTACCGCGCGCCGCGCAGTCGGAGCCCTTCGTCCTTTGCCTTCCGCCTTCGGCATTTCGCCTTTCGCCTTCCGTATTTCGCCTATCGCCTTTCGCCTGATGCTCCAAGCGACCTACCGCCTGCTCTCGACCACCGCCCCCCGCCGACCGTCTGTTGCCTGTTGCCTGTTCCCTGTTCCCTGTTCCCCGAATCAGACCTTGAACCCCGCCACCGACGACCGCAGGTCCGCGGCGAGCTTGGTGAGCTGTCCGATCGACACGTTGGTCTGCTTGGTGCCCTCGGTCGTCTCCTCGGAGATCTTGAGGATGCCCTGCATCCCCCGCGTCACGTCCGACACCGACGTCGACTGCATCTGCGTCTGCGTCGAGATGCGCCCGATCAGTTCGGCGAGTTCGCGCGACACGCGCTGGATCTCGGTCAGCGCCTGGCCGGCGGCGTCGGAGAGCTTGGTCCCTTCGACCACGCCGACGGTCGACTTCTCCATCGCCGCCACCGCATCCTGGGTGTCGGCCTGAATCGTCTTCACGATCGCCTCGATCTGCTTGGTCGCCTCGCCGGACCGCTCCGCGAGACGCTGGACTTCCTCGGCCACGACCGTGAACCCGCGGCCCGCCTCGCCCGCGGACGCGGCCTGGATCGCCGCGTTCAGCGCGAGGACGTTGGTCTGCTCGGTGATGTCCGAGATGAGCTCGACGATCTCGCCGATCTCGAGCGAGCTCTCGCCCAGCCGCTTGATCCGCTTCGAGGTGTCCTGGATCTGGGTGCGGATCTCGTTCATGCCGGAGATCTGGTTCTGCACCGCCTGGCCGCCCTTCTCCGCGGCGCCGAGCGCGAGCTGCGCCACCCGCGCCGACTGCGACGCGTTCTGCGCGACCTCGCTGATCGACTGCGCCATCTGGAGCACCGACGCCGAGGCCTGCTGGATCTCGCGGTTCTGCCGCTGCGACGCTTCGAACAGCCGGGTCGAGATCGACTGCGTCTCCTGCGTCGCGCGCGTCACCTGGTCGGTCGCCGAGTTGATGCCGCGGACCAGCGTGCGCAGCTCCTCGATCGTGAAGTTGATCGAGTCGGCGATGGCGCCGGTCACGTCCTCGGTCACCGACGCCTGCACCGTGAGGTCGCCGTCCGCGAGGTTGCCCATCTCGTTCAGGAGCCGCAGGATGGCCTCCTGGTTGCGCTTGTTCTCGTTCTCGCTGTCGAACGCGCGAAGCCGCGCGTCGTCGAGGAACACCTTGCCGAGCAGCACCAGGCAGCCCAGCGCAAGGAGCGCGAAGATGATCGCCGCCCACAGCGTGAACGTGCGGGCGAAGCCGCCGCCGCCCTCGAACAGGCCGGCGAGCTTCGTCGAGGCGTCGAGGAGCGGATCGGCCTCGGCGTTGATCGACCGCGCCGCCTCCTTGGCGATGGTCAGCTTCTGCATGTTCTGCAGGATCGCCGCCACGCCGGCGTCGTACGCGGCGAACCGCTTCGAGAGCTCGGCGAGCGTCGCGCGCGCGTCGTCGTTGCGGATGGCCTGGACCTTCAGCGCGTCGCTCCCCTTGGTGAGCCCGTTCAGGATGTCCCGGAACACGCCGGTGTCCTTGCCCATCAGGAACGCGATCTCGGGGTCGATTTCCTCGCCGGACGCGAGCGCGTTGGCGTTCTTGGCGATCCGCTGCGAGAGCACCGCGAGCTGGTTCGCGTAGTCGACCTCGCGCAGCGTGCCTCCCGCCGCGCCGATCTGCAGCGCCGCCTGCTGCGCCAGTTCGAGCAGGCCGGCGTTCGAGTCGTTGATCGCGTCCAGCCCCTTGGCGAGCGCGATCAGGCTCTCCTGGTTCGAGACCAGGCGGCCGGCCGACGCGTCGATCTTCTCCCAGCGCCCCTTCAGTCCGTTCAGGATCTCGATCGCCTGCGCATCGGAGGCGGCGTCCAGCGACACGCCGCGGATCGGTCCGCCGCCGATCAGCGTGTTCAGGTTGGTGCGGAAGCGCTCGCGGCTGTCGGCGACCGCCGGGAAGCCGGCCGCCTGGCCCTGCGACGCCTGCGCAGCGCCGCGCGCCAGCCTCTGCGAGAGCATCTGCATCTCGGTCGCCACCGACGCGGCGGTCGCGCTCTGCGTCGACTGCCGGTTCTCGAGGAACACCATGATCGCCGCGAACACGAGGAACAGCGCGAGCAGGAGGCCCAGCACCTGGAACTGCTTGACCACCGGCAAGCCGCCGATGAAAGGCAGCCGGCCCGGAACCTTGGCCGCCGGCTGCGCCGCGCGCACCTGATCCATGACCGACGACGATGCGAGCGGGTCGTAGCCCGTCCCGCCCTGCGCAGCCATCTTCACCTGCGTGGTCGGCAGGTCGAGATCGTCGACGTCCGCCGCGGGCGGCTTCGCGCCGAACAGGTTGGGCATCTTGAACGCCATGGGTCCTCCGGGTCCTCTCGTAGCTCTCGGCGCCGCGTCCTCGTGTCAGGCGCCGATCTGCAGGAATGCATCGTCGCGGGCGAGTCGCGACAGGTCGATCTCCTGCCACGAGCGTCCGTCCGCGTCCATCCACCGTTGCGCGAACCAGGCTGGCGCGTCCGCGGCCAATCCCGACGGCGCGAGTTCGGCCAGGTTGCGAAGTCCCAGCACCCGGCCGACGACGATGCCCGCGCGAAGGTCGCCGGCGCGCGGGCCGAAGATCAGGAGCCGCGCCTGCGCCCCGACGCCCTCGCTCTCGCGTCCGAGGAAGCGCGCGAAGTCGATCACGCTGTACAGGTTGCCGCGCACGTTCGCGATCCCGACGTGCCAGGGTCTGGTGTGCGGGACGGCGGTGACCGAAGGCACGGCGACGACCTCGCCGGCGTCGGCGAGCCGCACCAGCCACTGGTCGCCGCCGCAGGCGAACCCGAGACGCGAACTCTCGACCTGCGCCGCGGTCTTGCCGGCGAGCCGGGTCGCGAGTTCCTGCTGGAACCGTCGCAGGTCGAGCTTCGCGGCGCGGGCCATGGTCGGGGACGGTTCGCGCCAGTCAGTCGATCGCGGCGATCTTCGCGAGCAGTTCGTCGCGGTTCACCGGTTTCACGACGTAGTCCCGCGCGCCCTGGCGCATGCCCCAGATCTTGTCCGTCTCCTGGCTCTTCGACGTGCACAGGATGATCGGAATCTGTCGCGTGTCGGGGTCGCGGGAAATCGCGCGCGTGGCCTGGAATCCGTTGAGGCCCGGCATCACGACGTCCATCAGGATCAGGTCGGGCTTGACCGACTTCGCCTTCTGGATCGCGTCCTCGCCGTTGTCGCTCGCGACCACTTCGTAGCCCGCCTTGGTCAGCATGTCGTTCAACACGTGGCGCTCGGTGGGCGAATCGTCGACGATCAGGATCTTGCGGATCTGCATGGTCTCGCCTTCGTTTCGCGAAAGCCTCGCGCGCCCGTCGAGCGTCATGCGGCGGCGCGGTTCACGTGGGACGCCACCGCCTTCAGCAGGCTCTCCTTCGTGAACGGCTTCGTCAGGTACTGGTCCGACCCGACCATCCGCCCGCGCGCCCGGTCGAAGAGTCCGTCCTTCGACGAGAGCATCACCACCGGCGTCCTCTGGAACCTCGCGTTCTTCTTGATGAGCGCACAGGTCTGGTACCCGTCCAGGCGCGGCATCATGATGTCGACGAACACGAGATCCGGAAGGTGGTCGGCGATCTTCGCGAGCGCGTCGAACCCGTCCTCGGCCAGGATGACGGTGCAGCCGGCCTGAAGCAGGAAGATCTCGGCGCTGCGGCGGATGGTGTTCGAATCGTCGATCACCATCACCTTGACGCCCGACAGCGTGCTCGGATCGCTCAACCCCCCTCCCAAGTGACCCCTGCCCGACGGCGCTAGGCTCGCGCCGACGGGGGGCGTGGTCGAGTCTGACACGCCGGGCCGGCCCTGACTAGAGCATAAAGCTTGCCGGAATAGGCTCAGGCGGCCGCTTTTGCGCGGAATGCAACATCCCGGCAAGTTTCATTCACCGCAGCCTGACGCGGAGCGGCACAGGCTGACGAATAAAGTCCGGCCCGCGAGGCTCCGGGCCCCGGCTACCGGCCCAGAAACATGCGGTAGGCCGGGTTGGCGGTCTCGTCGGCGTGGTCGTAGCCCAGGCGCGCGAGGAAGGCGCGGAACTCCGCCTTGTCCTGCGGCGGCACCTGCATGCCGACCAGGACCCGGCCGTAGTCCGCACCGTGGTTGCGGTAGTGGAACAGGCTGATGTTCCAGCCGGCGCTCATGCTTTCGAGGAAGCGCATCAGCGCGCCGGGCCGCTCGGGGAACTCGAACCGGTAGAGGATCTCGTCGCGCGCCAGCGGCGCGTGGCCGCCTACCAGGTGGCGCACGTGCAGCTTCGCCATCTCGTTGTCGGACAGGTCGAGCGCGTCGATCCGGTGGCGTCTGAGGTCGGCGAGGAGCCGGTCCTTCTCGCGCCGGCCGGCGACCTCGACGCCGACGAACAGGTGCGCCGCCGACGCGTCGGCGTAGCGGTAGTTGAACTCGGTCACCGAGCGCTTGCCGAGCACCCGGCAGAACTCGAGGAAGCTGCCCGGACGCTCGGGAATCGTGACCGCGAGCACCGCCTCGCGCGCCTCGCCGAGTTCGGCGCGCTCGGCGACGAAGCGCAGGCGGTCGAAGTTCATGTTGGCCCCGCAGGCGATCGCGACGTACGTCCGGTCCTTCGTCCGGTGGCGCCCGACCCAGGACTTGACCCCCGCGACCGCCAGCGCCCCGGCGGGCTCGAGGATCGAGCGCGTGTCCTCGAACACGTCCTTCAGCGCCGCGCAGGTCGCGTCGGTGTCCACGCGCACCACCTCGTCGACGACTTCGCGCGCGAGGCGGAACGTCTCCCTGCCCACGCGCTTCACCGCGACGCCGTCGGCGAAGAGCCCCACGTGCGGCAGCGTCACGCGCCGGCCGGCCTCGAGCGATCGCGCCATCGCGTCGGAATCCTCCGGCTGCACGCCGACGATGCGCACGTCGGGACGCACGCGCTTCACGTAGGCGCCGACGCCGGCGATGAGCCCGCCCCCGCCGATCGCGACGAAGATGGCGTCGAGCGGCCCCTGGCACTGGCGCAGGATCTCCATGCCGATCGTGCCCTGTCCCGCGATCACGTCCGGGTCGTCGTAGGGGTGGACGAAGGTGGCGCCCGACCGCTTCTGCAGTTCGATCGCGTGCTCGTAGGCGTCGCTGTACGAGTCGCCATGGAGCACCACCTTCGCGCCGCGCGCCTCGACGGCCGCGATCTTGATATGCGGCGTGGTGACCGGCATCACGATCGTCGCCTCGCAGGCGAGGCGCTGCGCGGCGAGCGCGACGCCCTGGGCGTGATTGCCCGCCGACGCGGCGATCACGCCGCGGGCGCGCTCGGCCGCGGGCAGATTCGCCATCTTGTTGTAGGCGCCGCGCAGCTTGAACGAGAACACCGGCTGCTGGTCCTCGCGCTTCAGGAGGACGCGGTTGGCGAGCCGAAGCGAGAGCGTCGGCGCGAGATCGAGCGGGGACTCGATCGCGACGTCGTAGACCCTGGCGTTCAGGATCTTCTTGAGGTAGTCGGTCGGCATGACGAAGGTTCCGGTTGCCGGGCGAGCGTAGCACGGTGACCGTCGCCGCCGCCCGGCGGCGGCGGCATTCTGCTAGGCTTCTGCCCGCCATGAGGCGACGTGCCACGACTGCAACCCCGGCGACGCTCGCCGTGGTCGACATGGGAAGCAACAGCTTCCGCCTCGAGGTCGGCCGCGTCGAAGGCGGACAGATCTACCGGCTCGACACCGTCCGCGAGACGCTGCGGATGGGCGCGGGGCTCGACGAGCGCGACAACCTGACGCCGCACGCGCAGCGCGAAGCGATCGCCTGCCTTGCGCGCTTCGGCGAGCGGCTGCGCGGCTTCGATCGCGCCGCGGTGCGCGCGGTGGCGACCAACACGTTCCGGGTGGCGAGGAACGTCGCGAAGTTCCTGCCTCGCGCCGAGGCCGCGCTGGGCTTCCCGATCGACGTGATCGGCGGCCACGAGGAGGCGCGCCTCATCTACGTCGGGGTCGCGCACGAACTGCCCGCGAGCGACACGCCCCGGCTCGTCGTCGACATCGGCGGCGGCTCGACCGAGTTCATCGTCGGCCGCGGCATGAACGCCGAGCGGCTGGAATCGCTCAAGCTCGGCTGCGTCACGATGTCGCGCCGCTTCTTCGCCGACGGGTCGCTCGACGAGGATGCGCTCGAGGCCGCCGAGACGCACGCGCAGGTCGAGGTCGAGGCGATCGCCCGAGAGTTCTCGCGCCGGCATTGGCGCGACGCCTTCGCGTCGTCCGGCACGGCGCTCGCGCTCGCCGACATCCTCGAACTGAACGGGTTCTCGCAAGGCGGCATCACGCCGGACGGCCTCGCGCGCCTGCGCAAGCGGATGGTCGCCGCGCGGCACATCAAGCACCTCAAGCTCGAAGGCCTCAAGGCCGAGCGCGCCCCGGTGCTGGCGGGAGGGTTCGCGGTGATGGCGGCCGCGGTGCACGAACTCGGTATCGCGCGCATCGATCCGGTCGGAGGCGCGCTGCGTCTGGGCGTCCTCTACGACCTCCTCGGCCGGCGCGAGCACCGCGACAGCCGCGAGGTGACGGTCGCGTCGTTCGTCGAGCGCCACCACGTCGACCGGTCGCACGCCGAGCGCGTGGCCGCGCTGGCGCGCCGGCTCTACGCGCAGGCGCTCTCCAGGCCCGATCCCGACGTCGAACGCCACGTCGGCTGGGCCGCCCTGCTGCACGAAGTCGGCTACACGGTGTCGCACCTGGGCTTCCACAAGCACGGCGCGTACATCCTCGGCAACGCCGATATGCCCGGGTTCTCGCGCCAGGAGCAGCAGTGGCTCGCGATGCTCGTGCTCGCCTGCCGCGGCGGGCTCGACAAGGTCGCACCGATACTGGAGAACCCCGGGATGCGCGCGCAGGTGCTCGCGCTGCGCCTCGCGGTGCTGTTGCACCACGCTCGCCAGCCGGTCGCGGCACCGCGCGTCCGCATCCGGCCGGGGCGTGTGCCTCGCGTCGAGGTTGCGGCCGGATGGCTGCGCGCGCATCCGCTGACCGCTCACCTGCTCGCGAAGGAGCGCGAAGAGTGGGCGAAGGCGGGCTGGCGCGTCAGATGACAGGAATCAGGAATCAGGG
>JADLBN010000271.1 GCA_020847675.1 Burkholderiales bacterium | reverse complement strand
TCGCCCGGCCCGCCGGGATGCGTCCCTCCGCGCAGCGCTTCGGCCTGTCCGTCGCGCTGGTCACCCCGTTCGATCGCCACGGCGACGTCGACCTCGCCCGCCTTTCCGCCCACGCGCGCCGCTGCCTCGACGAAGGGTGCTCGTCGGTGACGCTCTTCGGGACCACGGGCGAAGGCGCCTCGCTCGGCACCAGCCAGCGGGCCGCGATGCTGGAAGCGCTCGACGACGCCGGCATCGACCTCGCCTCGCAGGTGCTCGCCGGCGTGTCGGCTTCCGCGGTCGAGGATGCCGTCGCGCAGGCGAACCAGCTCTTCGACGCCGGCGGCCGCGGCATCCTGCTCGCGCCGCCGTTCTACTTCAAGGGCGTGCCCGACGAGGGTGTGTTCCGCTGGATGGCCGCGGTGATCGAGCGCTGCCGCTCGCCGCGCGGCGTCGTCCTCTACCACATCCCGCAGGTCACCGGCGTCCCGCTGTCGTCGGCGGTCGTCGGCAGGTTGAAGCGCGAGTTCCCCGGCGTGGTCGACGCGGTGAAGGACTCGAGCGGCGACTGGCCATTCACCGAGCGGCTCCTGGCCGACCACGCAGACCTCCACATCCTGATCGGCGACGAGCGGCTCCTCGCGCGCGCGGTGCGCCACGGCGGCTCCGGGGCGATCAACGGCTTCGCGAACTTCTGCGCCCGCGCGGTCCTCCCGATGATCGAGCACGGCGAGGAGGTGCCCGGCATCGCCGCGCTGGTGGAGACGCTCTTGCGCCATCCGGTGACGCCGGGCGTGAAGGCGCTGGTCGCGCACCGCTACCGGGACGACGCGTTCCTCGCGACCGCGGCGCCGCTCCTGCCGGTCGACGCCGCGACGCGCGCCGAGCTCGCCGCGGCGTTCGACCGCCTGATCCCCGGCCCGCGCTGACGCGAGCGCATGAAGCTTCGCGACCAGGCCTACCAGCGCTTTACGCGCGGCCTGCTCGCGCGCGAGATCCGCGCCGGGCAGTTCGTGTCGCAGCGCGAGTTGACCGAGATGACCGGGATGCCGCTCGGCGCGATCCGCGAGCTGATTCCGCGGCTCGAGGCCGACGGCCTGATCCGGACGGTTCCGCGGCGCGGCATGCAGGTCGCGCAGGTCGACGTGCGGCTCATCCGCGACGCGTTCGGCTTCCGCGTGATGATCGAGCGCGAGGCTGCGGCGCGGTTCGCAGTCGAAGCGACCGACGAGGCGTTCCGCCGTCTGCGCGACGATCACGAGGCGGTGCTCGCCGCGGCCGCGAAGGCGGTGACGCCGGCGCTGGTCGCCCGCGCGCAGGCGGTGGACGACGGCATGCACGCGACGATCGTCGACGCGCTCGGCAACGAGATCGTCTCCCACGCCTGGCGGGTGAACCAGCTCAAGATCCGGCTGATCCGCCAGAGCGAGACGCGGCTCGACGCCGACCTCGTCGCGCCGGTGATGCGCGTCCACCTGGGCGTGCTCGACGCGATCGCGACCCGCGATCCCGCACGCGCCGCGGAGGCGATCGAGGAGCACGTCTCCGCGTCGCGGGACCGCGCGCTGGGCCTGGGCGCCGCGCCAGCCCGTTTGACTTCCGCCGGGGTGCCTGCGTCCCGGCCCCATGACGACCGCGCGGAGGTGCCGCGCGCCATTCGAGGAGGACGACGATGAAACGATGGACCATCGCGCTGGCCATGGCGGCCGCGGGTGCCGCGGCCGCGGCGGATGCGCAGCAGGTGACGATCCGCTGGGGCGACGTGGTGGGCGGCACCCACCCGTCGGTGCAGATGATCGACCGGATCGCGGCCGAGGTGAAGGAGAAGTCGGGCGGGCGCATCGTGATCCAGTCCTTTCCGGGCGGGCAGCTCGGAGGCTCGCGCGAGATGATCGACGCGGTCGCGAACGGCGTTCAGCAGATCGTCACCGAGGGCGCGGCGAACTTCGGCGCGTGGGTGCCGTCGATCTCGGTCGTCGAAGCGCCCTACGTCTGGCGCGACGCGGCGCACCTCGACAAGGCGATGAACGGGCCGATCGGCGAGTCGTTCAACCAGACGCTGGTGAAGGCTCGCGGGATGCGCATCCTCGGCACCACCTACTACGGCACGCGCCATATCACGACGACTTCGAAGGCCGTGCACACGCCCGCCGACATGGTCGGGTTCAAGCTGCGGGTGCCCGAGAACGACGTGTTCAAGGCGATGGCGGAAGCCTGGGGCGCGAAGCCGACGCCGATGAACTTCGGCGAACTCTACCTCGCGCTCAAGCAGGGCGTGGTCGACGGGCAGGAGAACCCGCTGCCGACGATCAAGTCCGGCAAGTTCGACGAGGTGCAGAAGTACCTGGTGCTCTCGGGCCACATCATCACGCCGCGGCTCGTCGTCGTGAACGAGGCGTTCTGGCAGGGACTGCCCGCAGCGGACCGCTCGATCATCGAGAACGCCGTGAAGAACGGCATCGCGTGGCAGAACGCCGAGCTGATCCGGCAGGAGGGATCGCTCGTCGACACGTTCAAGGCCGCGGGCATGACGGTGATCACGCCGGACCCGAAGGCGTTCCGCGACCCGGTGATCGCCAAGGTCCCGAAGATGTTCGAGTCGAAGTGGGGCGCCGGCACGTACGAGCGCATCCAGGCGATCCGCTAGCCTCCTGCCCCTGCGCCGGTCGCCCGGTCCACGGCGGACCGGGCGCCGGCACGGCGGGGCTCCCCCCAACCGCGAAGGACTCGACGTGGCGGCCACGCGCCGGATCGACCGGGCGATCGACGTGCTCGCCGTCGTCGTCTTCGCCGGCATGTTCCTGTGCGTGATCGCGCAGGTGCTGTTCCGCTACTTCCTCGACGACCCGCTGGTCTGGAGCGACGAACTCGCGCGCTACCTGTTCGTCTGGGCGTCGTTCCTCGGCTGGATCATCGCGGCGCGGCGCCGCTCGCACCTGTCGATCGACATGGCCGCGGTCCGGCTGGGCCCGCGCGGCAGGGCCGCGCTCCGCGCGTTCGGAGCGCTCGCCGCGATCGCCTTTGCCGCGATCCTCGCCTGGTACGGCTGGCAGATCACGCTGCGCAACGCCGACGTCGAGACCACGACGCTGTTCTTCTCGCAGGGCGTGGTCTACGCGATCGTGCCGGCGGCGGCGGTCGCGGTCGCGCTCTACGCGCTCGCCGACCTGCGCGAGGCGGTGCGCGGCTTCGGCACGGAGGCGCGGCCGTGATCGAGCTGATGCTCGCGATCCTCGCGGCGTGGTTCGTGAGCCTGTTCGCCGGTCCGGCGATCTACGCCGCGATGGGACTCGCCGGGTTCGCGTTCCTGATGCTCGCGGGCATTCCCGGCATCGTGATCCCGCAGAAGATCGCGATGGCGGCGAACTCGTTCCCGCTGCTCGCGGCACCGTTGTTCATCCTGATGGGCAACCTGATGAACTCGTCGGGCATCAGCGTGCGCATCTTCGACTTCGCGAAGTGCGTGGTCGGCTGGATGCGCGGCGGACTGTGCCAGGCGAACATCTTCGGCAGCGTGATCTTCGCCGGCATGAGCGGCTCGGCGGTCGCCGACGCCGCGGGGCTCGGCACGGTCGAGATCGAGATGATGAAGAAGGAGGGCTACGACGCCGAGACCGCCGGCGCGATCACGGCCGCTTCCGCGACCATCGGCCCAATCATCCCGCCGTCGCTGCCGATGATCGTCTACGGCGTGACCGCGGAGACTTCGATCGGCGCGCTGTTCCTCGCCGGCGTCGTGCCGGGGCTCCTGATGGCGGTCGCGCTGATGCTGATGGTCCGCCATCTGGCGATCCGGAAGAACCTGCCGCGCCACCCGTTCGAGGGCGCCCGCGTGCTGTGGCTCGCGTTCCGCGGCGCGTTCTGGGCGCTGATGGCGCCGGTCGTGCTGTTCGGCGGCCTGTTCTCCGGCATCTTCACGCCGACCGAGGCCGCGGCAGTGGCGGTGATCTACGCGCTCGTCCTCGGGCTCTTCGTCTACCGGGAGTTCGAGATCCGGGACCTGCCGCGCATCATCGTCGACACGGTCGAGACTTCGGGCGTGGTGATGGCGCTCGTGATGGCCGCCTCGCTCCTCGGCTACTGCATCTCGGTCTCGCGCCTGCCGCAGGAGTTCGGCGCGGCGCTTTCGCACCTCACCTCCAGCCCGTTCGTCTACCTGCTGATCGTCAACCTGCTGCTGCTGGTCGTCGGCTGCTTCATGGAGGCGCTCGCGGCGATGCTGGTGCTGATCCCGATCCTCGTGCCTCCCGCGCTCGCGCTCGGGATCGATCCGGTGCACTTCGGGCTGGTGTTCGTGCTGAACCTGATGATCGGCACGGTGACGCCTCCGGTGGGCGTGGTGCTCTATGTGACCGCGAAGGTGGCGCAGGTGCCGTTCGACCGCATGGCGCGCGCGACCCTGCCCTACCTCGTTCCGCTCTTCGCTGTGCTGTTCCTGTGCACCTTCTGGCCGCCGCTCACCACGTTCCTGCCGAAGCTCCTGATGGGCAGGTGAATCGGGACTCCGGACGACGAAGTCAGACCAGCACGCTCTCGTCCTTCTGCAGGAAGCGGAACAGCAGGACGATCGGCACGAGACTCACGGCGATGAGCACGGTGCCGACGACCGACGCCGTCGCGAAGTCGCCCTGCAGCACCTGCGCGAACACCTCGACGGGCAGCGTGCGCGTCGAGCCGCTGTAGAGGATCACCGTCGAGTTGAACTCGCGGGCGATGGTGGCGAAGGTCAGGAGCGCGCCGGAGACGAGCGCCGGCATCACCATCGGCACGGTGACGCGCAGGAACGTCCGCCCCGGCGGCACGCCGAGGTTCACCGATGCCTCCTCGGCCTGCGGCCCGATCTGCCCCAGCATGCCGGCGACCGAGCGGATCGAGTACGGGAGCCGGCGGATGAAGTACACGATGACCAGGATCGCCACCGTTCCGCCGAGGTGGAACGGCGCGCCGCCGTAGGCGATCGCGATCGCGATGCCCATCACGACGCCGGCGACCGCGTAGGGCACCATCGAGAACGTGTCGATCATCGCGACGAGACGGCCACGGCGCCGCACGACGACGTATCCCACGAGGGCGCCGGCGGCGACGCAGAGGACGGTGGACACGGTGGAGAGCATGACGGTGTTGTAGAGCGCGGACGGCAGCCGGATCGCGTTCGCGTAGCCCTGCAGCGTGAACTCGCTGGTGATCAGCGGCCCCTTCCCCTTGAGGAACGACGAGACGACGATCGTCGCGAGCGGCAGGCTCGCGGCGAGCACGACCGCGTAGACGTAGGCGGTCGCTCCCGCGCGGGCGAGAGGCGACAGCGCGCGCGGCGCGAGCGGGCGCACGGTCTCCTGTCCGTGCGAGTGGCGGCGCACCCAGGCCCGCTGCCACAGGAGCGCGCCGACGGTCACGACGAGCAGGATGAGCGAGAGCGCGCTCGCGACCGCGGGATTGCCCCCGTGCTCGTTGACGAATTCGGTGTAGATCTGGCTCGCCAGCATCCGGTAGTTCTCGCCGATGATCATCGGCGTGCCGAAGTCGGACAGCGACGTGACGAAGACGAGCAGCGCGCCGGTGGCGAGCGAAGGCGCGATCAGCGGCGCGAGCACGGTCAGCGCCGCGCTCGCCGGGCGCCGGCCGAGGTTGATCGCCGCGTCCTCGATGCTCTGGTCGACGGTCCGCAGGCCCGCGCTCACCAGCAGGAACACGAACGGCAGCGCCTGCAGCGTGAACACCAGCACGATGCCGTTGACGCCGTAGACCGGCGGCAGTTCGAACCCCAGCGCGGCGAGCCATCCGGTGATGACGCCGTTGCGGCCGATGAGCAGGATCCACGCGTAGGCGCCGATGAACGGCGGCGACACGAAGGTCAGCACGATCACCGCGCGCACGAGGAGCTTGCCCGGAATGTCGAAGCGCGCGACGCAGTAGGCGAGCGGCGCTCCGAGGAGCGTCGCGAGCACCGTCGCGATCGCGCTCACGGCGAGGCTGTGGATCAGCGTCTCGTAGTAGTAGCGCCGCGTGAAGAACTCGACGTAGGTGCGCAGCACCGCCGACCCGCCGCCCCCTTCGCCGGTCATGCTGGAGATCAGAAGCCGCGACAGCGGGTAGACGAGGAACAGCACGAACACCGCGAGCGCGGCGAGCGTGACGACGTTCCAGAAATCGATGCGCAGCGGCGTGGAGCCCCGCGCGGTCACAGCTCGACGTCCTCGTCCTGTCCCGGGAAGAGCATCACCTGCGCGGGAGGAACCGTGAGCGCCACCGTCGCCCCCTCCCGCAGCGAACCAGCGGCGCTGGCGGAAGGAACGTGCGCCGCCACGAGCCGCTCGAAGCCGCAGTCGATGTCGTAGCGCACCTGCGCCCCGGAATAGGTCCGGCTGCGCAGCGTGCCGGTCAGTTCGCCGCGACCGGAGGCGGCGTCCGCGGCGCGCACCGCCACGTCCTGGGGCCGGAAACCGAGCCACACTTCGCCGCGCAGGCGCTCGCCCGGGCCGGCGGCGTGAAGGCGCGCGCCGTTGCGGAGCGTGACCTCGGCGGCGCCGTCCGCCCCGCCCGCCGTGCCGCGCAGGAAATTGCCTTCGCCGATGAACTCCGCGACGCGGAGCGCGGCGGGACGCGCGTAGACGTCCTCGGGCGTGCCGACCTGCAGGATCCGCCCGCCGCTCATCACGGCGATGCGGTCGGAGAGGCACAGCGCCTCTTCCTGGTCGTGCGTGACGTAGACGGTCGTGATGCCGAGGCGGCGCTGCAGTTGCCGGAGGTCGTTTCGCAACCGCACCCGGAGCTTCGCGTCCAGATTGGCGAGCGGCTCGTCCATCAGCAGCACCCGCGGCCGGACGGCGAGAGCGCGCGCGATGACGACGCGCTGCTGCTGCCCGCCCGAGAGCTGCGCGGGCATGCGCTCCTCGAGCCCGTCGAGGTCGACCATCGCGAGGGTCTCGGCGACGCGCGCCTCGGCTTCCGCGCCTTTGACACCCCGGCTGGCGAGGCCGTAGGCGACGTTGCCCCGCACGTCGAGGTGGGGAAAGATCGCGTAGTTCTGGAACACCATCCCGGTGTCGCGGCGCCACGCGGGAACGTCGTCGACCGGCGTGCCCCCGATGCGGATCGTGCCGCCGGACTGCCGATGGAAGCCGGCGACCGCGCGGAGCAGCGTCGTCTTGCCGCAGCCGCTCGGGCCGAGCAGCGTGAAGAACTCGCCGCCCGCGATGGCGAGCGTCGCGCGATCGACGGCGACGACGTCGCCGAACCGGACGCTGACGTCGGCGAGATCGACGCCGGCGGTCGTCGACTCGGAGCGGGCGGTCACGTTCGCGGCGTCGCCGGTGCGGTGCGCGTCAGCGCGTCGCGATCATGATCTCCTTCCACTTCGCGAGCCATTCCTTCTGCTGCGCCTTCGCCTCGTCGGTGGGGTAGGCGAGCACCTTGAGCTGCGACACCGAGGGCATGCCTGCCGGGAACTTGACCGCGGTGCTGGCGGGCCGGCGGCCGGGGAAGTTGTCGACGAGCGCCTGCTGCTGCGGGGTGGAGAGCACGAAGTCGGCGAACTTCTTCGCGTTCACGGCGTTCGGCCCGCCCTTGATGAGGAACAGTCCGCCGGGCAGCACGACGACGCCGTCCGACGGGTAGACGATGTTCACCTTGCCTGTCTTCTGCACGCGATAGGCGCCTTCCTCGTAGGCGACGCCGACCGGCGCTTCGCCCTGCGCGACGGCGGTGAACGGCGCGCTCGAGCTCTCGTCGATGATCATGTTCTTCGCCAGCCGCTCGACCATCGCCCAGTCGCCGATGAGCTTCCAGTTGACCAGGGCCGCGTAGGACGAACTCGACGACGCCGGGTTGGCGAACCGCACCTTGCCCTTCCACCGCGGATCGCCGAGATCGGCCCAGGACTTCGGCGCTTCGGCTTCCGGCACGAGGTCCTTGTTGTAGACGATCACCATGGCGAACGCGTCGAACGGGGCGTTGTAGCCGGTGGGATCCTGCAGTTCCTTCGCGATGTCCTTGAGCGCGGGCGAGTCGTACTTGACGAAGAACTCCGGCGCGCTGCCGCCGGTCGTCGAGCTGCCGCCCCACAGGACGTCGCCGCGCGGCCGGTCCTTCTCCGCCTTGACGCGGCCGAGGAGGTCGCCGGTGCCTCCGGTGATGAGTTCGACCTTGACGCCGGGGTACGCCTGCTCGAACGCCTTGACGTAGTGGTCGACCATCGCCGTCGGGTGCGACGCGTACAGCACCAGGGCCTTGGTCGCGGCGGACTGCGACGACGTGCCGCTGTCGGAGCAGGCGGCAAGGGTGAGGACGACGGCAGCGGCGAAAGCGGCGATCGATCCGCCTCGGACGATGGACATGGCGACTGGGACTCCCCTGGTTCGTTGCGGCGCGGCGCGCCGCGGGACGACGTCGGGGGAACTCGTCCCCGCGCACGTCGAGGATCAAGGATGCCTTCGGGGAGCGGTCGAGTCAAACTCGCCGTGCCGCGGCGGCCCGCGAGTCACGCACGATCGCGAGTCCGGGGGCCTCGCCGATGCCGCGTCGGCGCGCCCGCCTATGCGGAGGGCGCTCCCCGCCGCCAGAGCACGACGTACCCCTGTACCGGCTTGCCCTGCTCGAGCCGGATCGGCGACTCGCGGACCTCGATGGCGGCGAACGCGTTCTCCCGCGCCAGCCGCTGCAGATACCCGAGCGTGTGCGCATAGCGCCCGCTGCTGTTGAGCCGATAGCCGCGATCCCGGTCCGGCGTCGACGACGCATCCGGCAGCGCGTCGAGCGACTCCACGGTGAAGGCGGCGTGTCCCCCCGGGCGCAGGAGGCGCGCGATCTCGCGCACCGCATCGTCGAGCCGGCCGACGTAGACGAACACGTCCGCGGCGGTCACCACGTCGTAACTCGACGCGTGCTCGCCGCGCATCATCGCGACCAGTTCGGCGGTCTCGAGGCGCGAGTAGCGGCCGGTCTCGCGCGCCTTCGCGAGCATGCCGGGCGACAGATCGACGCCGACGAGGCTCCGCGCCTGCCCGCCGATCTCGACGCCGAGGAGTCCGGTGCCGCAGCCCAGGTCGAGCACGTCCCATCCGTGGCCGGCGCCGGCTGCGTGTTCCCGCAGCAGCCCGGCGATGAGCTTCGGTGTCTCGTAGCGAAGTTCCTTCACGAGGTGCGAGTCGAAGCGATCCGCGTAGCCGTCGAACAGCTTCGCGACGTAGGCGTCGGGAGCGCGCTCCGCGTTGCCACCGGTGAGCGCCGTGACGAGGTGCGCGACACCGCAATCGGGATCGAGCGCGAGCGCCTGGCGGTAGTGTCCGATGGCGCGCGCCTGGTCGCGCGGGAGGAGCGCGTTTCCGAGGCGCAGCAGCGTGTCGGCGTCCGCGGGACGAAGCCGCAGCGCCTCCTCGAAGCAGCGCACCGCGTCGTCGGTCCGGCCCTGATCGGCGTGGAGGATGCCCAGCGCCGCGTGGACGCGGGCGTCGCCGGGCGCTGCCGTGCGCGCACGCTCGAGAACGACGAGTCCGCGTGCCGGGTCGCCGGCCGCCGCACGGGTGCCCCCTTCGCCGATCATCGCATCGATCGAGTCCGGCGCGAGCCGCGCCGCCTCGGAGTAATGGACGATCGCTTCGGCGTTGCGGCCGACGTTGCGCAAGGCTCCGGCAAGGTTGAGATGCGCCGCGGTCCGGCCCGGCTCCAGCGCGAGAGCACGGCGATAGCTCGCGATCGCGTCGGAGGTCCGGTCGAGCTTCGCCAGCACGACGCCTAGGTTGTAGTGCGTCTCCGCGTCGGGCGGGCCGATCGCCAGCGCCCGCTCGTAGCTCGCCGCCGCCTCGGCCGGATCACCCGCGAGGCCGAGGAGGTTGCCCAGATAGCGGTGGAGATCGGACGAATCCGGGAAGGCCGCGATGCCGCGGCGCGCGACGTCCGTGGCGCGTGCCGGATCGCCATTCTGGTAGAGCAGCACGCAGAGGTCGCGGTACACGGCCTCGTCGCGCAGGCCGCGGTCCAGCGCTTCGCCGAAGTGCGAGATCGCCGCGGCGCGATCCCCGCGTGCGGCGTTCAGGACGCCGAGCGCGCGGTGCGCGGCCGGCGCGGAAGCGGGTGTCGGAACGACCGAGACGACGCGGCCGAGCAGCGCCGCTGCTCGGTCGAGTTCGCCACGACCCACGAGTTCCGCTCCGAGGCGGGCCGCCGCCTCGGCGTCGTCCGGATCCGCTGCCACGGCTCGCTCGAGGTCGGCGAACGCGTTCCTGGCTGCGTCGGGTGCGACGCTTGCCTCGCCGGCGCCTCGACGCTCCCCGGACGTTTCGCTGCTCGCGGGCTGGCGGGACAGGAACCTGCGGAGGAGGTCGCGCATCGGGTCGTGACGGGTGCCTGCCGTGCGTCGTGCCGGCCGGGAACGAGTCTAGGGCGTCGGGTCTGCTCCGACAAGCGCGGGAGCGGACGCCTCTCGATGCGCAAGGCGGCGCGCTGCCACGCCGTACAATCGGCCGATGGCCGCTGCAAACGTCGACCACCCCGCATCGTGGCGCTTCTGCGTCGCGCCGATGATGGACTGGACCGACCGCCACTGCCGCTACTTCCACCGGCGGCTCTCGAAGCACGCGCGTCTCTACACCGAGATGATCACCGCGCCGGCGCTCGAGCACGGCGACGTGCCGAGGCATCTCGATTTCGATCCGGAAGAAGCGCCGGTCGCACTCCAGCTCGGCGGCAGCGATCCTGCGGGTCTCGCGCACGCCGCGCGCCTGGGCGAGCGCTGGGGCTACGACGAGGTCAACCTGAACTGCGGCTGTCCGTCGGAACGCGTGCAGACCGGAAGCTTCGGCGCCTGCCTGATGGCGGATCCCGTGCTGGTCGCCGATTGCGTGAAGGCGATGCGCGACGCGGTGTCGGTCCCGGTCACGGTGAAGCACCGCATCGGACTCGACGCGAATGACGAGTACGGCTTCGTGCGCGACTTCGTCGGAACGGTGCGCGACGCCGGATGCGGCACGTTCATCGTGCACGCCCGCAATGCAGTGCTGAAGGGCCTGTCGCCGAAGGAGAACCGCGAGGTTCCGCCGCTGCGCTACGAGGTGGTGCACCGGCTGAAGCGCGATTTTCCGGAGACGACGATCGTTCTCAACGGGGGACTCGCGGACTGGCGCACCATCGAATCGGAGCTCTCCGTGGTCGACGGCGTGATGCTGGGCCGCACCGCCTACCACGACCCCTACTTCCTCGCTCATGCGGATGCGCGGCTCTTCGGCGACGAGGCGCCCCCGAGGAGCCGGGCGGAGGTGCTCGCGGCGATGGTCCCCTACGCGGCGGCGCAGCTCGCGCGCGGGACGCCGCTCCGCTCGATCGTGCGCCACATGCTCGGGCTCTACCACGGCTGCAGCGGCGGGCGCCGCTACCGGCAGGTGCTGTCCAACGCCGCGCGCCTCAAGGGCGCGGGACCGGAACTGCTGCGCGAGGCGCTCGCCGAGGTCGAACCCGCGCTCGCCTGAACCTACTTGCGTTCGCGTCGCCGGCGGCGCCACGACGCGGTGCCACCCTCGCCGATCCGCGACGGCGCGCGCGGACCGTCCTGCGGTCGCTCGGGGTCGGCGACGTCGGCGCCGCCGGGCATGTGGCGCAGGAAGTGGTCCGGCGCGATCTCGACCACGATCGACGCCGCGACGTAGGCCACGACGAGGACGATCGGCAGGAACCGGCCGAACCACTCGCCGATCGAGTACACGATCAGGATGACGACGATCCAGCGCAGGAACACCAGCGCGAACCGGCGCTTCAGGCGAAGTTCCTCCGGCGAGCGCTCCTTCAGCGCGCGCCAGAGCCCGAGGTACGACCCGATCGCGGCGACCACCTGCCACGCCGCGCCCGACAGGAACGCGTTGTCCTTCCAGAGCCCGGCGAAGCCTTCCCAGCCCGACCAGGCGCCGACGAACACCAGCGGCATACCGAGCGGCACCGCGATGAACACACAGATGAACGCGGCGGCGAAGATCGCGCCGGCCTCGCCGTTGATGCGGGACGCGCCCCCTTCGGCGGTCTGGCGCGCGAAATACGATCCGAGGCCCGCGAACATCACGCCCATCGCCAGCATCGTGTCGATGAAATACAGGAGCAGCACCTGCACCGCCGACCAGCCGAACGCGAGGATGCCGACTACCGGGACGATGTTGCGCGCGACGACCTGTCCGATCGCCAGGGGATCGTAGCGGCGGGGCGAGTCGACGGCGTCCACGGTCGAGACCTACTTCGGCATGTCGTGCTCGATGTACTGGCGCACGATCGAGACGAAGTCGGCATCCGAGCGCATACCGAGCGCGCGACCGGCGTGCGCATCGAAGTCGCGCGGCCAGGTGCGGACGATCCGGTCGATGGCCGGATCGTGGCGGAAGGCCACGCGCCGCGCCACTTCGTCGCCCGCGACCCGTCGCAACGCGTCGATCATCTCCCCGACGGTCACCGAGATGCCCGGGACGTTGACGGCGTGCGAAACCGGGAAGGCCGAAGCGGGCGCTTCGTAGCCGGCGACGAGGTTCGCGATCGCCGCGCGCGGCGACAGGAGCCACATTCGCGTCGCGGCGTCCACCGGGCAGGGTGCCTCGACACCGGCGAGCGGCTCGCGCACGATGCCGCTCGCGAACGACGACGCGGCCTTGTTGGGCTTGCCGGGCCGCACCGTGACCGTCGGCAGCCTCAGGCTGCGGCCGTCGACGAAGCCCTTGCGCGCGAAGTCGTGGACGAGCATCTCGCCCACCGCCTTCTGCGCGCCGTACGACGACTGGGGCGTGAGAACCTGATCGTCGGGAACGCGATCGGGCAGCGCTCCGCCGAACACCGCGACCGAGCTCGCGAACGCGAACCGCGGCGGCGAAGGGAGTGCTCGGCAGCGCTCGAGCAGCGCGCGGGTCGCATCGACGTTCACGCGCCAGCCGAGGTCGAAGTTCGCCTCCGCTTCGCCGGACACGACCGCGGCGAGGTGGAACACGCCGTCGACGCCGCCCTCGAACGCCCGGTCGAGCAGCGCGGCGTCGCAGAGGTCGCCGGCGAGGCTCGTCACGCGAGGGTCGCGCGGACCGGAGGCCGTGGCGACGTCGACGAGCGTCAGCCTTTCGACCGCCTTCGGGCCGCCGTCCGCTCCCGCGATCGACCCGCGGGCCATCAGTTCGGCAGAGAGCTTGCCGCCGAGGAATCCGGCGCCGCCGGTGATCAGGATGCGCATGGTGGAGGACGGGCGTGTCGTGTACGGGAGGCTATGATAGCCACAACCCCCGCGCTGCGGCGCGCGGCGTCCAGGTCGGCTGGAGCAGCGCCCAAGGCGGCGTGCCGATCGACGGGAACCGCGAGCCGCCTGCCCGCCATCGATCTCGGGATCGCCCATGAGCAACGATCGCCCGGGTTCGGGCCACGTGGAGCCCGGCGGAATCGCAGACGCGATCGCCCTTGATGCGGTCGCCGTCGTTTCGTCCTTCCTCCCGAACGATCTCGTCGCAGCGCTTCGCGCACGCGCGAAGGCCTGCGATGCGGCAGGCGAGTTCGTCGCCGCGGGCGTCGGCCGCGGCAGCGCGCGCGCGTTGCACACCGACCAGCGGGGCGACCGGATCCGGTGGATCGACGAGGCGCCTGCCGACGCTGCCGAGAGAGGGTTTCTCGCGGCGCTGGAAGGTGTCCGCGCGGACGTCAATCGCACGCTCGCGCTCGGAGCCTTCGCGCTGGAGGCACACTACGCGCTCTATCCCCCCGGCGCCGGCTACCGGCGTCACCTCGACCGGTTCCGCGACGACGACGCTCGCGTGCTCTCGGTCGTCGCCTATCTCAACGACGCGTGGCACGCAGACGACGGTGGCGCGTTGCGGCTCCACCTGGACTCCGGGCCTCGCGACGTCCTTCCGGCCGGCGGCACGCTCGTGGCGTTCCTCTCCGCTTCGGTCGCGCACGAGGTGCTGCCCGCGAGCAGGGAGCGGATCTCGATCGCCGGCTGGTTCCGGCGGCGCTGACGTCAGGGCCGCAGCCGCGCGTGCCCCTGCTTGAGCGCCCGCTCGAGATAGGCGCCGTAGAAGTCCGCGGTGAGGAGTCCCACCACGGCTTCGGAGAGCGGTTCGCCGCTGCCGTCGACGACGAGCACGGTGGGCGTGAGCGTGGCGCCGTAGCGGCGCGCGAGCGCCCGGTGCGACGTCGGGCGGCCGTCGAAGCCGACGATCGTTTCGTCGCGGTTGACCTCCAGTTGCCGGAACAGCGCGTCGTCGCGCCACGGCGGCTCCGCGCTCATCGGCACGAGGTGCTCGCGCAGCGCGCGCTCGCAATACGGACAGTCGTCGCGGTCGAAGAACAGCAGGATCGGGATGCGCCGCGCGCGGCTCAGCTTCGCATCGGCCGCGAGGTCCGCCGCGGCAGGCAGCGCGAGCGTGCGCGGGCGGGTCGTCGCGCGCGACGGCGCGTCGGCGCTCGTTCCGGCCTGCGCGCGGGCGTGCGCCGCGGCGGAGGCCGACGCGAGTGCTAGAATCGCCCGCAGCAGCCGCCGCCTCGACGCGACTGCGATCGCCGTCCGCTTCGCTTCCACGCTTCGATGACCCCCGCTCCGTTGCCGCGCCGTCTGGTGATCGCGACGCGCGAGTCCGCGCTCGCGCTGTGGCAGGCCGAGCACATCCGCGCACGTCTCGCCGGATTGTATCCGCAACTGCACGTCGACCTCCTCGGCGTCACGACCCAGGGCGACCGGGTGCTCGACCGGCCTCTCGCGTCGATCGGTGGCAAGGGACTGTTCATCAAGGAGCTCGAGGTGGCGATGTCGGAAGGGCGCGCCGACATCGCGGTCCACTCGCTCAAGGACCTCCCGATGGAGATGCCCGACGGCTTCGCGCTCGCCGCGGTCACCGCGCGCGAGGACCCGCGCGACGCGTTCGTGAGCAACCGCTGCGCGAGGCTCGCGGACCTGCCCGAAGGCGCGGTGGTCGGCACGTCGAGCCTGCGGCGCGAGGCGCAGTTGCGCGAACGCCGCCCGGACCTGGCGATGCAGCCTTTGCGCGGCAACGTGAACACGCGCCTTCGCAAGCTCGACGAGGGGCAGTTCGACGCGATCGTGCTGGCCGCCGCGGGACTCAAGCGCCTGGGGCTCGCCGATCGCATCGCCGACTTCCTCGCGCCCGACGAGAGCCTGCCGGCCGCGGGCCAGGGCGCGCTCGCCATCGAGTGCCTCCGCGACAGGCCCGACCTCGCGGATGTGCTCGCGCCGCTTGCGGACCTCGCGACGACGCTCGCGGTCACCGCCGAGCGCGCGTTCGCGCGCTCGCTCTCCGGCAACTGCCGCACGCCGCTCGCGGCTTACGGCGAGTGGTCCGGCGAGCGGTTGTGGCTGCGCGGCCTCGTCGCGGGTGTCGACGGACGCGAGGTGATCCGCGGCGAACGCGACGAGCGCGTCGAGGACGCCGCTGCCGCCGAGGCGCTCGGCCTTTCGCTCGCCGACGAGTTCCTGGCGCGCGGCGCGGCGCGGCTGATCGCGGGATGAACGTCCACCCGCTCGATCCGCGCCCGGCGGCGCGGGGACCGCTCGCCGGTATCGGTGTCGTGGTGACGCGGCCGGCACGACAGGCGGGGGCGTTCGCGCAGAAACTCGCGGCGCTGGGCGCCTCGCCCATCGCCTGGCCCGCGATCGTGATCCTGCCTCCGGACGACCCGGCCCTGCTCGCGAGAGCGCACGCGGCGATCGCGTCGTACGACTTCGCATTCTTCGTCTCCGCGAACGCAGCCGAGTTCGGAGCGCCGGCGGTCGGGAGTTGGCCCGCGCGGGTGCAGGCGTTCGCCCCGGGGCCGGGCACCGCGGAGGCTCTGGCCGGCGTCGGCGTGCCGGACGTGCACATTCCTCGCGAGCGCTACGAAAGCGAGGGCCTGCTCGCGCTGCCCGAACTCGCTGACGTGCGCGGCAAGCGCGCGATCGTCTTCCGGGGACAGGGGGGGCGCGAACTTCTCGCCGACACGCTGAGGCAGCGTGGTGCGCGCGTGGACGTCGTCGCCTGCTACCGGCGGGCCGTGCCATCGGGTGGAGCCGAAGCGCTCGTCGAGGCGATCGACGCCGGTCGCGCCCACGCGCTCACGCTCACTTCCTCGGAAGGCGTCGACAACCTCGTCCAGGCCGTCGGCGCCGCCGGACTCGCGAAGCTCGCGCGCCTGCCGGCGTTCGCGCCGCACGGGCGCATCGTCGAGCGCGCCCGCGCGGCAGGGCTGGACGCGCGCCTGACGCCTGGTGCCGACGCCGGTCTCATCGCCGGATTGCTAGAATGGGCTCGAAAGCGACCAACGAACGACAGGACCGAGGGACCATGAGCGCACCGGATGTGATCGTCACCGCCCCGCTGCCGCCGTTCCTCTACGATCCGCTCAAGGCGGATTACCGCTGCCACGACTACGCGCAGGCGGCGGACAAGGCAGGACTCCTGCGCGCGGCGTCCGGGGCGATCCGGGGACTGGTGCAGGGCGGGGGCACGGTCACGCCGACCGACCTGCTCGACGCGCTGCCGAAGCTCGAGATCATCTCGGTGTTCGGCGTCGGCTACGACGGCGTGCCGGTCGACTACTGCCGCGGGCGCGGCATCAGGGTGACCAACACGCCCGACGTGCTGACCGAGGACGTCGCCGACACCGCGGTCGGGTTGGTGCTGATGACCGGCCGCGGCTTCGCGAAGGCCGACCGCTTCGTGCGCGCCGGCGAATGGGTGAAGCGCGGACCCGAACTCACGGCGAAGCTCGGCGGCAAGAAGGTCGGCATCCTCGGGCTGGGCCGCATCGGCAAGGCGATCGGGCAGCGGCTCGCGGCGATGGGGATGCAGATCGCGTACACCGGCCGCAAGGCGCAGCAGGGCGTGGCGTGGCGGTTCGTGCCCGACCTCGTCGCGCTGGCGGCGGAGTCGGATTTCCTGATCGTGGCCTGCCCCGGCGGCCCGGCGACGAAGAACCTCGTCGATGCGAAGGTGCTCGCCGCGCTCGGCAGCAAGGGCACGATCGTCAACATCGCGCGCGGCTCGATCATCGACGAGCCGGCGCTCGTCGCCGCGCTCGAGCAGGGCACGCTCGGGGGTGCGGGGCTCGACGTCTTCGCCGACGAGCCGCAGGTGCCGAAGGCGCTGCTCGCGATGGACAACGTCGTGCTGCTCCCGCACGTCGGCAGCGCGACGCGCGAGACGCGCAAGGCGATGGGCGACCTGTGCAAGGCGAACCTCGACGCGTGGTTCGCGGGCAGGCCGCTTCTCACGCTCATTCCCGAGCTCGCGTAGGCGAGACCGCGCGCCTGCCGGCGGCCGCCGCCCCACGACTCCTTCGGGCGATTGCGCGATGAAGAGGCTGCGCGTGGGCGTGATCGGCGCCGGCCTGATCGGGAGGCGCCACATCGCGACGCTCGCCGCGTCGCCGGACGCCGAACTCTGCGGCGTCGCCGACACGCTTCCGCGCGACGAGATCGCGGGGTTGCCGCCGGCGGTGCCGGCCTTCACGTCGCACCGCGCGCTGCTCGACGAGGCGAAGCCCGATGCGGTGGTGATCGCGACGCCGAACCGCCTCCACGTTCCCATGGGGGTCGACTGCGCGCGGGCCGGTGTGCACATGATCGTCGAGAAGCCGGTCGCCGACACGGTCGCCGACGCCTGCGTTCTGGTCCGCGAGGCGAAGAAGGCCGGCGTCGTGCTGCTGGTCGGGCACCACCGCCGCCACCACACGCAGGCGCAGGAGGCACGGCGGATCGTCGGCGACGGCGAGCTGGGCCGCGTGGTCGGCGCGACGATGCTGTGGGCCGCGCGCAAGCCCGACGCGTACTTCGACGCGGCCTGGCGGCGGACCGCGGGCGGCGGGCCGGTGCTCATCAACCTGATCCACGACGTCGACATGCTCCGGTTCCTGGTCGGCGAGATCGCGGGCGTGCAGGGCCGCGCGAGCCGCGCGATCCGCGGATTCGAGGTCGAGGACACCGCGGCGGCGGTGCTCTCGTTCGCCAACGGCGCGCTGGGCACGATCCTCGTCACCGACGCGGCAGCGAGCCCGTGGACCATCGAGCAGGGCCTGGGCGAGAGTCCGCTCTTCCCCTATTCGGGCGAGAACGGCTATCGCATCGTCGGCACCGCGGGCGCGCTCGAGTTTCCGGTGCTGCGCGTGTGGCGTCATCGCGACCCGGCGAACGGGAGCTGGAACCAGGCCATCGGTCCGACGCCGGTCAAGGGCTTCGACCGCGATCCCTACTTCGAGCAGATCCGGCACTTCGTCGCGGTAGTCGAGGGCCGCGAGGCCCCGCTCGCGTCGGGCGCCGACGCGGCGCGCACGCTGGCGGCGACGCTTGCACTCAAGGCGTCGTCCGAATCCGGCGCGCCGGTCGACCTCGCGCGCGACCACGACGCGATCGCCGCGGCGTCCTCCTGAGATCGGACCCGGGCACGACCCCGGACTTCCATCCGTCGGATCAGTCCGGCGCCGTCGGTGCGGCCGCGGCGCGCTCCTTGGCGGGCCACAGCACCGCGACGAGCGAGGCCAGCACGAAGCCGAGCGCGAGCCACTCCGCCGTTCCGGGGCGCTCGCCCAGCACGACCATGCCGGCGAACACCCCGACCACCGGCACCGGCAGCGACACGAGCCCCGACACCGCGACCGGCAAGGTGCGCGCGAGCGTGAACCACGCCAGGTTCGCCATCGTGCCGGCGAGGAAGACGTTGTAGACGAGCGCGAACCACGCGTGCCACGAGAGGTCCGCGAGCCTCGCCGGGAGCGCCGTGTCGTCGAAGAACGGCGCGGCGACGACCAGCGGCGCGCAGCCCAGCAGCATCATCCAGCCGGACAGCGCGTTCTGCGCGATCGGAGGTTTCCACTTGCGCAGCAGCACGGTGCCGATCGCCCACAGGATCGCCGCGCCGAGGACCATCGACGCGCCGAAGGGGCTGCGCCCGATGAGCGCGAAGTCCTCGCCGAGGAGCAGCGCCATGCCGATCATTCCCAGCACCAGTCCGGTCGCCTTCCGGCGGCCGAGCGGTTCGTGCAGAACGAGGAGCGCGATGAGCGTTGACCACACCGGCATCGTGTAGCCCAGGATCGCGCTCCGGCCGGCCGGCAGTTGCTGCACGCCGAACAGCACGAGCCCGTTCCAGCCGGCGATGTTGAAGAACGCGAGCACCGCCACCTTGCCCCACCAGGCGCGAGGAATCGCGACAGTTTCGCCCGCGTGCCGCGCCACCGCGAACATCCCGGCCGCGGCGAGCGGCAGCGTCATGGCGCGGAACGTGAGCGGCGGAATCTCGGTGACGCCGAGTTTCAGCACCGGCCAGTTGCAGCCCCAGATGAGCCACAGGATCGCCATCGGCAGGTACGCGTGCGACAGCGCGTGACCGGCCGCGTGGGGCGCGTCGGCCGGCTTCGTCACGCGCGCTCGCCGTACTTGCTCTGGTGCAGCGCGCGCGCCTGAACGACCCAGCCGTCGCGGCGGATGCGTCCGGGGAACTCCGCGAGCTTCGCGTCGAAGGCGTCGATGTCGTGCTCGGTCCAGCGGGCGATCTGGCGGAACGTCGTGACGCCGAGCTGCTGCAGCATCCGTTCGAGCATCGGCCCGATCCCGACGATCAGCTTGAGGTCGTCCGGCGATCCCGGTCCGCCGAGGATCGCTGGTGGCGCGTTGGTTTCGAAGTCGACGACGAGCTGGCGGTAGCGGGCGGTCTCGCCTCGCGCGTCGGCCAGCGCCGACAGGAGCGCGCGGCGGTCCTCGGCGAACGCGTCGCGCTCGTAGCGCGCGGCCGACAGGTCCGCGACCTGCGAAGCGAGGCGCAGGCGTTCGGCCTCGGCCGAAGCTTCCGCGGCGCGCGAGACATCGACTGCGTCCGGCGCACCGACGGGCGGAACGGGTTGCGCCGGTGCGTCGGCGGTCGAGTTCGTCACGGCGACCTGCGGGAGCGAGAACGGCGGCGGTCCGGCACTCGCCTCGCGACGGCCCGCGATGCGGCCCGCGCGATACGCGAACACGATGCCGATCGCGAGCGCGATCAGCGCGAGCAACGTCAGTCCGTTCACGGGGGGCGGAGCGACGCGGGGCGACGGCCGCGCGGTCCGGCATTGTAATCCCAAACGCGCGCGGGTTCCGGATGGCCGTGCGCCCGCCGCTGCTAGAATCCCCGAGGTGAGCGCACCTGCCGACCGCGTCGATCTTCCCGAGGCCGACCGGCAGCGGCGGGCGGACGCCCCGCGCTCCGGTCCGGCCGAGCGCGTGCGCAGGATCGGCATCGCGGCGGTGGCGATCCTCGCCGTCGGCGTCGCGCTTGCCTGGCTGGACGCACGGCGCGAGCTGTCCGCCCTGCGCGGCGAGGTCGCGGCCCGCCTCGCGGTCAACGACGGCGCGGAAGCGCAGGCGAAGGCGCGCGACGCCGCGATGGCGGGCGACCTGCGCGAGGCCCAGGCCAAGCTCGCGCTGCTCGAGGCCCGGCTCGCCGAGTCGCAGTCGCAGCAGGCGTCGCTCGAGACGCTCTACCGCGACCTCGCGCCTTCGCGCGACGAACTCGCGGTGGTCGAAGTCGAGCAGATCCTCTCGCTCGCGAGCCAGCAGCTCGCGATCGCCGGAAACGTGCCGGCCGCGATCGCCGCGCTGCAACTCGCCGACGGCAAGCTCGCGCGGCTCGACCGCCCGAAGTTCGCTCCGTTGCGCCGCGCGATCGCGGCGGACCTCGAGAAACTCAAGGCAGTGCCCTACGTCGACACGGCCGGCCTCGCGGGACGGCTCGACGCGGCGATCCAGTCGATCGACGCGATGCCGCTCGCACGCGACGACCGGCTGCCTCCGCCGGTGCCCGCGCCCCCGCTGGCCGAAGCGCCAGCGTGGTCGCGGTTCCTGCGCGAGGCGTGGGCGGACTTCAAGTCGCTGGTGCGGGTCGAGGTGAGCGACCGGCCGGAGCCGCCGCTCCTCGCGCCGCCGCAGCAGTACTACCTGCGCGAGAACCTGCGGCTGCGGCTCCTGTCGGCCCGGCTCGCGCTGATCGCGCGCAACGATGCGGCGTTCCGCGCGGACGTCAAGGCGGCCGACGCGTGGCTCCGGCAGTACTTCGACGCGAGGGCGAAGCCGGTCGCGGCCGCGCTCGCCTCGCTCGCGCTGATGTCGTCGGCGACGATGTCCGCCGAACTGCCGGAGCTCGCGCGGAGCCTCGACGCGGCGAGGGCGCTGCGCGTCGCGCAGGAGGCGCGCGCCGACGCGCCCCGCGGCCGGCCATGAACGCCCGCGGCAACTCCTGCGGTTGAGCGATCGCGATGCGCCTGCTCGCTGCGTTCGTCCTGATCGCCGCGCTCGCGGTCGGCTTCGCGCTGCTCGCGAAGGCCGATGCCGGGTACGTGCAGTTCGTGCTGCCGCCGCTTCGCGTCGAGATGTCGTTCACGGTGTTCGTGCTGGGCACGTTCCTCGCGTTCCTCGCGCTGCACGCGATCCTGCGCCTCGCGGCGCGGATCGCCGCGATGCCGCGCGAGGTCCGGGCGCAGCGCCTGCGCCAGCAGATCGAACGTGCGCGGACCAGGCAGGACGCGGCGCTCGTCGCGCTGCTCGAAGGGCGCTTCGGCCGCGCGCGGGAACTCGCGGACGACGCGCTCGCGCTGCCGCGTTCGGGCGGGCTCCCGGCGCTGATCGGCGCGCGCGCCGCGCTCGAGATGCGCGACTTCGGCGCCGCGGCCTCGCTGCTTGCGCGTCCGGACGCGCAGGTCGGAAGCCTCACGGTGCCGCGGTTGATGCTCGAGGCGGAGATGGCGAACGAGCAGGGCCAGCCGGGCGAGGCGCTGGCGAAGCTCGACGCGCTCAGGCGCGAGGCGGGTTCGCACACCGCGGCGCTGCGGCTCTCGCTGCGCGCGCTCGCTTCGGCCGGCCGTCCCGCAGAGATTCCCGCGGTCGTCGACCAGCTCGTGAAGCGCAAAGTCTACGACGCCGACCAGGGTGCGATGGTGCGCGCGAGCGCCCACGCCGATGCGCTGGTCGGCCTCGCGCACGACGGCGCGGGGCTTCGCGACTACTGGAACCGGCTGCCGGAAGCCGACCGCCTCCATCCTCGCGTCGCCCGCGCGGCGGCCGCGGGGTTCGTGCGGCTCGGGCGGGATCGCGACGCGGTGGAACTCCTGGCACGCAGCCTGGACCGGCACTGGGATCCGGCGCTGGTCGCCCAGTTCGCGGAAGCGAAGCCGGAGGACGACGCGCGCCAGCTCGAGATCGCCGAGCGCTGGCTCGCGCAGCACAGCGACGACGCGACGCTGCTCTTCACGCTCGGCCGACTGTGCGAGCGCGCGCAACTGTGGGGCAAGGCGCAGACCTACTACGAGGCGAGCCTCGCGCTCGCCGACCACTGGCGCACGCGGGTGATGCTGGGCGAGATGCAGGCCCGCCTCGGCCGCATCGACGAGGCCAACGCCCACCTCGCCGCCGCGCTCAAGCTGGCGCTCGCCGAACTCGGCGGGCGATCCGCCTGATGCCGCTCGCGATCCTCGCCTACCACTCGCACCACGTCGTCGGAGCCGGCTACGAGGTGAACGATCACGTCGCGTTCGCGCGCGACCTCGATCTCCTCACCAACCTCGGCTGGACGATCGTGCCGCTGTCCGATCTCGTCGCCGCGCACGCCGAAGACTCGAAGGAGCGGCTCGTCGCGCTCACCTTCGACGACGGGCCGGTCTACGACGTCGACGACGTCGTGCATCCGGAGCTGGGTCCGCAGCGGAGCTTCGCCGGCGCAATGCGCGATTTCGCGGCGCGGCGGCCCGGCGCACAGCCGCGGCTCCATGCGACCAGCTTCGTGATCGCCTCGCCCGAGGGACGCCTCGCGATGGAGGCGAGCGCCGACGCGACGTACACCTGGCTCGCGCCCGGCGCGCTTTCCGAGTCGTGGTGGCTTCCGGCGATCGAGTCGGGTCTGATCGCGATCGCCAACCACAGCTGGGACCACCTGCACCCGGCGCTCGCGGCCGTGCGGCATTCGCGCGGCGCGCGCGGCGACTTCGCGCAGGTGGACACCGCAACCGACGCGGACGCGCAGGTCCGCGACGCCTCCGCGTATCTGTGGAGCGCGACGCGCGGGCGCTCGCTGCCGTACTTCGCCTACCCTTTCGGCCACCACAATGCGTTCCTCGCGCGCGACTACCTGCCGTCGGTCGGGGCGGGCGTGTGCGCTGCGGCGTTCACGACCGAACCCAGGCTCGTCGTGCCGGGGGACTCCCGCTTCCTGCTGCCGCGATTCGTCTGCGGCGCGGACTGGCGTTCGCCGGAGGCGTTGGCGCGGCTGCTGGCGTGAGCGCGGCGATGCGCCACGCATCGTTCCCGCTTCCCGGCGTCAGCGCCGCGCTTCGGCTTCCGCCGCGTAGGTGAAGCTGTCCGCGAAGAACTCGTCGTCCGGGAGCTTGCACAGCGCCGTGAAGTCGCGTCGCGCCGCGTCGATCATCGCCGGGGCGCCGCAGGCGTAGATCTGATAGCCCGAGAGATCGGGAAAATCCTCCATCACCGCGCGATGGACGAAGCCGGTGCGGCCGGGCCACGCATCCGCGGGCAGCGGATCGGAGAGCACCGGGATGAACGTGAACTGCGGGTGCTCCGACTGCCAGCGTCCGGGCAGGTGAGGCAGGTAGAGGTCCTTCCTCGCGCGCGCTCCCCAGTAGAGCACCATCGGCCGGTCGATTCCGTGGTGCAGCGCGTGCTCGATCATCGCCTTGATCGGCGCGAAGCCGGTGCCGCCGGCCACGAAGATCATCGGCTTGTCGGCTTCCTCCCGCAGCGTGAAGGTGCCGAGCGGCCCCTCGAGGCGCAGGATCTCGCGTCCCTTGAACTGCGTGAAGAGCGGATCGGTGAACAGCCCGCCGGGAATGTGGCGCACGTGCAGTTCGATCAGCGCGTCGTCGTGCGGCGGATTGGCGATCGAGAAGCTGCGGCGCCTGCCGTCCTTCAGCAGGAAGTCGACGAACTGGCCGGGCAGGAACTGCAGGCGCTCGGACGCGGGAAGCTTCAGCCGGACGATGGCGACATCGCCGGCGGGCTTGTCGATCGACTCGATCCGGCAGGGCAGCCGCTTGACCGGGATGTCGCCGGCGCGGCGAACTTCGCGGACCTCGATGGCGAGGTCGGTCAGCGGCGTCGCGCAGCAGAAGAGCGCGTAGCCGCGCGATTTCTCGTCGTCGGTGAGCGTCGAGGGCTGGTGCGGGCCGTAGTCGACGCGGCCCGACAGGATCCTGCCCTTGCAGGTGCCGCAGGCGCCGTTGCGGCAGCCGTAGGGCAGGAGCAGGTCGGCCCTCATCGCGGCTTCGAGAACCGTCTCGTCGGCCTCGCACGCGAACGCGTGCTCGCCGGGCCTTATGGTAACCTCGAACGTCATGTCGGTCGTCGGGCGGGAATCGGGGTCAGAGTCGCGTTTCCGTCGGCAGTGCGCCAAATTCGGGGTCAGTCGAGTTTGCGCGGTCGACATCCGGCAGGCGTGCGGGAAGCTTCAGCCGCGAAAACTCGACTGACCCCGAATTTCGATGATCCGCATTCTCATCGTGGGCTGTGGCGACGTCGCGATGCGCGCGGCGAACCTGCTCGGCGACCGCGCGCGCCTGATCGGACTCACGCGGAACGCCGACGACGTCGCGAGACTGCGGGCGAGGGGCATCGTGCCGCTCATCGGAGACCTCGACGACCTGCGCGCGCTCTCGAGGTTGCGCACGGCGCCAGGTGCGGTGATGCACTTCGCGCCGCCGCCCGCGGAAGGGCGCGGCGACCCGCGCACCGGGCGCCTGCTGGCCGCGCTCGCGAAGGCGCGCAGGATACCACGGCGATTCGTGTACATCTCCACCACGGGAGTGTACGGCGACTGCGCCGGAGCACGCATCGACGAAACGCGGCCTCGCCGCGCGCAGTCGCCGCGCGCGCGCCGGCGCGTGAACGCCGAGGACCGCCTGCGCGCGTGGGCGGCCCGCAACGGCGTGTCGCTCGCGATCCTGCGCGCGCCGGGCATCTACGCGTCTTCGCGCCTGCCGCTCGAGCGCGTCCGCCAGGGCACGCCGGTGCTCTCCGCCGAGCACGACGTCTACACCAACCACATCCACGCCGACGATCTCGCGCGCGCCGCGGTGGCCGCGTTGTTCCTCGGGCGGCCCAACCGCGCCTACCACGCGACCGACGACTCCGAGTTGAAGATGGGCGAGTGGTTCGACGCGCTCGCCGACGCGCACCAGCTGCCGCGCCCGCCGCGCGTGGACTGGGACGAGGCCGAGGCGCGCATCGCGCCGGTGCTGCTGTCGTTCATGAACGAGTCGAGGCGCCTTTCGAACGACCGGCTGAAGCGCGAGCTTCGCGTCCGGCTCGCCTACCCGACGCCGCAGGCCTTCCTCGAGGCGGCCGCCCCGCGCGCGCCGCGGCGTCAGATGCCGCTCGCGTTCTGAGCCGGCGGCGATGGACGGCGAAGGGACCCGCGCGCCGCCGCGCACGCTGCTCGAGCGGCTGGACGCGTACGAGCGGCTGGTCCGGCTCGACAAGCCGATTGGCATCCTGCTGCTGCTGTGGCCGACGCTGACGGCGCTGTGGATCGCCGCCCGCGGCGCACCGCCGGTCACGCTGGTGCTGATCTTCACGCTGGGCACGGTGCTCACGCGCTCTGCGGGGTGCGCATTCAACGACTGGGCCGACCGGCGCTACGACGCGCACGTGAAGCGCACCAGCGGCCGTCCGCTCGTGACCGGCGAGGTTTCGGGCCGCGAGGCGCTCGCGGTCGGCGCCACGCTCGCGGCCGCGGCGTTCGTGCTGGTCCTGTTCACCAACCGGGCGACGATCCTGTTGTCGTTCGCGGGATTCGCCATCGCCATCGCGTACCCGTTCTTCAAGCGCTTCTTCGCCCTGCCGCAGGCGTTCCTCGGCATCGCGTTCTCGTTCGGCATCCCGATGGCGGTCGCCGCGGTGCGCGGCAGCGCCGAGCCGCCAGCATGGGAGATGCTTGCGATCAATCTCCTGTGGGTGGTGGCCTACGACACCGAGTACGCGATGGTCGACCGCGACGACGACCTCCGGCTCGGCATGCGCACCTCGGCGATCACGTTCGGCCGCTTCGACGTCGCCGCCGTCGGTCTGTGCTACGCGGGCTACGTCGCGGGCATGGTCTGGGTCGGCCGCCTGATGGACCTCGGGCCGATCTACTTCCTCGGATTGCTCGCGGCGCTGGCCTGTGCCGCGTATCACCTGTGGCTGATACGCGACCGCGATCGCGACCGGTGTTTCCGCGCGTTCCTGCACAACCACTGGCTCGGCCTCGCAGTGTTCGCGGGTACCGTCGCCGACTACGCCGTGAGGGCGGGTGCGTGGCCGAGGTCGCTGTAGCGTGGGTCGGCGAAACGCGCCTGGCGCGGGAATGTCTTCAGACGCCCGCTCCGCGAGTCCGACGGCGGCGCGCGGCCTCGATCCGGTGCTTCCGCGCAAGGCTCGCATCCTCGTGCTCGGGAGTTTTCCCGGCGTGGCGTCGCTCGCCGCCGGTCAGTACTACGCGCATCCGCGCAACCACTTCTGGCCGGTGATGGCCGCGCTGCTCGACGAGCCGCTGCCGTCGCTTCCCTACGCAGAGCGGCTCGACCGCATCGCGCGACGCGGCGTCGCGCTCTGGGACACGATCGTCGCCTGCGAACGTACCGGATCGAGCGACCAGGCGATCCGCAACGCGGTACGGGCCGAGGTCGCGCGCGTGCGGCGCGCGTCGCCGTACATCGAGGTCGTCGCGTTCAACGGCCACACGGCGGCCCGGGCGTTGCCGCGATGGCGCGACGCGGGCTACGCGACCGTCGCGCTGCCTTCGACCAGTCCGGCGTACACTCGACCCCTGGACGAGAAGCTCGCGGCGTGGCGCGCGCTGGAACCGTGGCTCGGGGCGCGCGGTGCGGCGATACCCGCGCGTCGTTAGCCGCGGGCCGCCGCGGCAGGAGAAGAAGGGATGAAGCTGGGACTCGAAGACCGCGCCGTGCTCGTGACCGGCGCGAGCAAGGGCATCGGGCTCGCCTGCGCGCGGGCGTTCGCCGCCGAGGGCGCGCGGGTCGTCATGGTCTCGCGCTCGCGGGTGAATCTGGATGCGGCGCTCGCTTCGATGCCGCCGTCGGCGCACCGGCCGGTCGCAGTCGAGGCCGACCTCGTTCGCGCCGACGAGGCGAAGCGCGCGGTCGACGAGGCGACGCGTGCGCTCGGCGCCATCGACGTGCTTGTGCAGAGCGCCGGCGCCGCGAAGCGCTATCCGCCGGACGAACTCTCTGCGCAGGCCTGGCGCGACGCGATGGACGCGAAGTTCTTCAGCTACATCCAGGTCGCCGACCTCGTCGTGCGCGCGATGGGCGCGCGGGGCCGCGGCGCGATCGTCAACGTCATCGGGCAGGGCGGCAAGGTCGCGAGCCCGGTGCACCTTCCCGGGGGCGCAGCCAACGCGGCGCTGATGCTGGCGACGACGGGGCTCGCGGCCGCGTATGGACCGAAGGGGGTCCGCGTCAACGCGATCAACCCCGGCGGCACGCTCACTGGCCGAGTCCAGGAAGGCCTCGCGGCCGAGGCGCGCATGACCGGCCGCGCGCCCGACGAGATCCTGGCGCGGATGCAGGAACGCATCCCGCTCGGCCGGCTCGCCGCGCCGGAGGAGATCGCGGCCGTCGCGGTGTTCCTCGCCTCGGATGCCGCGAGCTACGTGTCCGGCGCGATCGTTCCGATGGACGGCGCCTCGAATCCGGTGATCTGAACCTTCACTTCGGTTCGCGGACCGCGAGCGAGGCGAGCGCGCCCACCGCAGCCGATCCCGCGAGGATCGCGATGCCGAGCGTCCACGCGCCCGGAAGGTCGCCCGATGCGCGGCCGCGGTCGATCGCCCAGCCGACGAGCGGCTGCAGGATGCCGGTGCCGAGGAAGATGCCGGTGTTGACGACCGAGGTGGCGATTCCGGAATGCTCCGGCCTGTTCGCCTCCTTCGCGATCGTCCACGTCAGCGTGAAGCCGGGGATCAGGAGCCCCATCAGGAAGAACCACGCGAGCGTCGCCCACGGCGGCCAGGCTGCGTGCAGGAGCCACGGCAGCCACGAGGCCGCGAACGCGAACGTGAACACGCGCATCACGACGCGGCGGTTGCCGATCCGGTCCGAGACGGCGCCGATCGCGACGGCGCCGATCGCGACCCCCAGGAGAAGCAGGCTCGCGTGCTCGGCCGCGGTGACGCGCGAATAGCCATAGGCGTGTTCGAGCCACGGCACCGTCCACAGCCCCCCGAACGCGAGGTAGCAGCCGCCGACGCCCAGGTTGACGACGAACGCCGGCCAGATCGCGCGATTGCGCAGCACCGTGACGAGCGCTGAACGCCAGTCGAGCCTCGCGCGCTCGGGCGCAGTCGGCGCGACGGGAGCGAAGCCGAGCATCTCCGGCCGGTCGCGTACTCGCCACCACGTCATTGCGGCAAGCGCGACGGACAGCGCGGCGAGCGCGACGAACACCGAGCGCCACGATGTGTACGTGACGACCCATGCGAGCGGCGCGCCGGCGATCACCGCGCCGAAGTTGCCGGCAAACATCGTGATGCCGGTAAGCGTCGCGAAGCGGCGCGCCTCGAACCAGGTCGCGTTGATCTTGAGGACCGCGAGGAACGCGACCGAGACGCCGACCGCGACCAGCGCGCGCCCGGCCGCGGCGACCTCCCAGGTCGGTGCCAGCGCGACCACGAGCGAGCCGGCGCCGGCGACGAGCAGTCCCCCGACAAGGAGCCGCCGCAGACCCACGGTGTCGGCCAGGACGCCGGCCGGAATCTGCAGCAAGGTGTAGACGTAGAAGTATGCGGCGGCCAGCGTGCCCAGCACCGTCGCGGGGATGTCGAACTCGCGTTGCAGCTCGCCCGCGATCGCGGCAGGCGCCGTGCGGTGGAAGAACGAGAGCACGTAGCCCGCGAGGCCGATCGCGAAGACGAGGTTGCGGGCGCGGGCGAACGAGGCAGGGGGCATCGGCCGACAGGGTACAGGGAACAGGCAACAGGTGACAGGCAACAGGTGACAAGAGCGGGGAGCGGGGATCCCGCACCGAGGGGCGAAGCGGCGGCGAAACAACTTCGCCGATGCCGGAGCGCCGGAAGCGGATCGGTGGCACCGGGTCGCGCCGCGGAGATCCCGCGGCTCGTCTCCCGCGCGACCGCCCTCGGACGCCGCCGACCGGGGAAGGGCTAGAATCGCCCGCAATCCGCACCGGAACGAGCCATGGCCTACCGAGATCTCCGCGATTTCCTCGACCAGCTCGAACGCGACGGCGAACTCGCGCGCGTGCGCGCGGTCGTCGATCCGCGGCTCGAGATGACCGCGTTCTGCGACCGTGTCCTGCGCAAGGGCGGACCGGCGATCCTGTTCGAGTCGCCGGCCGGAGGTCGCCGCGGCCCGTCGGGCGCGACGATTCCCGTGCTCGGCAACCTGTTCGGCACGCCGGGACGTGTCGCCCGTGCGATGGGCG